>DASYBY010000700.1:0-41883 GCA_036500525.1 Baekduia sp. | reverse complement strand
CTTCAACGACGGCTACTGGTTCGCGTTCTACACCGAAGGCCACTACGCCTTCATGGGGATGCGCATGCACCCCAACAACAACGTGCTCGACGGCTACGCCGGGATGGTGGTGGGCGGCGAGCAGCGCGCCGTGCGCTTCTCGCGCGCGCTGCGGCCGCGCGCCAACGAGCTGCAGGTCGGGCCGCTGCGGATCGAGATCGTCGAGCCGCTGAAGGTGCAGCGCGTAACGCTCGGCCCCAACGAGCAGGGGCTGGAGTGGGACGTGCACCTGACCGCCGAGACGCTGTGGACCGAGGACCGCGCCTTGCAGCACCGCCACGGCGTGGTCCTCAACGACGTGCTGCGCTACACCGGCGTGTGCCGGCCGGCCGGGTGGATGTCGGTCGACGGCGCCCGCACCGAAGTCGACGACTGGCACGCCGCGCGCGACCACTCCTGGGGCATCCGCTCCAGCATGGGCCCGCGCACGCCGCTGGGCGGCGTCCTCGACGAGGCGCGCGACCCGCGCGCGATCCGGATCTGGATCCCGTTCCGGTGCGGGACGCAGGTCGGCTTCGTCCACGGCCACGAGGACGTCGACGGCAACGTCCTCGACTTCGCCGGCGAGATCCGCGACGGCGACCGGACGATCACGCTGGCGTCGATGCGCCACGCGTTCGAGTACGTCCCGGGGTCGCGGCGGCTGAAGGCCGGGACCTACACCCTGGTCGCCACCGACGGCACCGAGTACGACTACACCTTCGAGGTCGTCTGCGAGGGCGTGCACCCGCAGGCCTTCGGCTACAACCAGGGCTGGTCGGACGGCGCGAGCCCGGGCGTGTGGCGCGGCCCCGAGGTCGTCGAGTCCAGCCGCCACGACGTCACCGACCCCAACGCCAAGCCCTTCGGCGCGCACCTGCCGCGGCGCCGGCGGCTGGGCGCCACGGAGTTCGCGGCGCGGCTGCACGGCCCCGGCGGCGCGACCGGCATGGCGATGGTCGAGCACATGGTCTACGGCACCTACCGCCCTTCGGGCTTCGAGGGCACCGACCACGACGCCGACACGACCCCGGACGCCTGAGCGGCGTCCGGCCCGCGGTCACCAGTCGGCCAGCAGGTCCGCGCCCACGCGGTCCAGCACCGAGATCCCGCCCAAGGACGAGTAGAACAGCGACGGCATCGCCGCGGCGATCGCCTGGCGCTTGGTGAGCCCCAGCCCGCGGCCGAGCAGCAGGGCGTCGCGCAGCGCGTCGGGCGCCATGCGCGACGCCTCCAGGCCGATCAGCAGGTACGGGAGCATCTGCACCGGCATGCTGCGCAGCGCGGTCTCGAGGCGGCCGCGGAGCGCCTTCAGCACGTCGGGGTGGTGCTCGGCGAGGAACTCCACGGCGCGCGGGACCTCGCCGGTGACGTCGAGGTACCACCGCCGGATCGCCGCGAGGTCCTCGGGCGTGGCGCGCGGCGAGGAGAAGTCGGCGCCGCAGCGCAGCCGCGCGTAGTCGGTGTCCCAGCCGTCCGGCCAGGCGAACGGCTGCGCCGGCTCGTCCCAGCGCGCGAGCCGCTCGCTCAGCGCCGGCGCCATCGCGTTCATGCCCATCGACGGGCTGTTGAGGAACGCCACGGCCAGCGTGTCGGTCACGTCGGCCAGCGCGTGGCCGGCGCGGTTGATGATGTCGAGCGTGTAGCCGGCGCCGACCTCGAAGCCCACCACGGCGTAGTAGTGCAGGAACGTCAGGGTCGTCCAGAACCCGCCCTCGACGTCGTGGATGCGCTGCTGCTCGACGAGCCACCGCTTGACGACGTCCGGGCGCAGCCGCGAGAACATGTCCCAGGTCGGCAGCGGGTAGCCGCGCGAGGCGACCTCGTAGGCGCGCCACGCCTCCCACTCGGCGTCCGGGTTGTCGTCCGGGCGCGAGAGGTTGAGCTCGTGGTGGATCCAGTCGCCGCCGCCGTCAGCGCCCACCCGTGCCACCCTCGGTGGCGGTGAAGCGGAGGTGGAGCTCCTTGGGCGCGCGCTTCTGGATGTTGTGGATGTTCTCGATCGGCGCGTCCGGATCGGCGTAGGCGATGTTCGTGATGCGGTCGAGCAGGATCTCCAGCGCGATCTTGCCCTCCAGGCGCGCGATCGGCGCCCCGAGGCAGAAGTGTGCGCCGGAGCCGAAGGCGAGCTGGTGCTTGATGCTGCCCTCGCGGCCGATGGTGAACTCGGCGGCGTCGTCGCCCCAGCGCTCGTCGTCGCGGTTGGCGGAGGCGTAGAGCAGGACGACGAGCGCGCCGGCCGGGATCGGCGTGCCGCCGATGTCGGTGTCGGCGACGCAGCGGCGCGTGACCCACTGCGTCGGCGCCTCGTAGCGCAGCGACTCCTCGATCACCGCGGGGATGAGCGCGTGGTCGGCGCGGGCGGCGGCGAGCACGTCGGGGCGGTCGAGCAGCAGCCGCATCGTGCTGGCCAGCATGCGCGCCGTGGTCTCGTTGCCGGCGTTGAGCAGCAGCGTGGCCTCGGTCACGAGGTACTCCAGCGGCAGGACGCCGTCCTTCTCCACGTGGATCTGGATGAGCTCGGTGAGCGCGTCCTCGGTGGGGTTCTCGTAGCGCGCGAGGATCTGCTCGCGCAGGAAGTCCTCGGGCGACGGGCGCGCCTCGAGCTCGGCGCGCTCCTCGGCCGACAGGTAGCGGGCGCCGTGACCGGTCGTGGGGTTACCCTTGCTCCAGAAGACGTCGACCTCGGCCGGCGTGAAGCCCAGGATGCGGCAGATGAGCCGGAAGGCCAGCGGGTTGGCGAACTCGCTGCAGAACTCCATCGTGCCCCGGTCCAGGAACGCGTCGATCTGCTCGTGGACGAGGCCCTCGATGATCGGCTCGTAGGACTCCAGGCGGCGGGGCTCGACCATGAAGCGCGACCGGCGGCGCTTGAGCGTGTGCTCCGGCGGGTCGCTCTGCGGCATGTTCGTCGAGGTGACGACGCGGTCCACGGGGCACTCGGCGCCCGGCCCGAGGACCTGCTCCAGCGCGGCCGCGGCCTCGCCGTCGATGTCGTTGGAGAACGCCTTGGGCAGCTTGAGGATCGCGCGGATGTCCGCGTAGCGCGACACGAGGTACTCGTCGCGGTCAGGATGCTTGTAGATGGCCTCCTGGCCGCGCAGGCCCTCGTAGAAGGGGAACGGGCAGGCGTTCAGCTCGACGGAGGGCCAGTGCGCGGCCTCGTCGTCCAGCGCCGGAAGGGTGTTGACCGTATGCGACATGGGCGGGGAACTGTAGCCCTTCAGGAGCGATTCGTCTACCGTTTGGTAGAAATCGTGAGGCCGCGTACGCGGCGCTTAGACTACCGACCGTATGGTCAAATCAAACGAGGAGAGTGGCATGGCTGACGCCGGGTCCACCGCGGTGGGCGTGCTGGGACTCGGAGCGATCGGCGGCGGCGTGGCACGCTCGCTCGCGGGCGCGGGACACGGGGTCGTGGCGCACGACGTCAGCGCGGAGGTCGTGCAGCGCTACGCCGACGTCGCCACCGGCGCCGTGTCGGCGCGCGCGGTCGCCGAGGCCACCGCGGTCGTCCTGGTCGCCGTCTTCGACGACGCGCAGGTCCGCGAGGTCCTCGCCGGCGACGACGGCATCCTCGCCGCCACCGACGTCCCCTCCGACGTGATCATCCTCAGCACGGTCACGCTCGAGACCATCCGCTGGGCAGAGGCGGCCTGCCGCGAGCGCGGCGTGGCGCTGCTGGACTGCGGCGTGACCGGCGGCCCGCAGGCGCTGGAGCACAGCGCGATCGTCTCGATGGTCGGCGGCGACGACGACGCGGTCGCCCGCGTCCGCCCCGTGCTGGAGGCGTTCTCCAAGCCCGCCGTGCACACCGGCGCGCTGGGCACCGGGATGCAGGCCAAGCTCGCGCGCAACCTCCTGTACTTCGCCGGCGCGCACGTCGCCTGGGAGGCCGCCCGCCTGGCGACCGCTGCGGGTGTGCCGGTCGAGAAGCTGATCGAGGTCGTCGACGCCAGCGACCCGTGGACCGGCGGCTCGACCGCGATCCTCAAGCGCGGGTTCACGCCCGGCGCCGGGCCCGCGACGACGCCCGAGGACCAGGACCGCCGCGAGCGCATGGCCGGCTTCGCGCACAAGGACCTCGCTGCGGCACTACAGCTCGGCAGCGAGCTGGGCCTCGACCTGCCGGCCGCCGACCTCGCCGCGCGGACGTTCGACGTCGTGGTCGGCCTGGCCGACGCGCCGGCCTAGCGCGGCCTTGCACCAACCAACCGTTCGGTGGTAGACATCCCGGTCATGGCCATCAACGTGACGACCATGGGCGATCTCGTCGACGGGCGCGCCGAGCAGGCCGACGGCACCGCGCTCGTCTTTCCCGACGCCCGCGCGACCTACCGCGAGCTCGCCGCGCTGACCGACCACTTCGCCCGTGCGATCCACGGCCTCGGCGTCCAGCCCGGCGACAAGGTCGGCATCCTGATGCCCAACCGGCTCGAGTTCGCGGCCGCGCTGATCGGCATCGCCAAGCTCGGCGCGATCGGCGTGCCGATCAACGGTCGCTTCAAGACGCACGAGTGCGGCTACGTCCTCGCCCACGGCGACGTGCGCCTCCTGCTGACCGCGGGCGGCGCCGGGGCGGCCGACTACCCGGCGCTGATCGCCGAGGTCTTCCCGGAGCTGGCGACGCAGGACCCGATGGCGCTGGAGCTGGGCGCCGCGCCGCTGCTGCGTCAGGTCGTCGACCTCGGCGGCGGCGCCCGCCCGGGCTTCCTCACGCGCGCCGACCTCGACGCCGCGGCGGCGCGCGTTCCGCTGCAGGACGTCAAGCGACTGCAGGCGCGCGTCATGGTGCGGTCGGTCGCGCTGTTGATGTACACGTCGGGCACGACCGCGCGTCCGAAGGGCTGCCTGCTGACCCACGAAGCGCTCGTCCGCCACGCCGGCAACGTCGCCCGCACGCGGTTCCTGCTCACCGCCGACGACGTCTTCTGGGACCCGCTCCCGCTGTTTCACTGCGGCGGCATCGGCCCGATGCTCGGGTGCTTCTCGGTCGGCGCGACGTACTGCCACGCCGGCCACTTCGACGCCGACGTGTCGCTGCGCATGCTCGAGGACGAGCGCGTGACCGTCGCCTACCCCGCCTTCGAGACGATCTGGCTGGCGATCCTCAACCACCCGCGCTTCGCGGACGCCGACCTCACGTCGATCCGGCTGATCCAGAACATCGCCACGCCGGAGAAGCTCGCGCAGTTCGAGGCGCGGATGCCGTGGGCGCGCCAGGTCACCTCCTACGGCTCGACCGAGTGCGCGACCAACCTCACGCTCCCCCACCCCGACGACCCCTACGAGGTGCGCATCGGCACCCTCGGGACGCCGCTGGACGGCATCGAGGTCAAGGTCGTCGACCCCGAGTCCGGCGACGAGCGCCCGGTCGGCGAGGTCGGCGAGCTGTGCTTCCGCGGGTACTCCCGCTTCGAGGGCTATTACAAGGACCCCGAGCAGACGGCGGCCACGATCGACGCCGGCGGCTGGTTCCACACCGGCGACCTCGCCTCCGTCGACGAGGGCGGCCGCCTCATCTACGCGGGGCGCCTCAAGGACATGTTGAAGGTCGGTGGCGAGAACGTGTCGGCGGTCGAGGTGGAGGACTACCTCGCCCGCCACGAGGCGGTCGACCTCGTGCAGGTCGTCAGCGCCCCCGACGCGCGCTACACCGAGGTCGCCGCGGCGTACGTCCAGCTGCGCCCGGGGACGGAGACGTCCGAGGACGAGCTGATCGACTTCTGCATCGGCAAGATCGCGGGCTACAAGGTGCCGCGGTACGTCCGGTTCGTCACCGACTGGCCGATGTCGGGGACCAAGATCCAGAAGTACGTGCTGCGGCAGCGCATCGCCGACGAGCTGGAGGCCGCGGGCGTCGCCCAGGCGCCGCGGCTCGACGCGCGGCGCCCGGTGGGCTGAGGGGGCGCCGCGCTCAGCCGCGCGGCAGCGTGAGCACGGCGGTGCCGTCGAGCGCGCGCGAGCCGCCGTCGACGTCGAGCCAGACCGCGCAGACGATCCGCAGGACGCCGTCCTCGTCGCGCGTCTCCTCGACGCGCCCCGCGGCGACGACCCGGTCACCCGCCGCGACCTGGCCCAGCAGGCGCACGTCGAGGTCGCGGACGGTGGCGCCGGGCACCGCGGCCCGGAGCATCTCCAGCACGTAGCCGAAGTTCGCCGGGCCCTGGTTGATCGGGCGGTCGCCGAGGCCCGCGGCCCGCGCGGCGTCCGCGTCGAAGTGGATGGGGTTGGGGTCGGCCAGGAGCTCGCCCATCGCCCGCATCGCATCGGGGTCCACGGCTTCCAGCGTCCACGGCCCCAGCGCGGCGCCGTCGGCCGGCGCACCCGCGCTCATGCCGCCCGCCGCGGCAGGATGAACACGTTGGCCACCGCGGCGGCGCGCGCACCGTCGGGCTCGGTCAGCGTCTCGCGCACCGTCAGGACGTCGAACGTGCCGGCCTTGCGGCCGGACTTGCGCTCGATCCCCGCGATCTCGCCGGTGACCCGGTAGGGCACGCCGACCCGCAGGGGCCGCTCGTACTCCAGCCGGCACGACCCGAGCATCGGGCCGTCGGCGATCGGGAAGTCGGCCATCGCGAGCAGCCCCTCGACGCCGATCCCGATCCCCCGCTGCGCCGCGACGTAGCCGTACAGCGGGTGCGCGAGGCCACCGTCGTCGGGCTCGGCGCCCAGCAGCGCGGCCAGGCGCCGGTTCTCGTCGGCGGCGATGGTGAACGACCCCTCCGGCAACACCGCGCCGGAGAGGTGTTCGAGTCCCGACGCCTCCATCAGAACGACCGCGGCAGGCCGAGCTGCTCGGCGATCGTGTTGCGCGCCATCTCGTTGGTGATCGGACCGATCGGCCACAGGCGCGCGTCGCGCCAGTAGCGCTGCATGTCGGTCTCGGCGGAGTAGCCCATCCCGCCGAGGATCTGGATGCCGCGGTCCGCCGCGCTGACCGCCGCGTCGGAGGCCATGACCTTCACCATGCTCGTCTCGATGTGCGCGGGGATGTCGTTGTCCTGCATCCACGCCGCGTTGTAGACCATCAGCTCGATCGACTTGCGCTGCATCGCGATGTCGGCGATGTAGTGCTGGATGACCTGGAACTGGCCGATCGGCTTCCCGAAGGCCTTGCGCTCGTGCACGTAGGCCAGCGCGTCCTCGAGGACGCCGTCGAGGATCCCCAGGCAGAAGGCGGAGACCAGCGTGCGCTCGTTGTTGAGCGTCGGCAGCAGCGCGTACCACGCCTTGCCGGGCTCGCCGAGGACGAGGTCGTCGGGCACGAAGACGTCGTCGAGCCCGACGTCGCAGGAGCCGATCGCGCGCATCCCGAGCTTGGACAGCTCGTTGATGCTCACGCCGTCGGCCTTGGTCGGCACGAGGAAGAGCGACAGGCCCTGGTGCTGCTTGGCGACGTCGCGGTCGGTCCGGGCCAGCAGCAGGATGTAGTCGGCGACGTGGGCGGACGTGCACCAGGTCTTGTTGCCGTTGACGATCCAGCCGCCGTCGACCTTCTTGGCGAACGTGCCCATCGCGCCGAGGACGTCGGTGCCGCCGCCGGGCTCGGTGAACCCGATCGAGTAGCGCAGCTCGCCGCGGGCGATCGCCGGCAGGAAGCGCTGCTTCTGCTCGTCGCTGCCCATCAGCGAGATGGACTTGGCCCCGGCGAACGAGGTCAACGCCCACACCCACGCGAGCCCGGCCAGCGAGCGCGCCAGGCCGCGCGCCAGCTCGACCTGCATGAGGATGTCGCCGCCCTGGCCGCCGTACTCGTCGGGGACAGCGATGCCGTGGAAGCCGGCGGCGGTCATCTTGTCCCACAGCTCGAGCGGGTACTCGCTCTCCTTCGCCTCCAGCTCCCGGGCGTACGCCTTCGGAGCCTCGCGCTCGACCCAGTCGTGCACGGTGTCGCGGAAGAGCTTCATCTCGTCGGTCGGATTGAAGTCCATTATCTCGATTCACCCATCAGTCGTTCGGCGGAGACAGCGATCACGACGGCGGCTCGGACGCCGACTCCCACCGGCCGTCGATCGCCCGGTAGGGCCGGGCGACCTCGACAAGGGTGCCATGGACGCTCTCGGGGAGGACCCACGTCCAGCGCTGCCACGGCATCGTGGGATCGCTGGACATCTCGCCCGTGCGTAGGCCCGCCTCGGCCAGGCGGCGCGAGGTCTCGTCGGGGTCGTCGGTCGTGAAGCAGATGTGGTGCACGTGTTCGCCGTGCTTGGCGAGACGGCGGCCGAGCGGGCTCGTGGCCGATGGCTCCATGAGCTGGATCTCGGCGCCGCCGTGCGAGACGAAGGTCGCCCAGCGCATACGGTCCTCGCCACCCTCGAAGTCCTCGTAGCGGACGAGCTGCTCGTCGAGCTGCTGGGGGTCGAGGACCGACAGGATCTTCGTCCAGTCCTCGATCGCGCGATCGAGATCTGCGACGAGCAGGCAGATGTGGGCAAGGGGTCCGCTGGGCACGTGGGCGCTCTCCTCGTAGGCGACACCGGAGGACGCTACCTACCAATCGCTGGTTTGGCAAACCTACCAAGCGGAAGGCAGATCCGATACGGTCCCCGGCGCATGCTGTCCTACCGCTCCGACGGCGCGGTGGCCTACGCCACCCTCGACCGTCCCGAGAAGTTGAACGCCATGACCCGTGAGTTCTGGGCCGAGCTGCGCGCCGTCGTGGCGCGGGCCGAGGCCGACGACGACGTGCGGGTCCTGATCTTCCACGGCGCCGGCCGGTGCTTCTCCGTGGGCGGCGACATCGCCGCCTTCGGCGACCTCGGCGACGCCGCCGACAAGCGCGCCTACCTCGGCGAGGCCTTCGAGGCGCTGCGGGCCGTCGAGGCCCTGAGCAAGCCGACGATCGCCGCCGTGCACGGCCACGCGGTCGGCGGTGGCTGCGAGCTGACGATGGTCTGCGACGTCGTCGTCGCCGACGAGACGGCGCGCTTCGGCACGCCCGAGACGTCGGTGGGCCTGGTTCCCGGGCCGGGCGTCGCCCGCGGCTCGGCGCACCTCAACCTGCACTGGCTGAAGTTCATGGTGTTGACCGGCGAGACCCTCGACGCCCGCGAGGCGCAGCTCGCCGGCCTGGTCAACCGCGTGGTCGCGCCGGGCGAGCACCTCGCCACGGCCGAGGCCCTGGCCGCCACGATGGCGACACGCGCGCCGCTGGCGCAGGCGGTCGGCAAGGCGCTGCTCAACGCGCGCTTCCCCGACGCCTGGCCCGCCGCGCGCGACGCGGTCGCCTACCTGCAGGGCACCGACGACTTCGACGAGGGCATCGCCGCCTTCACCCAACGACGCGACCCACGATTCGAGGGACGATGACCGCAGTGGACGCCGCCAACCCCACCACCATCCCGGACCCCACCGCCGAGCTGGAGCGGCGCCGCGCGGCGGCCGTCGCCGGCGGCGGCCCCGACCGCGTGACCACGATCCACGCCTCGGGCCGCCAGACGGCCCGCGAGCGGATCGAGCAGCTGATCGACCCGGGCTCCTGGTACGAGCTGGGCCAGATCGCCGAGCCCGAGCACCGCCGCCCCGGCGTGCCGACCACCGGCGACGCGATCGTCACCGGGCTCGCCCGCGTCGGCGGGCGCCGTGTCGCGATCATCGCCATCGACGCGACCGTGCTGGCCGGCACCACGGCCCCGGTCAACATGCGCAAGCAGAACCGCGTCGCCGAGTGGGCGGGGCGCAAGGGCTTCCCGGTGATCTGCCTGAGCGACAACGACGGCGGGCGTATGCCCGACCTCCTCGGCTGGCGCTTCTCGGGCGTGCCGTTCGACTTCGCCACGTTCCTGCAGGCGCCCGAAGGCCGCCCGGCCGTGCCGCGGCTCACCGCCGTGCTCGGGCCGAGCTTCGGCGACGCGGCGCTGCACGCCGCCATGGGCCACTTCGTCGTCATGCAGAAGGACGCCGCCGTCGCCCTGTCGGGCCCGCCGGTGATCCGCGCGGCGATCGGCGAGGACGTCGACGCCTCCGAGCTCGGCGGCCCCGCGGTCGCGCACGAGACCAGCGGCAGCGTCCACATGGTCGTCGACGACGAGGCCGCCGCGCTGGAGGCGATGCGCAAGTTCATGACCTTCATGCCCGACACGGCCGGCGAGCCCGCGCCGCTCGCGCCGGCCGTCGCGCCCGCCCGCGGCGCGGACGAGCTCCGCACGCTCGTCCCGGCCGAGGGACGCCGCGGGTACGACATGCGCAAGGTCCTGGAGTGCCTCGTCGACGCCGGGTCGCTACTGCACTGGGGCGAGCGCTTCGGGCGCAGCCTCATCTGCGCGCTGGCCCGCATCGAGGGCGCGCCGGTCGGCGTCGTCGCCAGCCAGCCGATGCAGCGCGCCGGCGTCATGGACGTCGCGGCCCTGCACAAGGAGGCCGCGTTCGTCGACCTCTGCGACACCTTCAACATCCCGCTCGTGTTCCTGCAGGACGTCCCCGGCCTGATGATCGGGACCGACGCCGAGCGCGGCGGCATCCTCGCGGGGTACGAGATGGTCGTCACGCGCCTGTCGCGCGCGACCGTCCCGAAGATCGCGGTCATCGTCCGCAAGGCGTACGGCGGCGGGCACATCGCGCTCGGCGGGCGCCCGGTGCGCCCCGACCTGCTCCTGGCGTGGCCGTCGGCCGAGTTGGGGTTCATGGCCCCGGAGACCGGCGTGCGCACGGTGTACCGCCGGCGGCTCGAGACGCTCCTGGAGGAGGAGGGCCAGGCCGCGCACGACGCGCTGCTGGCGCAACTCGAGGCCGAATGGGCCGCCGAGTCGGCCCCGTGGGAGGCCGCGGCGAACATCATCCTCGACGACGTGATCCGTCCCGAGGACACGCGGGCCGCCATCGCCGGCGGCATCGAGTACGCGTGGCCGACGGGGCCGCGGACGACGCGCGCCGGCTGTTAGGTTCTTGACCAACCGGTTGGTTGACACTATGGTGTTCCGGTGACCGACCCGACCGTCCTGCAGACCGATCTCGACGACGCGCTGGACAAGCTCCTGCGCTCCGATCCGGAGGCGCTGGCCGACCCGTTCGCCGTCTGGGACCGCCTGCGCGAGGAGCGCCCCGTGCACCGCCACGGCGGCGTGTTGCTGCTGTCGCGCTACGAGGACGTGCGCGCGATCATCCGCGACGAGCGCGGCCTGAGCAACGGCACCGCGATCTCCGGCACGAGGATGGCCGAGATGACCGCCCGCCTCGACGCCGACCAGCTGGCCGCCTACCGCGAGGTGTCTGGCTTCGAGTCGCGCTACGTCAGCCGCAGCGACGGTGACCAGCACGATCGCCTGCGCGGCGTCGCGCACCGCGTCTTCACGCCGCGGCGGATCGCCGACATGCAGTCCTCGATCCAGCGCTACGCGGACGAGATGCTCGACGGCGTGCCGGCCGAGGAGGCGACCGACGTCGTCGCCCAGCTGGCCTACCGCCTGCCGCTCATGGTCATCGCCGACATGCTCGGCGTGCCGGATTCCGAGCGCGACCGGATCCACACGTGGTCCAACCAGCTCGGCCGCAACCGCAACGGCGACAACCCCGAGGCGCTCATGGTCGCCGCCCAGGCGATGCGTGAGTTCCGCCACTACGTGGAGGAGATCCTCGTCCCGCTGCGGCGCGCGGGGACCGGCACCGACCTCGTCACGGCGCTGCTGCAGGCCGAGGAGGGCGAGCAGCTCGACCCCGAGGAGCTGACGGCGATGTTCGTCATCCTGCTCTTCGCCGGCCACGAGACGACGACCAACCTGATCGGGATCGGGCTGCTGGAGCTGCTGCGCCACCGCGATCAGTGGGAGCGCCTGGTGGCCGACCCGTCGCTGGCGCCGCAGGCCACCGAGGAGCTGCTGCGCTGGGTCTCCCCCGTCCAGTGGCTCGGCCGCGTCGCGCTCGAGGACTTCGAGGTCGCCGGCGAGCAGGTCAGCAAGGGCCAGACCGTCTTCCCGCTGCTCGCCGCCGCCAACCGGGACCCGCGCGCGTTCGCCGACCCCGAGCGCCTCGACATCACTCGCCCCGACGCGCGCAACCACCTGGCGCTCGGCTTCGGCCCGCACTTCTGCCTCGGCAACGCGCTGGCCCGGATGGAGGGCGCCGTCGTGTTCCGCACCCTCGCCGAGCGCTACCCCGACCTCGAGCTGCTCGATCCCGATCCGCGCTGGCGCGGGCACGCGATGCTGCGCGGGCTGGTCGAGCTGCCGGTGCGGTTCGGAGCGGACGCATGGGTCGCATAGCGGCTACCTCGGCGCCGCGCCGTCCAGGAAGATCGTGCACAGCGTCTCGGCGTCCATGACGCGCTCGGACTGGTCGCGCGTCCGGAACATCGCGTAGTTGACCAGGTTGAGCAGGCCGAGCGTGAGCGTGTCAGCGCTGAGGTCGGTGCGCATGATGCCCCCCTCTTGCGCGTCGTGGAGAACCCGGGTGACGAGGTCGCGGTAGGCGTCCTTCATCTGCTCCAGATCGACCATGTTCTCCTCGCTCAGGGCGCGCTGCTCGATGAGCATCGTGAGGTACAGCCGGCGGTTGGACTGCCGCGTCCCTTGATGAGCCTCGATCAGCGCGAGGATCTGCTCACGCGACGGTGTGGTGCCCTCGAGCGCCCGCGAGACGGTCTCGATCATCCCGCCGACCGCCTGCTTGCAGATCTTCAGGAGCAGCAGCTCCTTGGATGGGAAGTAGTGGTAGAAGGTCCCGTTGGTGACGCCGAGCGCGCGCGACAGGTCGCGCGTCGTCGTCGCGTGGTAGCCGCGCTCGGAGAACAGGTCGGCGCCGACCTCGATGGCGCGGCTGATCATGGCGTTGGCCGGCGCGGTCGCTTCGGCCGCCTCCGCTGCCTTGCTCACGAGCGCCCCCCGCCTTCCGCGACGCGGGTTGCATCCGGTGAGCATCGCTGTGGCACCGTCGGAGTATAGCCCCGGCCGAGCGCCCGACAGGGCGGCGCAGACCTCATGCCGCCGGCCATCCGAACACCTTCTGGAGCGTTCCTCCGTAGAGCTGCGCGAGGGTCCCCGCGTCGAAGCCGACGGCCTCCAGGTAGTGCACGGCCTCGTCGTACGAGAGCAGCGACTTCGTGCGGTTGTAGTCGGTTCCCCACAGCACGCGTCCGGGGCCGAACGCGTCCACGATCGCGGTCACCGCGGGCCAGATGTCCTCGAAGGGAAACGGCTCGTTGGAGAGCGCTCCCGCGGCGGTGAGCTTCACGTACAGGTTGGGGTAGGCCGCCAGCTCGAGCAGCTGCGGCAGGTGCTTGAACGGCTCAGGCCCGGGGACCGGCACGGTCGTCGGCGGCGCCTCCATTCCGAGGTGGTCGACCAGGAGGCGCAGGTCCGGATGGCGCGACGCGACGCCGGCCAGCGCGCCGAGGCTCTCCGGACCGGTCGAGACCGACAGCGGCACGTCGAGCTCCTCCGCCGCGGCGAGGATGCCCGCCAGCTCGCCGCCGGGCTCCCAGGTCTGCGGCTGGTTGCGAGTGGTCACCCGGATGCCGAGCATCCCCGGCTGGTCCATCAGCGTCCGCAGCCGCCCCACGTGGTCGGGGCGGTGCCAGTCGATGCGGCCGACGACGCCGATGCGGTCCGGGAACCGCCGCGCCGCGTCGAGCGCGTAGCTGTTGTCCCAGCCGTACAGGCGCGGTACCACCGTGATCGCCGCGTCGACGCCGGCGGCATCCATGTCGGCGACGACGGTCTCGGCCGCGTGCGGCGTCACCTGTGTCTCGAAGTAGGACGTCGGGTGGTCGGCGGCCCACGGATAGCGCGGGTCGTCCTTGGGCGTCCAGGTGTGGACCTGGGCATCTACGACCGCCAAGGCGGGTCTCCTTCGGTCATGGTCAAAACGGACGATTGATTGGTCACTGCCAGTGCAGGACGCGGTTGCGGACGTAGCCGCCGAGGCCGATCAGCACCAGCGACACGCCGCCCAACACGACGGCGACGGCGACGGTCAGGTCCGCGTTGGCGGTCTGGACCGAGACCAGCAGCAGGCGGCCGAGCCCCTGTGCCCCGCCGAACAGCTCCGCGGTGACGATCGCGGTGATGCCGAAGGCGATGGCGTTGGGCAGCTGCGCGAACGTCCACGCCATCACGTACGGCCAGCGCACCTTGCGCAGGAGCTCCGTCGGCCCCGCGCCGAGGATCCGCAGGTTCTCCAGGGCCTCGTCGGGGACGCTGACGCCGCCCTCGTAGGCGTTGAAGAACACCAGGAAGAAGACGACGAGGAAGCCGATGATGATGTTGGCGGTCGCGGTCGGTCCCGCGATGACGATGACGATCGGGATCAGCGTGATCCGCGGAAGGGCGTTGAGCATCACCAGGAACGGTCGCACCACGCGGTTCAGCGACTCCCAGTTGCTGCAGATCAGTCCGGCCAACGCGCCCACGACGACCGCGATCGCGGTGCCGACGATCGCCGGGATGATGCTCTTGAAGAACGCGCTCCACATCGTCTGGGTGTCGTGCGCGCCGGTGCACAGGTCGTAGAGCGTCTTGGCGACGCGCGTGGGCGAGCTGATGAAGAACCGGTCGAAGACGGGCGAGACGTCGGCCGCGCCCGGGATCGTCGGCACCCACTGCCACGCCGCGAGGAACACGACGAGGATCGCCAACTGCCAGAACCACGCCATCCGCAGTACGGCGCCGACCCGCGCCGGCCGTCGGCGCGGCATGCCCGCCGCCGTCGGTGTGGGCGCATTGTTCACCATCGTGTTCGAAGCACTGGTCTCCATGCTCTGCTCACCTGCCTCGGTCGGTGGGACGGTCGGCGGGCTTGATCTCCGCCTGCTTCCACAGCTCGTGCCACGTCTCGCCGTACATGCGCTGGAACGCGGGCGTCTCGCGCAGGGCCCGGATGTCGCGGTCGCGGCCGAAGCCGGTCTCCACGATCTTCGCGACCCGTGCCGGCCGGTTGGTCAGGATCACGACGCGATCGCTCAGCGTGAGCGCCTCGGCGATGTCGTGGGTGACGAGGATCACCGCGAGCCCCAGCCGGTAGACGATCTCCAGAAGGTCAGCGTGCACCGCCACCCGCGTCGGCTCGTCAAGCGCGGCGAACGGCTCGTCGAGCAGCACCAGGTGCGGCAGCGGGGCGACCCCGGTCAGCAACGCCACCCGCCGCCGCATCCCGCCCGAGAGCTGCTTCGGGTAGGCACCGCGGAAGTCCTCCATCTTGGCCAGGCGCAGCAGCGAGGTGATGCGCTCCTCCCGCTCCTCCTTGGTGATCGACACGTAGTTGAGGCCCAGCGCGACGTTGTCCTCCACCGTCTTCCAGGGCAGGACGGTGTCGCGCTGGAAGACCAGGCTGAGCCGCCGCCGGCGCGGCTTGCGGCGCTCGCCGCCGCGCTCGGCCACCGTGTCGGCCAGCAGGCTCTCGTTCCAGTCGACGCGGCCGGCTTTGGCCGCCTTCATGCCCGAGAGCACGCTGAGCAGCGTCGACTTCCCGCAGCCGCTCGGGCCGACGACGGAGACGACCTCGCCCGGCTGCAGGTCGAGGTCCAGCCCCCGGACGGCCACGAGGCCGTCCGGGTAGGCGAACTCCAGGTCCGCGATGCTCAGCAGCCGTGCGCTGTCGGGCGCGCGGGTCCCCTGCGGCACGTCATGCGTGGCGGGCACGGACATGGCTCACGCACCTCCCGCCTTGTCGACGATCGCCGTCGAGTCGTTCCAGGGCTTCATGTTGACGATCTTGGCCCAGCTGAACGTGGGGTCCTCGACGTTGAGATCCATCTTCCACGTCTTCCACACCGGGATCGAGTCCTTGTCCCAGCGCTCCTGCGAGATGTTGCCGTCCTCGGTCGGGTAGTTGGTGCGGTCGAGCTTCACCGCCGCGACGAGGTCGGGCATCTTGATCGCGCTGAACCCGCCGACCTTGCTCAGCGACTGCGCGACCTGCGCGTCGCTGTGGGCGGCGATCCACTTGTTGGCCATCCGCAGGCCCGCGACGAAGCGGGCGATGCCGGTCTCGTTCTTGTCGATGTGGTCCTGCAGCGTCCACACCGAGAAGCCGACGACGGTCGCCGGGATCAACGTGGTCATCAGCGGATCGCCCGGCGCCACGAGCCAGCGGACCTTCCCCGCGTTCAGCAGCGGGATCGCTCCTTCGGGGTTCTCCTGCGTGGCGTCGGCCGCGCCGGAGGCGACCAGCTCGCCGAAGTCGCCGGAGGTGCTCGACTGCACCGCGACGTCCATCGCCTTCTTGGCCCCATGCTGCTGGATGTAGGACGACACAGCCTCGCCGAAGCCGTACGACGACGAGCCCGGCGCGAACGCCGCGAACTTCTTGCCCGCCAGATCCTGCAGGGTCTTGATCGGCGAGTCCTTGGCCACCAGGATGCCACCCGGCAGCGCCCGCGTCGTCTCCGCGACCACCCGCGTGGCCTTGCCCTGTTGCGCCGGCGCAAACGCCGACGTCGGGCCCGACAGCGTCAGGTCGGCGTGGTTGGACAACATCGCCGTGGCGTAGTTGGTCCCGTTGCCCTGGATCGTCACGTCGACGCCGGCCTGCTTGTAGAAGCCTTGCGTCTGGGCGATGAAGATGCTCGCGTACAGCGCGGTGTACTGGCCGATCGAGATCGACACCTTCGCGGTGCTCGGCGACGATGAGCCGCCACCGCTGCTTGCGCTGCCCGATCCGCCCGAGTCGCTCGATCCGCAGCCGATGACCGCGATCCCACACACCAACCCAAGGACGGCGGTGGCCCTCCTGGTTCCGCACAGCCGAAACAACGACCCCATCTCGGTCTCCTCTCCAGTGATGAATGCTCTACGACGTGCTACCGGTCGGCGGGGCTCTCCCGGCCCCGCGCGGCCGCCCTACGGAACTGCGATCCCGGCGGCGCGCGCCCGGAACACGGCGTTGAAGTCCGGAAGGTCGTCCCGGTTGTCGGCCGGGACCATGGTCCCGGCACCCAGCAGGTCGGCGGCCAGCCGCGCCACGCCGGCCGTCGCCGCGGCGAACGCCGCACCGCCGATGCTGATCCGCCGGACCCCGAGGTCGGTGAGCTCGGCGACGGTCAGGCCGCCGGGGCTCGCCAGGACGTTCACGGGTCCGGGGATCCTCCGCACCAGCTCGCCGATCTCGGCGCGCTCGCGGGCGCCCACGACGAAGACGCAGTCCGCGCCGGCGGCGAGGTAGGCCGTGCCGCGCTCGATCGCGTCGGCGACGGTCCCGCCGCGCACGAGCGTGTCGGTCCGGGCGTTGACGACGACGGGCACGCCGTGGCGCTCACCGGCCTCGTGGACGGCGTGGACCGCGTCGACCGCCTGGGCGATCGGGATCACCCCGTCCTCGTCCCCGACGTGGTCCTCGACGTTGAGCCCCACCGCGCCGGCGGCCAGCGCCGCAGCGGCGGTGACCGCGACGTCGCCGTAGCCGCCCTCGACGTCAGCGGTGACCGGCAGGTCGACGGCGCGCGCGATGTGGCCGACGACCCAGAGCATCTCGTCGGGCGGCAGCCACGCCTCGCCGTCGGAGTAGCCGAGCGCGTTGGCGATGCCGACGCTCGTCGTGCCGATCGCGCGTGCGCCCGCGCGCTCGAAGACGACGGCCGAGGCGGCGTCCCACGCGTTGGGGAGGACGAGCGGCCCGGGCCCGGCGTGCAGCGCCCGCAGGGCCTCGGCCTTGTCCATGATCTCGCTCATGTCAGGGGCGGACCGAGGGCACCGGGTCGGTGTCCTCGTACCAGGTCGTGTAGTCGAAGCCCTGCCAGCCGGGGTTGCCCGGCTCCGACGTCGCGACCTCCAACGGCGTGCCGTCGGGGTCGACGAAGTAGATCCGCCCGGCCAGGAACCCGGTTCCGGGCTCGTCGCCGATCATCTCGGAGACCAGGACGCCGTGCTCGCGCAGGTGCCGCTGGAACCAGAGGACCTCCTCGCGCGTGTCCACGTTGAAGGCCATGTGGTCCAGCTTCTCGGGCCGGTCCGGCGGCGTGCCGTCGAGCGTCGGCCAGAGCTTGTTGACCACCGGCCGCTGCGGCTCGGGCGCGACCGTGCTCATCTGGTAGAGCGAGAACAACTCGCCGTTGGGCAGCTCGAAGAAGTACTGCCGCTCGTAGCCACGGCGCGCCGGCGCCGTCTTGACGACCTTCAGCCCCAGCAGGTCGCGGTAGAAGCGAACGCTGGCCTCCATGTCCTTGCAGACCAGGACGATGTGGTTGAACCCGTTGATCTTGCCGGTCGCCTCACCAGCCGTCTGCACGATCTCCCGCTGCGTCTCCGTCGTCACGACGTGGCCTCCTGGGTTGCGTTGATGCGCCGGCGCTCCCGGGACGGGAGCGACCAGCCGAACAGCTCGGCGGCGTTGCCGCCCATGACCTTCGCCCGCCACACGCGCGGCAGCCGCGCCGACACCTGCGGCGGCGGATCGGTGTCCCAGTGCGGGTAGTCGCTCGCGAAGCAGAGCCGGTCCTCCATGCCGCCGAAGGCCTCCAGCAGCGCGGTCACGGCCTGGCGCCCGGCGCCGGTCTCGAAGGGCTGCGTGCCCATCCAGACGTGCTCGCGGAAGTACTCGCTAGGCAGCCGGTCGAGCTCGGGCCGCTCCCGGCGCAGCGCGGCGTAGCGCGCGTCCAGGCCCCACAGCACCCAGGGCACCCAGAGGAAGCCGTGCTCATTGAACAGCACGCGCAGCCGCGGGAAGCGGGCGAAGGTGCCGCCCGCCAGCAGGCTGGCCAGGTGGTGCATACCCGGCTGCTCGAGCAAGGTGTAGTACTCGGGCTTGCTGCTCGGCAGCCCGCCGGCGGCGAGCGTGCCGGTGGTGGCGAACTCGCTCCCGACGTGCGTGACGACCGGGATGCCGACCTCGACCGCCGCGTCGTAGATGGGGTCGTTGACCGGATGGCCCATCGGCTGGCCGAGCGGGTTGGGCACCATCAGCGCCCCGGCGATCCGCGGGTGGCCGCCGACGCGGCGCAGCTCGGCGGCGGCCGCGACGGGGTCGCCGGGCGGCAGCATCATCAACCCGTACAACCGGTCGTCGCCGAGCGACAGCCAGCGGTCCAGCGTCCAGTCGTTGGCCGCGCGGCACAGCGCGACCCCGCCCGCCGGGTGGAACCACGCGCCCTGCGTTCCGAACCCGAAGGTCAGCAGCGCGCGGTCGATGTCATAGGCATCGAGATGGTGCTCGCACAGCATCGCGTAGTCGCTGCCGGGCGCGCCGCCGCCGGGCGGCGTCGCGTCCAGGCGCATGGCGCTGCCACCGATCCGCGAGTAGTAGGTCGCGGCCGGCAGCACGCTGCCCACTGATTCGAAGTACGTGCGCCAGCGCGCGGGCAGGTACGGCAGCAGCTCGGCGTCGTCGGCCCACGTGTGGTGGACATCGACGTCGACGAGGTGCTCCTCCTGCGGCTTCAGCGCCATGACAGCCCCCGCCGGTCGTGGCTCATCCAATGAAACAACTCGGCCGCGTTGTCGTGCAGCACCCGCCCCGCCCAGCCCTCCGGCAGCACGTCGCGCACCGTCGCGGGCGTCGCGTACTCGCGGTCGGGCCAGCCGCTGGCGTAGCAGAGGACACCCGCCAGCTCGGGGTCGACCGCGAGGTAGTCGCGCAGGCCCGTGGCCGGCGAGCCGGCGCCCAGCACGAAGGGATCGGTGCCGACGCGGAAGCGGTCCTTGAAGTAGGCGCTCGGCGCCTCGTCCATCCACAGCGCGTCGTGGCGGAAGGCGCGGAACTCGGCGTCCATCCGCCACAGGAACGGCGTCACCCAGGCGACGCCGCCGCCGAGCAGCAGGAAGCGCAGATCGGGGTGGCGGCCGATCACGCCCTGGGCGATGAGGCTCACCGCGTGGGTCATCAGCGCCTGCGGCGCGAGCGTGCGGAACTCGACCTCGGTGCCGGGCGGGCCGCCGGCGACTGGCGCGGCGGGCGCCTCGACGTTGCCGTCGCCGCCCGCCCGGATCACGATCGGGAGGCCGACTTCCGCGGCCGCGCGGTGGATCGGCTCGTAGACCGGGTGGCCGAAGGGCTTGCCGAGGCCGTTGCCGGCCAGCAGGACCGCGGCGAACCGGTCGTCGACGGCCATCCGCCGGATCTCGGCGGCCGCCGCCTCGGGCACCTGCGTCGGCACGAGGATCGTCCCGCGCAGCTCGGCGTGCCGGTCGAGCCAGCGCTCGCGCGTCCAGTCGTTGATCGCGCGGACGAAGGCGGTGGCGGCCTGCGTGGTCGCCAGCGCCGGGACGAGCGTCGCGGTCGCGCCGTGGCAGAGCAGGCCGCGCGCCACGTGCGACGGTCGCAGGTGCTGGTCGCGCAGCGCCGCGTAGTCGCTGCCCGCGACGCCGGGCAGGTCAACCCCCATCGGGCTGCGGTACGGGACGCGCGCTGCCATCGGGCTCCCCATCGGGCCGCCCGGCGCGGGGGCGCCGGCCACGAGGTGGTCATGCCACGCCCGCGGGACGTGCGCGGCGACGTACTCGCGCCAACCGGCCGAGAGGTGCTCGAAGACCTCGAGCTCGCTCTCCCAGCCATGCGCGATGCAGCAGTCGATGACCTCGTCGCCGAGGTCCCCGTCGCTCTCCATGCGGGCCACTGTAGCAGTCTGTCGGGCGCCCGGTAGACTGATCGTCGGCAGGATCGGAGAACCCCAACGGGAGGAGCAGGCGTGGGATCGGAGATGCGCTTCGACGGCCGGGTCGCCGTCGTCACGGGAGCGGGACGCGGCATGGGCCGCGCCCATGCCCTGCTGCTGGCGCGGCGCGGCGCGGCCGTCGTGGTCAACGACATCGGCACCGGGCTGGGCGGCGACGGCGGCACGTCGAGCGAGCCCGCCGCCGCCGTGGTCGCCGAGATCGAGGCCGCGGGCGGCCGCGCCTGCGCCAGCGCCGACGACATCTCGACCGAAGCGGGCGCGCAGCAGCTCGTCGCGACCGCCGTCCAGGCGTTCGGCGGGCTCGACGTGGTGGTCAACAACGCCGGGATCATGCGCGTCGCGCCGCTGGCCGAGGTCACCGCCGAGCAGTTCGACCAGACGATGCGCGTCAACGCCTACGGCCCGTTCTACGTGACCCGCGCGGCGTGGCCGCACCTGGCGCGGAGTGGCTCGGGCCGTGTCGTGATGATCGGCTCGGGCGCCGGCGTCTACGGCATGGGCGAGCGCGCGGACTACGCGGCGTCGAAGGCCGCCCTGTTCGGCATGACGCGCGCGCTCGCGCTCGAGGCGACGGCCGACGGCATCGCGGTCAACGGCATCATCCCCTCCGCCTTCACCCGCATGACCACCGCGCGCACCAAGGTCCGCATGCGCGATGCGGCCCAGGGCACCGACATCGAGGCGGCCAACAGCCCTGACAAGGTCTCCCCGGTCGTCGCCTACCTCGCCCACGCGGCGTGTGCGCTGAACGGTGAGACGCTCGAAGCGGGCGGAGGGTACGTCTCGCGCGTGTTCATCGCCGCCACCCGCGGCTTCCGCTCCGACGCGCCCACCATCGAGGACGTGGCCGCCCGGCTGGACAGCATCATGGACCCGGCGGGCTACGTCGTCCCCACCGACGTGCCGGACCGCAACCGCCTGCGCGACCAGCAGCAGCCGGCCTGAGCCGATGGCCGCGCGTGCGGGCCTTCCGCCCGGCACCCAGCTCCATGCCCAGTGCGTCCGCGACGGCGCGGACCACCAGGTGCGGCTGCTCGGTGACGAGGCCCGCGGCTACCTGCTGACCGGCACGCTGCCCGACCTCCACAACCTGCTCGACGAGATCTGGTTCGCCGAGCTCGCCGACGCGCTGGCCGCGGCCACGCGCCTCGGCATACCGCGCGACGCCTGGGCGGCCGTCACGGCCGTGCAGGACGTCCGCACCTTCCCCGAACGAAAGGCCACCACCATGTCCGCGATCGACGTCATCGCCCTGTTCACCGCCAAGGAGGGCTCCGAGGACGCCCTCGGCGCGCTCCTGTCCACGCTCGTCGAGCCCTCGCGCGCCGAGGCCGCGAACGTGTCCTACACCCTGCACCGCGTCGCCGACGCGGCGCCCGCGCGCTTCGTCGTCGTCGAGCGCTGGGCCTCGGCCGAGGGCTTCGCCGAGCACCGCGTCGCGCCGCACATGGCCGCGTTCCGCGAGCCGGTCGCGCCACTGCTCGGCGCCCCGGCGGACGTGTTGGTGCTCGAGCCGGCCGCCGCCGCGGCCTAGGCCCCGGCCGTAGCGGCGCGGCGCGCGCCGAGGTCGACCAGCACGCGCCCGTCCTGGACGCGCACCGGGTAGGTCTTGACGCGCTCCTTGCCGCCGACGCTCTGCCCGGTGCTGAGGTCGAACTCCCACCGGTGCCAGGGACACATCAGCATCGGGCGAGTGGGATCGACGACGATCTCGTCGCCCGCGGGGTCGTCGACGGTCAGGAACGCCTGCAGCGGCCCGACGCACAGCGGCGCGCCCAGGTGCGGGCAGATGTTGCGCATCGCGTACCACCCGCCGCGCCAGCGCAAGACGCCGACATCACGGCCGTCGACCGAGACCACGCGGATCACCGCCTCGGCGAACTCGTCCTCGGCACCGACGTCCACTCCCTGCCCGTCCATCACACCTCCACCGGCCGCGCCGCGGCCGGCCGCTCGACGATCGTCTTCTCCACCGGCCAGCGCAACGCGCGCGCCGCGTTGCCCGCCAGCACCCCGTCGCGCCACGACCGTGGCAGCCGCGACGCGACCTGCGACGGGCTCTCGGAGTCGTGGTGCGGGTAGTCGCTGGCGAAGCACAGCCGGTCCTCCATACCACCGAAGGCCCCCAACAACCCCAGGACCTTCTTCGCGCCCGCCGCCGAGTCGAACGGCTGCGAGGACAGCCACACGTGCTCGCGCAGGTAGTCGCTGGGCGCGCGCCGCAGCCGCGGGCGCTCGGCGCGCAGCGCGGCGTGTTGCGCGTCGAGCGACCAGAAGACGTGCGGCAGCCAGGTGTAGCCGCACTCGTTGAACAGCAGCCGCAGGCGCGGGTGCTCCTCGAAAACGCCGCTGACGATCAGGCTGGTGAGGTGGTGGACCGCCGGCTGGTCGACGAGCGCGAAGGCGTCGGCGCGCGTCGTCGGCAGCGCGCTCGCGAACGCCGTGCCGTGGCTGCGGAGGTCGCCGCCGATGTGGGCCACGAGCGTCAGGTCGAGCTCGGCCACCGCTTCGATGATCGGCCGGTAGACCGGATGGCCGAACGGCCGGTTGAGCGGGTTGGCCACCATCAACGCCCCGGCGATGCGCGGGTGCCCGCCGGCGCGGCGGATCTCCGCGGCCGCGGCATCGGGCGTCGCGGTCGGCAGCATCAGCACCCCGTAGAGGCGCGGATCGCCGCCGTCGAGCCACCGGTCGATCAGCCAGTCGTTCGCCGCGCGGCACACGTCGATGGCCAGCTCGGCATCGTGGCGCGCGCCGTCGGAGCCGGGGTTGAAGGTCAGCAGCGCGCGATCGATCCCGTGCGGGTCGAGCAGCTGCGCCGCGAGCGTGCCGTAGCGCGACCCGGCGCGGCCGCCCTCCGGCGGAGCGGCGTCGAGGCGATCGGTCGTCCCGCCCGGCCGGGAGTAGGTGAGCGCCGCGGGCGCCGGCAGCCGGCGACCCCAGGCCGTCGCGAAGCGCTCGCGCGCCGCGCGCGGCAGGTACGCGGCCAACTCCTCGTCGCTGGACCACGAGTTGTGGACGTCGACGTCGTAGACCACCGACCTGCTCGTGCTCAGGCCCATCCGAACAGCTCCTCCGCGTTGCCGTGCAGGACGCGCGGCGCCCAGTCGCCGGGCAGGACGCCGAGCGCCGCGGCCGCCGACGGACCAGCGCCCGGATGGCCGCTGGCGAAGCACGCCATCCGGGCGACCGCAGGCTCCAGGGCGAAATACTCGGTGACGGCGTCGCCGGCGTCGGCCGGGTGGTCGAACGGGTGCGTGCCGACGCGCAGGTGGCGGGCCGCGTGCTCGCTCGGCGGGTCGTCGCCGAGCCACAGCACGTCGTGGCGGAACGCGCGGTAGTTGGTGTCCATCCGCCACAGCCACGGACCGACCCAGCCGAGGCCGCCGCCGAGCAGCAGCACCTTGAGGTCGGGGTACCGGGCGAAGACGCCCTGCCCGAGAAAGCTCGCGGCGTGCGTGGCCAGCGACTGGTGAGCGAGCGTGCGCATCTCGACCGCGGTCTGCGGGAAGCCGGCGCCGGTCGGATAGGCGCCGGCGTCGAGCGGCACGTCGCCTCCCGCGACGACCACCAGTGGCAGCCCGAGCTCGGCGGCGGCGCGGTGGATCGGATCGTAGAGCGGGTGGCCGAAGGGCTTGGAGACGCCGTCGGCGCCGAGCAGGACACCGGCCATCCCGGCCGCCCCGCCCACTCGGCGGATCTCGGTGGCGGCCTCGTCGGGCACCTGCGAGCAGACCGCGACGAGCGCGTGGACGCGGAGGTCCTCCCCACACCAGCGCTCGAGGGTCCAGTCGTTCAACGCGCGCGTGAGCGCGACGGCGAGGCGCACGGTCGGCACGCCGCCGACGTGAAGGCCCGTGCCGTGGACGAGCAGCGCGCGGGTGACGCCGGCCGGTCCGAGGTAGCCGTCGCACAGCTGCGCGAGCGACGTGACCTGCGGCACCGGCGGATAGCCGGGCTGCGTGGCGATCGGCCCCGTCAGCGGCGTCGGCGGCTCCGGGCCGGCGCCGACGAGGTGGTCGTGCCAGGCGCGGGGCGAATGCAACACCATGTACTCGCGCCAGCCCGCCGGCAGGTGGGCCAGCAGCTCGGCGTCGCTCGCCCAACCGTGACGGACGAAGCAGTCGTGCAGCGGCGGCGTGGCCGGCGCCTCAGGCACGCGTGTAGGCCTCGGGCCGGTGGGGGGAGCCGAGCCCCAGCAGGGTCAGGCCGCGGCCGCCGTCGATGACCACCTCGGTCCCCGTGACGTAGCTGGCCATGTCGGAGGCGAGGAAGACGACGGGCTCGGCGAACTCGGCCCGCGCGCCGCGGCGCCCGAGCGGAAGCGAGGGGTCGGCGAGATCGCCGTCGGCGTCGTCGAAGGATCCGCTCATCGACCACGGCAGGCCGCCGAACGAGATCGAGTTGCAGCGGATCCCCAGCCGTCCCCACTCGGCCGCGACCGACTGCGTGACCGAGTGCAGCGCCGCCTTGCTCAGGGCGTAGACGGACCGGTCCATCGCCGCGGTCCGCGCGGCGATCGAGGTCACGTTGACGATCGCGCCGCTGCCCTGCTCCTCCATCGCGGGACGGACCGCCTGGCAGAGCGCGTAGGCCGCGCGGACGTTCACCGCCACCGTCGCGTCCCACGCCTCCAGCGACACGCGCTCGAGCGGCTCGACCAGGAGCCGCGCCGCGTTGTTGACCAACAAGTCGAGGCGCCCGAACGCCGCCAGCATCTCGGCGACCACGGCCTCCGGCGCGCCATCGGCCGTGAGATCGGCGGTGATCGGCAGCACGTCGGCGCCGGCGCCGCGCAGCAGCGCCGCCACGCGCTCCAACCGCTCGCCGTCGCGGTCGACCATCGCCACGCGGGCGCCGTGCGCGGCCAGCGTGCGCGAGAGCACGCCGCCATAGACCCCTGCCGCCCCTGTCACGAGGGCCACCTTGTCCGACAACAACACGCTCTCTCTCCTCTCGGTCGGGCGCCCGGTCGACATTATCAGCCACCGTGACCCTGCCGCAACGCGTCGCGTCCTTGACCGAGCGCTCGGTCGGCCGCTAGAGTCGGCACCGTCCGACAGAGGAGACGAAGCGATGACGGTTCAGACGGGTCAGCAGGTCGTGCAGGCCGGCGGTGCGGCCGCCGGCAAGCTGCGCGGGATCAACCACCTGGCGCTGTTCACCCACGACATGGAGGCGACCGTCCGGTTCTACCGTGACGTGCTCGGCCTCAAGGTCGTTCGCACCAACGGCCGCGTGGACACGCTCAAAGAGGTCCGCACCGGCGACGACGACAACCGCGACAGCTACACGTTCGAGCGCCAGTACTTCTTCGAGCTCGCCAACGGCGAGCTGTACTCGCTCTACCAAGTCAAGGAGCTCGACGACCAGTTCGACGGTTCGATCGTCCCCCATCTCTGGCCGGGCGATCCGGACCGGGTGCGGCCCGTGTCGCGGCCGCAGAAGCTCGACCACCTCGCGTTCGACGTCCCGTCGCGCGACGACCTCGTGTGGTTCAAGGCGCGCCTGGAGTCCTACGACATCGAGGTGTCCAAGATCATCGAGCGCAAGCTCGACCCGTCGCACGCCAAGTTCGTGAAGTCGATCTACTTCTTCGACCCGAGCGGCAACGCGCTGGAGATCTCCACGATGGACCTCGGCGACCCCGAGTGGGTTGGCTATGACCGCCTCGACTGGTTCCGCGACGACGACCCCGTGCCGGCGTTGTTCGCGCCGGTCGAGGAGCCGGGCGCGTGACCGAGCCGAAGATCCCGCCGCTGAACGCGGCGATCGTCGGCGCCGCGATCACCCCCGTCGGCGTCTGGCCGGAGGAGACGACCTTCGGCCTCGCCGCCCGCGCGCTGTCGGAGGCGCTCGACGACGCCGGGCTGGAGCGTGCCCAACTCGACGGCTTCGTGTGGAACCTCGGCCGCCCGAGCGGCGAGGACTACGACGCGATGGTCGCCGGCCTCGACCTGCGGACCCGGTTCGTCACCCAGTTCTGGACCCACGGCCGGTTCACCGGGTCGGCGGTCCTGGCCGCGGCGACGGCCGTCACGATGGGGCTCGCGGACTACGTCGTCTGCCTCGGCGGCACAAAGCGCCGGGCCGGCGGCGGCCCGAGCGCCGCCGCCTACGGCACCCCACCGTACGGGGACGTCGCCGGCTACGGCATGACGAGCTTCGTCCACGACGCCGCCCTCGCCTTCCAGAGCTACCTCGCCCAGCACGGTGCGGACCGCGACCGGCTCGCCGACGTCGTGCTCGCCGCGCGCGACCACGCGACTCGAAACGACTCCGCCTGGCTGCGCGACCCGCTCACGCTCGACGACTACCTCGCGTCGCCGCTGATCGTCGAGCCACTGCGCCGCTTGGACTGCTTCCCGTTCGGCCCCACCGGCTCGCCGCAGAACGACTACGGCGCCTGCGTGATCGTCGGGCGCGGCGACCTCGCGCGCGGCCTCGACCACACGCCGGTGCACATCGTCGGCGGCCAGGGCGTCCAGGGTGGGCGCCAGGAGGCGTACTTCGGCCTGCCCGGCCTCGGGCTGTTCGGGCAGACCGAGGCGGCGTTCGCCCCCGGCCCGTGGGACCGGCACGCCTACCGCCAGGCCGGGATGGAGGCGAGCGACGTCGACCTCTTCTACACCTACGACTGCTTCGCCTCGCTGGTGTGGATGGCGCTTGAGCGCTACGGGCACTGCCCGCCCGGCGAGGCCTCGTCGTGGGCGACGCGCGAGCGCATCGGCCCCGGCGGGAGCTTCCCGGTCAACACCAACGGCGGCCTGCTCTCGCAGGGCCACACGGCAGGATGGGGCCACATGGTCGAGCTGACCCGCCAGCTCCGCCACGAGGCAGGCGACCGTCAGGTCGCGGGCGCGTCGGTCGCGCAATGGGGCGCGGTCTTCGGCGACGCGCTGCTGTTCACCAACGACGAGGAGCGTGTCCCGCGATGACCCCCGAGGAGCAGTTCGCCGCCCACCTGACCGCCGGCGAGGTCCGGTTCCAGCGCTGCGGCGCGTGCGGCGCGCTGCGCAGCATCCCGCGGGCCGTATGCCATCACTGCCTCTCACGCGAGGCACGTTGGGAGCCCGCCCCGGCGCAGGGCGTCGTCGTATCGTTCATCGTCGCCCACGAGGCGATCGCCACCGACGTGCCGGCGCCGTACACGGTGGTGCACGCGGACTTCGGGGACGCCGTCCGTTTCACGGCCAACCTGGTCGGCGACGGGCCATCCCCCGCGATCGGCACGCCCGTGCGGTTCGTGATCGCCGAGCGTGACGGTCGCCCGCTGGCGCAGCTCGCGCGCGCCTAGGTGATGGTGATGCCGCCGTCGACCGGGCGCGTCACAAGTCCTCCGGCAACCCGTCGAACCGGGCGCGCAGATCCTTCTTGGAGAACTTGCCGACCGAGGTCTTCGGGATCTCGTCGATCAGCTCGACGCGCTCCGGGATCCACCACTTGACGACGCGGCCGTCGAGGAACGCGCGAACGTCGGCGGCGGTCAGCGTCGCGCCGTCGCGTGCCACGACGCACGCGAGCGGCCGCTCGCCCCAACGCGCGTCCGGCACGCCGATCACGGCCGCCTCGGCGACGTCGGGATGGGCCATGATCTCGTTCTCCAGCTCGACCGACGACACCCACTCCCCGCCAGACTTGATGACGTCCTTGGTGCGGTCGCGCAACTTGACGTAGCCGTGCGGGGAGATGCTGGCCACGTCGCCGGTGCGCAGCCAGCCGTCGTCGGTGAACGATGCGGAGGACCGCTCGTCGCGGTAGTAGCCGGCGGCGATCCACGGGCCGGCGATCTGCAACTCGCCGGTCGCCTCGCCGTCCCACGGCAGCTCCTCGGTGCCGCCGGGCTCGACGATGCGCACGGCGGTCAGGGGCACGGGAAGGCCGACCGACGTGCGCAGCTCGGCGAGCGCGTCGTCGGCCAGGCCGGCCAGCGCTGGGCGCAGATAGTTGACGGCGCCGACGGGGCTCGTCTCGGTCATGCCCCACGCGTGCAGGATCGGACGACCGGTCCTGGCCCGGAAGGCCTCCGAGAGCGCCTTCGGCACGGCGGACCCGCCGCCGACGATGCGGGTGACCGATGAGAGGTCGCGGCCGTCGAGCTCCTCCAGGACGCTCATCCAGATCGTGGGCACACCCGCGGCGAAGGTAACCCGCTCAGCCTCCATCAGCGCGGCGAGGGCCGAACCCGAGAGGTCCGGGCCGGGCAGCACGAGCCCCGCTCCGCACATCACTGCCGCGTGGGCGAGACCCCAGGCGTTGGCGTGAAACATCGGGACCACCGGCAGCACGACGTCGGACTCGCCGAGCGAGAACGTGTCCTTGGCCATGAGCGCCAGCGAGTGCAGCATGATCGAGCGGTGCGTGTAGACCACGCCCTTGGGGTGGCCGGTCGTGCCGCTCGTGTAGCACATGGCCGCGGCGCGGCGCTCGTCGTCGACGCGCAGATCCGTGGCCGGAAGGGCACCGGCGATCAACGCCTCGTAGTCCACCACCCGCGGGTCGTCGGGGATCGGGTCGTCCGCCCCATCGTCCATGACGACGACGTGGCGGACGGTGGTCAACGTGTCGACCAGGGGCCAGAAGATGCCGAGCAGCGACCGGTCGACGAAGACGACCTCGTCCTCGGCGTGGTTGGCGATGTAGGTGATCTGCTCGGGGAACAGGCGGATGTTGAGCGTGTGCAGGACGCGGCCGCTGCAGGGCACGGCGAAGTAGAGCTCAAGGTGGCGCGCGGTGTTCCACGCGAACGTGCCGACACGCGCGTCGGCGGCGACGCCCAGCTCGTCGAGGACCGTCACCAGGCGCCGTGTCCGCGCGGCCCACGCGCCGTAGGTCGTGCGCTCACGCCCGCCGCCGGCCGTCGCGGTCACGATCGGCCGGTCGGCGTACAGGCGCTCCGCACGCTCGAGCATCCCGGTGAGGACCAGCGGCACGTCCTGCATGAGACCCAGCATCTGCGGGACGCCCCGCCTACTCGACGATGCGGATCGCGGCCTTGGGGCACGACCGCGCCGCTGCCACGACCTTGTCGCGGAGTGCCTCGGACGGGCTGGCGTCGAGCACGTGCAGCTCGTCGTCGTCATCCAGCTCGAAGACCTCCGGACAGGCGTCCACGCACGTGCCGTGCGCGTCGCACAGCTCCATGTCGACTAGGACTTTCATAGGGCGACCTCCTGCGTTGATGATGAACTCGATGTGGCGGCCTTGACGGCCTGGCGCTCGGCGAACGACGCGACCGCGTCGGCAAGGCGGGTGCCTGTGGCAAGCATGTCGCGCACGAGCCGGATCGGACGCGAGCGGTTGAAGGCGAGACCCGCGGTCAGGACGCCGCCCCGCCCGTATAGGACGACGAAGCGGCGCTCCTCGAGGGAGCCGTCGACGACGACCATCTCGTCGCCGTCGGCCGGCCGCCCGACGATCTGGATCTTGCGGTCGTACTGGTCCGACCACACGTACGGAACAGGCGCGTAGACCTCGGCGTGCTCCGGGGAGAGCAGCGCCGACGCGGCGGCCTGCCCCTGACGGATGGCGTTCTCCCAGTGCTCGATCCGGACCGGGCCGAGCGTGGGATGCATCCACCGCGCGACGTCGCCGGCGGCGACGACGTTCGGATGCGACGTCCGGCAGTACGCGTCGCATACGACGCCATCCGCCAGCTCCAGGCCCGACCCCTCCAACCATCCGGTGCAGGGCCGGACGCCGATCCCGACGACGACGAGATCGGCCTCGAGCACGGTGCCGTCGCCGAGTCGGACCCCTTGCACGGCGTCGTGGCCGACGAGCCCGGCGACCGTCGTCGAGCAGCGCACATCGACGCCGTGCTCGCGGTGCAGCGTCGCGCAGAGCTCGCCGATCGTGAGGCCGAGCACCCGCGACATCGGCTGGGGAAGACCCTCGACGACCGTGACGTGCGCGCCGCCCGCGACCGCGGTCGCGGCGACCTCCGCGCCGATGAAGCCCCCGCCGACGATGACGACACGGCGCGCCCCGGGCAGGCGCTCGCGGATCGCCAGGCAGTCGTCCAGGGTGCGCAGCGGATGGACGCCCTCGAGCCGCGGGCCGCCGAGCATGACCGGTGCCGCGCCTGTGGCCACGACGAGACCGTCAAAGGACAGCTCGCCCGCGGCACCCAGCTGCACGCGCCGCCGGCCCAGGTCCAGGGCCGCCGCCGGCCGCCCGAGTGCCAGCTCCACCTCGAGCTCGTCGTAGACACTGGCCGGACGCAGCAGCGTGGCCTCGGGTTCGCGCCGCCCGGCGAGCACGTCCTTCGACAGCGGCGGCCGGTCGTAGGGCAGCCGCTCCTCGTCGCCCACCAGCACCAGCTCGCCGTCGAAGCCACCCTGACGCAGCGCCTCTGCCGCGGCGACGCCGGCCAGCGACGCGCCGACGACGACCACGCGCTTCAGCGCGCCGCCCTCACGGCCGGGGCGCGGTGTGAGGGTCATGCGGGCTCCCGCGTCGTGCCGGCCGGCACGACGGCGCCTTGAAGGAAGACGGTGCGAAACAGCTCGTCGATCCGGTCGGCACCGTCGACCCCGTCGGGGCTATACCAGAAGATCGTCCAGTTTAATAGATTGAGCAATGCGAGCGTCAGCTCATGTGTGGTGAACACGGCGGTGAGGACCCCCGCCTCCTGGGCCTGCGCGACGGTGTCGCGCACGATGGCCTCGTACCGGTCGCGCATGCCCACCACCTCGTCGCGCTGCTCGCCGGCCAGGGCGCGGAGCTCGACGAGCATCGTGGCATGCAGGTCGCGATCCTCGAGCATCGCGGCGATGTGGCCGCTCATCATGGCGTCGACCCGCTCCAGCGGACCGTCCACGTCGGCGAGTGCCTCCTCGACCGACGCCTGGATCCGATTGAGCGACTCGACGCAGATGCGGTACAGGAGGTCGTCCTTGGAGCTCACGTGGTAGTAGAGCGACGACTTCTCGATGCCCAGCGCGGCCGACAGCTCGCGCGTCGTGCTGGCGTGGAACCCCTTGACGCGGAACTGGCGGGCGGCGAGCGCGAGCAGCCGGTCGGCCGTGGGCTCGTCGGCGCGCTTGCGACGGCCGCGACCGCCCGTCACCCGCCCACCTCGGCGCCGGCGTGCGCTCGCCCGCGCAGCTCGAACTTCTGGATCTTGCCGGTCGCCGTCTTGGGCAACTCGTCGACGATCGTCACCTGCCGAGGCGCCTTGAACCGGGCAAGCCGCTCGCGCACGTGGTCGCGCAGCTCCTCCGCGGTCGGCGTGGCGCCGGCGGTCACGGTGATGAACGCGGCAGGCACCTCGCCCCAGTGCTCGTCGGGTACGCCGATGACCGCCGCCTCCTGCACGGCCGGGTGCGTCAGCAGCGCCTGCTCCACCTCGATCGTCGAGATGTTCTCGCCGCCGGAGATCACGATGTCCTTGAGTCGATCGCGGAGCTCGACGTAGCCGTCGGGATGCAGGACCGCCATGTCGCCCGAGTGGAACCAGCCACCGCGGAACGCCTCGGCCGTCGCCTCGGGATCGAGGTAGTAGCCGACCATCACGTTGTTGCCGCGCATGACGACCTCCCCGAGCGTGGTTCCGTCGGCGGGCACGTCGCCCATCCGCTCGTCGACGACGCGCAGTCGCTCGCTGACAACCGTCGCCACGCCTTGGCGCGCGCGGAGGCGGGCCTGCGCGTCAGGCGACGCCGCGTCCCAGTCCGGCTGCCACGCGCAGACAGCGATCGGCCCGTAGGTCTCGGTGAGCCCATAGAGGTGCGTGACGTCGATGTTCAGGGCGGCGGCCTGCTCGAGCAGCGTCGGCGACGGCGGGGCGCCACCGATGAAGAGCGCCACGGGCTGCCGTGCCGGTGCGGCGACCGTGCTGCCCAGCATCATGGTGACGACGGTGGGCGCCGCGCAGAGGTGGGTCACGCCGTCGCCGCCGATCGCCGCCCAGATCGCCTCGGGGTCGACCTGGGGCAGGCAGACGTGCAGCGCGCCGGTCGCGGTGACCGCCCACGTGTAGGCCCACCCGTTGCAGTGGAACATCGGCAGCGTCCACAGGTAGGCACTGCGCGCGGTCATTCCGGTCTCGCCGACGACGCCGAGGCTGTGCAGGTATGCGCCGCGATGGGTCGTCATGACGCCCTTGGGCCGACCGGTCGTGCCCGAGGTGTAGTTGATGGACAGCAGCGCGCGCTCGTCCTCGGGCAGCTCGAGCGCCTCGCCCGGGGACGCCGCCAGCAGCTCCTCATAGGCGCCGGAGCCGGGGTCCTCGGAGACCCAGACGACCAACGGCGCGCGGTCGCCCAGCTCGGCGAGAGCCTGATCGAGGGTGGCGCGCAGCGGCTCATACGCGACCACCACGCGGGCACCGGAGTGCCCCAGGATGTAGGTGTACTCGTTGGCGCTGAGACGCGTGTTGAGCGGCACCAGGACGCCACCGGCGCCCGGAACCGCGTAGTGCAGCTCGAGCATCGGGCCCACGTTGGGCAGCAGCGTCGCGACCCGGTCGCCCGGGGCGACGCCCAGCTCCGTGCGGAGCACCGCGGCCGCGCGCCGGACGCGCTCCAACAGCTCGGCGTAGCTCCGCTCGACGCCGCGGTCGCGGACGGCCGGCCGTGTGCCCCAGACGCGCGCGCTGCGCTCCAGGAAGCGCAGGGGGCTCAGCGGGGCGTCGCTGACGGAGTGGCTCTGGTCGTTCATGGACAAGACCTCAGTAGGCGATGAACAGGATCTCCTCGCGGCCGTATTGCTCGGCGAGCTCCGGATGATCCTCACGCAAGTGCTGCATCGCCTTCTCGACGAGGTCGTCCTCGTCCTCCCCGCGGACGTAGGTGCCGCACGGGCAGGTCAGGTTGCGCTTGGCCAAGTCGCGCATGCCGGTCAGCCCGCCTGTCGGGGGTCGTTGGCGATGAGCTGTGTGGTGAAACCCCACGGCACGCCCAGGCTGGTGTGCGGGGCGGTGACGATCGTGTCCGCGGTCCGGTGCCGGATCGCCACACCGCATGCGCCGAGGTGATCGGCGACGCGATCGAGGTCGCCGACCTTCCAGGTGATCGCGTGGTAGCTGTCCTCCGGCAGGGTGCCGGCCGGCTGGTCGTGCGCCGGCGTCCGCTCCCGCGTCGGGGTGGCGTACTCGAGCGTCGATCCCGCGAGGTGCACGAAGGTGCTGCGTGTACCCAAGAGCGTGTTGTCGTCCTCGTGGATGACCTCGCCACCGAGAACGTCGACGACCAGCCGCAGGGCCCGCTCGGGCACGGAGGTGAGGACCGTGTGATGCGAGCAGCGCTCGATGCCCAGCGGGTCGCCGGGAGCGACCGGTGGGACGGTCCAGCCGTCATCGAGGCGGTCGTCCCCGTGGAACCCCGTCTCGCCGGGGAAGAACTCATACGACAACCCCGCATCCTCCGGCAGCGCCCAGAACAGGACGCGGGTGGCCGCCGCGCCGCGTGGCGGCTCGTCGCCGTCCGCGATGCGGTTGAGCTGGTCGTGGACCCGGATGCCGTGGCGGCGCAGGACCGCGTAGAGGTCCTCGATGTCCTCGACGTACCAGCCGAATGAGCGTAGGCGCGGTCGCGTCGCCGTCGGGTAGCGCTGCTCGCCCGCGATCACGTAGCGCTTCGGGTCGATCGTGTCGAAGAGCACGTCTTGGATCGGCGTGAACGTGCAGTAGTCACGTGGGTAGTCCGGCGTGGCGTCCTTGACCTCCTGCGGCACCACCTCGTGCATCATCCGGCTCGGCCGGCCGAACACGCGCGCGAAGAACGTCTCGGCCTCCCCGAGGTCGGGGACCCGGTGGCTCGGATGGAACAGCATGGCGACCCGGAACGCCACGGCTCGCCTACGGCCGGGTCCAGTCGGTGGTCGAGACCTCGAGCGCGTTGCCGTCGGGGTCGTAGAAGTACACCGAGCCCGACAGCACCTTGTCGGAGGAGTCGCGGAACAACGGCGTCGCGCCCGGCTCGGTGGGAAACACGGGCCAGTTCTCGTCGAACATCCGCGCGGCGCCACCGTCGGCGAAGTCGAACAGCGGCGAGACCGCGACGCCGTTGGCCGCCAGGTGGTCACGGAACCACACCACGTCGGTCCAGGCAGGGACGTGGAAGGAGAGGTGGTCGAGCCCGAACGGCGTCGGCGGCAGGTGGTGGCGGTCGGCCTCCGGCCAGATCTCAAGCGTGGTCGACGCGTGCGCCTGCTCGGCGGCGTGGCGCACCTCGTAGAGCCCGAAGACCACGTTGTCGGTCACCCGGAAGAACGAGATGCTGTCGTAGGCGAACTTGCTGGTGCGATCCGCTGGGTCGGCCGCACGACCGTGCGTGTGGGTGAGGAGCTTGAAGCCGAGCAGGTCGCGGTAGAAGCGCAGGCTGCGCTCGAAGTCGCGGCAGACCAACATCAGGTGGTTGACGCCGGTGATCTTGCCGACCGCCGGGCCACGGGTGGCGATCTGCGCGATCTCATCGGGGGTGAGGTCGTCGAGGTCGATGGTGGCTGCGGACATTCAGGTCTCCTTGGTGTGGTGGTTCGCGGCGAGGTAGGACTCCTCGATCTCGCCGATCCGGTCGCCGGCCTCGGCGGCCGTGGCGGACATCGCGATCTGCCCGCGCCGCATCACGTAGACGCGGTCGCTGAAGCGCAGGGCCTTCCGGGCGTGCTGCTCGACGAGCAGCACCGCGGTCCCGTGCTCGTCGGCGGCTTGGCGCACGGCGGCGAGCAGCCGGGTGACCACCATCGGCGCGAGCCCCATCGACAGCTCGTCGGCGAGGAGCACGCGTGGGTCACGGGCCAGCGCGCGTCCGAGCGTGAGCATCTGCTGCTCACCGCCCGACAGCAGGCCGCCGCGGACGTCCAGCCGCTTCGCGAGCTCCGGGAACAGCGCCAGGACCCGGCCGGGGTCGACGCCCGCGACGCGCAGGTTGTCGAGGGTCGACATCCCCTTGAACACCGAGCGCTCCTCGGTGACGTAGGACAGGCCGTTGCGGGCACGGCGGTGCAGGCTCGCGCCCCGCCCCGCTCCATCCATCCGGACGTCGCCGGCCGTCAGCGGCAGCTCGCCGCTGAGCGCCAGCAGCGTGGTCGTCTTGCCGGCCCCGTTGGCGCCAAGCAGCGCCACGACCTCGCCGGGGCGGACCTCGAGCGCGACGTCCCGGATGACCGGCATGGCGCCGTAGCCCGCCGTGAGGCCCTCCGCCGACAGCGCCGGCGTGGTGGCGACCCCGCTCATCGCACCGCCCCCTTCCCGGCCGGCGTGGGTGCGGCGGGCGGTGCCACCGCAGGGGCGGTCGCGACGGCAGGCTCCTCGTCCTCGCCCAAGTAGGCGGCGCGCACGGTGGCGTCGGTCCGCACGAGGTCGGGCGTCCCGGCGGCGATGGTCTTGCCGAAGTCCAGCACGACGATCTCGTCGCACACGTTCATGACGAAGTTCATGTCGTGCTCGACCACCAGCACGCCCATCCCCCACTCGTCGGCGAGCCGGCGCACGACGTGGACCAGCTCGGCGGTCTCGACGTCGCCGAGGCCGGCGGCGGGTTCGTCGAGCAGGAGCACGCTGGGCTGCCGCGCGACCGCACGGGCGATCGCCAGCAGCCGGCGCTTGCCGTAGGGCAGGTCCTCGGCGATCGTGTCGAGGTCGCCCTCGAGCTTGAACTCCTTGATCGCCGCGATCGCGTTGCCGGGCAGCTCGGGCTGCCGCGGACGAACCAGGTCCCGCAGGTAGGAGATCCGGTCGTCCGGATCACACGCCGCCCGGATGTTGTCCAACACGGTGGAGTCGTCGAACAGCTCCAGCGACTGGAACGAGCGGCTCAGGCCGGCACGCGTGCGGCGGACGGCCGAGAGCCCGCCGATCTCGCGGCCGTCGAGGTCCATGCTGCCCTCGCTCGCGGTGAAGCCCGTCACCGCGTCGATCAGCGAGGTCTTCCCCGCGCCGTTGGGCCCGATCAACCCGATGACCTTGCCGGGCTGGACGGTGAGCGAGACGTCGTCAACGGCGACCGTACCTCCGTAGCGGACGGTGGCGCCACTGATCTTCAGGGCCCGCGCGGGCACCCGCTCAGCCCGGCCCGCGGCCAGCGGTGCAGCCACCGCCGCGTCACGGCGCCGGGGCACGAGCCGCCGCAGCCGCGCGTCGACGATGCGCCCGAGCGTGTTCAGCTCCCGCGCAATGCCGTTCTGGTGGCTGACGACGATGATGAGCAGGAACACGCCGCCGATCAGCGGGACGTAGTTGTCCACCGACCCGCCGCCGAAGATCGAGTGCGACACCTGGACCCCGAGCGTCCCGGGGGCGAGGAACGCGCCGAAGAACGCGCCGAGCACGTAGCCGAGCCCCCCGAGCACGGCCCAGGCGACCATGGTGATGGACTGGAAGCTCGTGAACCCCGTGTACACGAGCGTCGTGCTCTGGAACGCCAGCAGGATGCCGCCGATCGCGGCGATCGCCGCCGACAGCGCGAAGGCGTACACCTTGGCGCCCACGACGCTGATGCCGAGCGCCGCGGCCGCGCGCTCGTTGGTGCGCACGGCGATGAGGCGCCGCCCGGTCCGGCCCCGGCGCACGTTGGCGACCGCGACCGCGACGAGCGCGAAGACGACGAGCGTGAGCAGGCCGTAGCGGGCCGGGTGCTCGACCGATTGGAAGTCCAGGCCGAGGATGCTCGGCGCGTCGACCTGCGTGCCACCGAAGCCGCCGGTGAGGTCGCCGTTGTTGAACACCATCAGCTCGAGCGCGCTGCCGAGGCCGAGCGTGACGACCGCCAGGTTGATGCCGCGCGCCCGGACGGCGGGCAGGGCGAACAGGACGCCCAGCGGCACGGTCGCCAGCACGCCGACGAGCGCGGCGGCCAGGAACGGCAGGTCGAGCACCACCGAGGACCGCCCCGCGATCCACGCTCCGAAACCGGCAAACGCGAACTGCGCCAGCGAGAGCTGGCCCGCGTAGCCGGTCAGGACCACGATCGACATGACCACCAGGCCGGTCGCCAGCGTCGACGTGATCGCCAGGCTCCAGTCGTCGGCGAGGACGCCCTGGAGCACGCCGACGACCAGGACGGCCGCCGCCGCGTAGCCGGGGCGGATCCGGCCCGTCCCGATCGACGGCAGCCGCTGCAGGAAGTAGTCCCGCAGGGGCAGCGCGCGACCGCTGACCACGATCACCACGATGATCACCAGGAACGGCACGCTCGAGCTCACACCAGGCGTCTGGACGTACCGCTGGATGATCGTCTGGGCGATGCCGAGGGCGATCGCCGCGGCGAACGCGATCGGGAACGAGCGGAAGCCGGCGATCAGCGCCGCGGCCATCGCAGCCACCACGATGCTCGTCGCCGTGCTCACCTCCAGCGTCACGATGGGCGCCAGCAGGATCGCGCCCAGCGCCGCCAGCGCAGAACCCAGCGCCCAGTTCGCCATCGCGATGACGTCCGGCGACCAGCCCAGCGCCGCCGCGGCGCGCTGGTTCTCGGCGACTGCCGTGGTGGCCAGCCCGAACCGCGTCCTGCGGTAGATGAACCACAACAGGCCGGTGAGGGCCGCGGCGATGCCGAGCAGGATCAGCCGGTCCACCGGGACGGTGATCCCGCCACCCAGGTGGATGAGGCTCGACGGCAGCTCACTGTGGACCAGGAGCGACTCGTCGCTGTACTGCAGCACCGCGTAGGACTGCAGCGTGATCAGGACGCCGAGGGTGGCGACGACGCGCACGAGCGGCGAGGCCTTGCGCAGCGGGCGCATGAGCAGCAGGTGCACCAGGACGCCGAGGACTGCGGCGATCAGGACGCCGAGGATCGCGGCGGGCACGAAGCCGAGATGCTGCTGGTACTGCAGTTGCCACCAGGCGTAACCGCCCACGAGGCCCATCGCGCCCTGGGCGAAGTTGAGGACGCCGGAGCCGCGGTAGATGAGCAGGAGCCCCTGCGCGGCGAGGACGTAGACGGCCCCGATCCCCAGGCCGTAGATGCCGAACTGGATGACCTCGGACATCACTTCATGACCATCGGAAGGGACGTCAGGCCGTTGAACGTCGCCGAGTTCAGCCGCACGGGGTCGCCGGCGAGCTCGAACTCGGGGAACCGGTCGAGCAGGTGCTCCAGGGCCATCCGCGCTTCCAGCCGCGCGAGGTTGGAGCCGAGGCACCGGTGCGGGCCCCAGCCGAAGCCCATGTGCGGCGGGCTCGGCAGGCGGGTGAGATCGAGGACGCCCGCGTTCTCCCACTGCGTCTCGTCGCGGTTGGCGCTGGCGTACAAGACGTAGAGCAGGTCGCCCGCTTCGATCGTCTGGCCGGCGATCTCGGTGCGCTCCGTGGCCGTCCGCAGCAGGCCCCACACGGGCGACAGGTAGCGGATCAGCTCGTCGATCGCGGTCGGGATCAGGTCGGGCTGCTCGATCAGGAGCCGGCGCTGATCCGGGTGCTGGGCGAGCAGCCGTGCCATCCCGGAGATGACGTGGCGCGTGGTCTCGTTGCCGGCGAAGAGGAACGTGTTGGCGAAGGCCACCATGTCGGGCTCGCTCAGCCGGTCGCCGTCGATCTCGGCGTTGAGCATCGCCGTGAGCATGTCCTCGGCAGGCTCGTCGCGCCGCAGGTGCAGGCGATCGCGCACATAGCGGTACATGGCCGCAGAGCTCTGGCGCAGCCGCTGCTCGGCCTCGCGGTTGCCCTCGTCGAAGGTCAGCGCGACGTCGTCGGACCAGCCGACGAACTGCGCGCGGTCCTCGGGCGGCACGCCCAGGAACACGGCGATCACCTCGGAGGGGATCGGCACCGCGACGGCCTTGACGAAGTCGACGGTCTCGCCCGGACGGATGGCATCGAGCGCCCCAAAGATGATCTGCTCGATCTCGTCGTGGTAGTGGGACACCATCCGCGGCGTGAAGGCCTTGGACACGAACTTGCGCAGCCGCGTGTGGTGCGGCGGGTCGACGATCGTGATCCGCGCGCCCGCGGGCTCACCGTCCACCGCGGCCTTGCGGTGACGGGCGAGCGAGACCTCACGGCGCAGCTCGGCGCGCGGCATCTCGCCGCGGTCCAGGCGGGCGCGCTGCTCGTCGTCGAGCAGGTCGGCGACCTGCTCGGGGAAGACGTTGTCGGTCAGCGTGAACCCGCTCTCCGAGGAGAACAGCTCAGGGTGGGAGTTGACGTGCCGGATGTCGTCGTAGCGCGACAACACCCAGAACTGCCCGGGCTCGTACCAGTAGACCGGCGCGTCGCGGCGCAGCTCCGCGAACGTCTCATACGGGTTGGCGTAGAACTCCCGCGTGTCGAAGCGCGCGTGCTCCACCATCGGGGTTGCGTTAGGCAACGGACCGCTCTCCTCTCCTCCTGATACCGGCCGGAAGCGATGCCCCGACCGACCCTGTTCTCCCGTCCTCGACGCTACTGACCGAGCGCTCGGTTGTCAAAGTGCTCACCGCGCCCTCCGCGGGGCGAGCGTCGTGGGCACGAACGGCGCCGACTCGTCGACCACTTCCGGCCATCGCTCGACGAGCTTCTCCGGTGTTAGCTCCAGATCGCCGAAGCCGGTCGCATCGGCGAAGAACTGGCGCGCCACGACGCCGGCGCCCGCGTTGTACATCTCGCCCGTCGTCGGGCACGTCTCGTGCGCCAGCACCGCGAAGAGCGGCGACACCTGCTCGGCGCGATTTGGGTCCGGCCCGTCGTCCGGCGCACGCGGGACGCCTGCGACCTCGCCCCCGGTCGCGGGATCGACCCACATGGCCGTCCGCGCCGACGGGTTGACGAGGTTGACCTTGACGCCGTCCGCGAGGCCCTCCGTGGCCAGGCACTTGGTCAGGCCGATGATGCCCGACTTCGACGCGCCGTAGGACACGCGACTGGGCAGCCCGAGGACGCCCGCGCTCGACATGGTGTTGACGATGCGCCCCCGGCCGGAGGCGACCAGGTGCGGCCACGCCGCGAAGCACATCGCCGCGGTCCCGACGAGGTTCACCGTCACGTGCTTGACGAAGTTGTCCAGGTCGGTCTCGGCCAGCGGGCGCGTCTCGAAGATGCCCGCGCTGTTGATGAGCGCGTCCAGGCGCCCGAAGGACTCGACCGCGGCAGCGACGATCGCCGCCGCGCCTTCCTGGGTCGCGATCGACGCGACCGCGGCGACTGCGTCGCCGCCGTCGGCGCGAAGCTCGTCGACCACCGCGTGCGCAGGGCTCGGGTCGCCCTCAGGGCCGTCGAGGTCGTTGACCACGACCCGGGCGCCGCGCGCGGCGAGCAGCCGCGCGTGTTCGCGGCCGAGGCCACCACCCGCGCCTGTGACGATCACGACACGGCCGTCGAAGCGCAGCTCGTCCATGGCCATCTCCTCAGCCACGCCCTCGGCGTGACAGGTAGTCGTCGGGCTCCCACCGCAGCACGCGCCGCAGCGCCTGGCCGTACATGAGCTCGAGCTCGGCCGGCCCGAGCCCGTCGATCTCGCGCAGGTAGTCCGTCGCGTCGGCGTACGTGTTGAGGCTCCCGGTGCGCGTGATGTCGGTTCCCCACAGCACGCGCTCGGCGCCGAAGGCGTCGACGATGCGCTTGATCCCGTCCCAGATGTCGCGGAACGGGAACGGCTCATGCGACAGCGCCGCCGCGCCGGTCAGCTTGAGGGCGACGTTGGGATGCTCGGCCAGCGCGAGGATGGCGGGCAGGCGCTCCCACGGATCGGTGGGCGCGAGGCCGTAGGCCGGCGGCGCATGGCCGACGCCGAGGTGGTCGATCATGAACGTCACGTCCTCGTAGCGGCGGAAGACGTCCGCCAGCGCGGAGGGGATCGGCTGTGGCACCGACAGGGCGACGGCGACGCCATGCTCGCGACAGACGGTGAGCACGGCGTCGTAGTCTCCGGCGGCCAAGCGCTCAGGGTCGATGCGCAACAGACGCACCCCGCGCATGCCGCGGGCGACGTCCTGGACCAGCGTCGCCTCGACGTCGGGGTCGGTGTGGTCGATCCAGCCGACGACGGCGAACTTCCGCGGGTAGGCCGCGAAGGTCTCGAGCTCCAGGCTGTTGTCGTTGCCGTAGACGCCCTGCGGCGTCAGGACGCCGCCATCGACACCCGCGGCGGCCATCTCGATGACCAGGCGCTCGGGTGGCATCGGCACGCCGGTCTGGATCAGGATGTTGAGGGCGCGGGCGGCCAGCTCTCCGCGGTACTCGCGCTTCCATGGCCGCGGGGGACGATCGGGCAGCCAGCAGTGCAGCTGCGCGTCGAGGATCTCCATTGGGTTCGGGACTCCTGGGTGTGGTGTGCGGCGGGTCACGTCCGGCCCCGTCGCCACCGCGGTGGCCACGGGGCCGGACGTGACCCGCCGCACACCACCCCCAGGAGTCCCGAACCCAATGGAGATCCTCGACGCGCAGCTGCACGGCTGGCTGCCCG
>DASYBY010000699.1:0-10504 GCA_036500525.1 Baekduia sp. | reverse complement strand
TTCTCCAGGATGCCGACGCTGACCCCGGCCTCGACCGCCGACTGGGCCGCGCACATCGCGGCGTTGCCGGCTCCGACGACGAGGACGTCGTAGAAAAACTGATCTTCCATCATCAACCCCTTTGTATTCACCACAGGATCTCCTGGGCCTCCAGCGCGGCGATCTCGTCCGGAGGAAGGCCCAGAAGCTCGTGCAAGACCGTCGCCGTGTGCTCCCCCAGCAGCGGCGCCGCCGAGCGGGGACCGCCGGGCGTCGCGCTCAGCCGGAACGGCGGGGCGCCGTAGAGGCACTCCCCCATCACCGCGTGCTCCATCCGCAGCCAGTGGTCGCGATGCGCCAGCTGCGGGTCGCGCTCGACGAGGTCGGCGACGTCCTGGACGATCGCGGCGGCCACGCCACGCGCCTGCAGGGTCGCCATCAGCTCGTAGGCGTCGCGCGTGACGGTGCGCTCCGGGTCCGGCGTGCCGCCGAGCGTCTCGCACAGCGCGGTCCACTGCGCCTCGTCCTCGGCGCTGACCGCCAGCCAGCGGTCGTCGCCCGCGCACGGCAGCACGCCGTGGAAGACATAGCCATCGTGATGGTTGCCGGTCCGCTGCTCGACGAGGTCGTCGCGCAGGTAGCGCAGCAGCGTCGGCCCGAGGCCGGCGAGCGTCGGCTCGGTCTGCGCGACGTCGATCAGCTGCCCCTCGCCGGTGCGGCGGCGGTGGCGCAGGGCGGCGAGCACGGCGAAGGCGGCGTGCCCGGGGTTGGGCACGTGGTCGGGGTAGTTGGTGCCCGTGCCGCACGGGTAGCGGTCGGGCAGGCCGGTCAGGTCGTGCAGCCCGACGAGCGCGCCGATCGTCAGCCCGTAGCCGAGGTACTCGCTGTGCGGCCCGGTCCCGCCCTGCATCGACATCGACAGGTAGATCAGGCTCGGGTCCTCGGCGTGCAGCGCGTCGTAGCCGAGGCCGAAGCGCTCCATCACGCCGGGGCGGAAGTTGTTGGCGACGACGTCGCTGCGGGCGGCCAGCCGGCGGGCCAGCGCGCGGCCCTCGTCGGTGCGCAAGTTGAGGCAGATGCTGCGCTTGCTCGTGTTGCGCTCGGCGAAGTACCCGCTGCGGTCGACGCCGTCGCGGCGCCCGCCGGCGAACGGCGGCGAGGTGCGCAGCGAGTCCAGGTGCGACCGGCTCTCGACCTTGATCACGTCGGCCCCGTGGTCGGCCAGCAGCCGCGTGGTCAGCGAGCCGGCGCCGACCCAGGTGAAGTCGAGCACGCGCACGCCGTCCAGCGCGCCGCCGGTCATCGCGCCACCCCGATCTCGGCGCGGACCGCGTCCGTGTCGGCGCCGAGCGCCGGGGCCGGCGCGTCGAGCGACCACGGCGTGGCCGACAGCAGGTAGGGCGCGCCGACCGAGACGCCCCAGGGCGTGTCGAGGAAGAACCCGCGGTGGCGCAGCTGCGGGCTGGCCGCCACGTCGGCGGTCGTCGCCACCGGGCTGAGCGGGATGCCGCGCCCCTGGGCCTGCTCGTAGAGCTCGGCCTTGCTGCGCGCCGCGGCGAAGGCGCCGAAGATCGCGCCGAAGGTCGCCTTGGCCGCCGGGGTCTCCAGGAACGGGCGCTCCAGCCACTCGGGCTGCTCCAGCTCCTCGGCGCCGTCGACGCCCTCCTCGACCAGCCAGCTCACCAGGCGCGTCCAGAAGCGCCCCGAGGCGAGGCCGCCGACGTAGAGGTAGACGTAGCCGTCGGCGCACGCGTACAGGCCGGTCCCGGCCTGGCGCTGCATCCCCGTCGGGCGGCCGCGGACGATCCCCTCGAGGTCGTAGAACTGCGGCGCGTTCTCCAGCGCGGTCGCGACGCACTCCTGCAGCGACACGTCGACGTGCTGGCCCTCGCCCGTCGCCTCGGCGTGCAGGACGGCCATCATCCCGGCGACGGCGCCGTAGAGGCTTCCCATCACGTAGCTCTGGTCGCCGGCGATCCGCACCGGCGGGCCGTCGGCGTAGCCGGTCAGCGCGAGCAGGCCGCCGAGCGCGAGGCACACGAGATCGCTCGACGCGAACTGGGCGAAGGGACCGGTCTGCCCGAACGGGGTGATGCTGACGGTGACGAGCGCGGGGTTGGCCTCGGCGAGCATCGCCCAGCCGAGCCCGGCCTCGGCCAGCCGGCCGGGGCGCTCGGTCTCGATCAGCACGTCGGCGTCCGCGGCCAGCGCGGCGACGAGGGCGTCGCCGAGCTCGGCCACGACCGAGCGCTTGTTGGCGTTGTGATAGGCGAACGCCGTGGGGTCGCGCCGCAGCGCGGTGCCGCCCGGCGGCTCGACGAGCACGACGTCGGCGCCGAGATCGGCGAACAGCTTGCCGCAGTAGTTGCCCATCGGCCCCGACAGGTCGACCACGCGCAGACCCTCCAGCGCGCGCTCAGGCATCGCCCGTCCGGCGGAAGCGGTGGATGGTGACGTCGTCGACGATCGGCGCGAAGACGACCTCGACGCGGTCGCCGACGGCCACCGCGGCCGGGTCGGCGCCGACCACGTTGCTGATCAGGCGGGGGCCCTCGTCGAGCTGGATCAGCGAGACGTTGTAGGGCACCTCGTCGGCGAAGGCCGGGTGGTAGACCTGGTGGAAGACGATGGTCGAGAGCACCTCGCCCTGGCCCGAGACCGTCTCCCACGCGAACGCGCCCGACAGGCACTGCGGGCAGGTCTCGTTGACCGGATGGCGCAGGTGGCGGCAGTCGGCGCAGCGCTGCAGGCGCAGCTCGCCGCGGCCCAGCGCCGCCCAGAACTCGGCGTTGTGCTCGCCGATCTCCGGCAGTGGACGCTCGCTCATCGGTCCACCGTCAACACCATCGCGTTGGCGCAGTTGAGCGTCATGCCGCGGCCGGTGACCAGGCAGACCTCCGCGCCCGGGACCTGGCGCTCGCCGCCCTCGCCGCGGATCTGGCGGACGCCCTCGACGATGTGCAGCCAGCCTTCCATGTAGGACTCCGAGAGGTTGCCACCCGCGGTGTTGACCGGGAGGGCGCCGCCGAGCTGGATGCGCCCGCCCTCGACGAAGGCACCGCCCTCGCCGACGCCGCAGAAGCCGGCGTGCTCCAGCCACAGGATCACGCTCGACGTGAAGTTGTCATACAACTGCGCGACGTCGATGTCCTGCGGTCCGACGCCGGCCATCTTGTAGGCCGCCTGCACGGCGTCGCGCTGATGCGGCAGGTACCACCAGTCAGGATGTTCGAGCGTCTGCGCCGTGTGCCCCTGCCCCATGCCGGCGATCGGCACGGCGCCCTTACGCGCGGCCCGGGCGCGCTCGGTGGAGGTGACGATCACGCAGACCCCGCCGTCGGAGATCAGGCAGCAGTCGAGCAGGTGCAGCGGCTCGACGATCCACCGCGACGCCTGGTGGTCGTCGACGGTGATCGGCTTGCGCATGACCGCGTTGGGGTTCATCGACGCGTGGCGGCGGCAGGCGACCGCGACCTCGCCGAGCTGGCGGCTCGTCGTGCCGTAGAGCGCCATGTGCCGGCTCACCGTGATCGCGCTGTTGGCGGCCGCGGCGAACATGCCCCAGATCCCCCACGAGTCGCCCCAGCCCGAGGCACGCGAGAAGCGGCTGCCCCCGGTCTTGGCGGCGTCCCCGAAGACGCACGCGACGGTCGTCGCCAGCCCCGCGTGGATCGCCGCGGCGGCGGCCTCGACGAGCATGCCCGCGGTCGCGCCGCCGGCCGTGATGCTGCCGGCGTAGCGCGGGTTGATCCCGAGCGTCTCGGCGACGTGCAGGAAGTTCAGGCCGCCCTCGGGCGCCGTGGTGCCCGGGAAGGTGAGCACGCCGTCGATCTCGTCCTTGCGCAGGCCGCTGTCGTCGAGCGCGTTGCGGAACGCCTCGACGGCGAGCGACACCGAGGAGCGACCGGGGAGCTTGCCCTGGGGCGTCGCGCCGACGCCGGCGATGGCGACGTTCATCGGCCCTGGTACTCCGGCAGGCGCTTCTCGGCGAACGCGGCGCGGCCCTCGCGCCGATCGTCGGTGTCGCGGATCAGGCCGAACGCGAAGCGCTCGAACGCGAGGCCGACGCCGAGCGGCGCGTCGAGCCCGTGGCGCACCAGGCGCTTGACGGCCCGCACCGACAGCGGCGCGTTGGCCGCGATGCGCGCGGCGACCTCCTGGGCGCGGGCGAGCAGGTCGCCGGCGGGCAGCACCTCGCTCACCAGCCCGCAGCGCAGGGCCTCGCCGGCGTCGATGCGGTCGCCGGTCAGCAGCATCTGCATGGCGCGCGACTGCCCGATGGCCCGCGGCAGCCGCTGCGTTCCCCCGGCGCCGGGCATGCTGCCGACGCGGACCTCGGAGAGGCCGAACTCGGCCTGCTCGCTCGCGAAGCGGATGTCGCAGGCCAGCGCGATCTCGAAGCCGCCGCCGATGGCCAGCCCGTTGACCGCGGCGATCAGCGGCACGTCGCCGGTCAGCCCGGCCAGCAGCTCGCCCGGCCCGTCGAAGCCAAGCACGTCGGGCGCCGCGGCGGGCGGCGCGCCCTGGGTGGCGACGAGGTCGGAGCCGACGCAGAACGCCCGCTCCCCCGCGCCGGTGATCACGCAGGCGCGGATCTCCGGGTTGGCGCCGATGTCGTGCCAGGCGGCCTGCAGCGCGCGGCGCATCGACACGTCGATGGCGTTGAGCTTCTCGGGCCGGTCGAGGGTGACGGTGGCGACGCCGTCGGCGATCGCGTAGTCGACGCCCACGTCAGACCTCGTCCCCGCTGGCGACGTGCGCGGCCGACCACTCGCCGTCGTCGGCCCGGCCGGCGAAGCGCTCGCCCGCCAGGCAGGACCACAGCTCGCCGACGTCGTCGAGCGTGTCCACGCGGCGGATCAGCTCCAGCGCGCGCTTCCCCGACCCCGCGTCGAGGCCCCCGAAGGCGGCGCAGTCGGCGAACTTCGCGGTGACCTCGTCCCAGGTCAGCGGCCGGCCCGGCGATCCGGGCGGCACGTCGACGCGGCGCACGGTCTGCCGGCCGTCCTCGTGCTCGACGCGGACCTCGACGAAGCCGCGCGTCCCGGCGCTGGCCAGCCGGCCCTCGGGATCGCCCGGCGAGCAGGCCGGGTCCTCGATGGCGCGCGTGCGCTCGAGGGCTTCGAGCACGCTGGGGCGGCGCACCGCCTCGTCGGTGAAGGCCGGGAAGCCGAAGTCGGGGTCGACCATGCCGACCGCCAAGATGTAGTTCATGCTGAAGCGGGCCTCGAACCCGGTGTCGGGCCGCTGGTAGGGGACCGGCAGCAGCGAGCCGGGTGGGACGGCGGCCGTGATCGTCCGCACGTCGCCGAGCAGCCCGTCGGCGTGCAGGCCCTGCAGCGCGTCGATCGCGCGATGCAGGGCGTAGCAGCACGGGTACTTCTTGAGGCTCATGCCGGGCGCCTCCATCGTGAACGGCGCGCCGAGCCCGGCGAGCACGACGCGGGCGTGCTCGGGGTCGCCGCCGTAGACCGAGAAGAACCCGTCGTTCGCGCTCAGCGCCGTCTGCGAGCTGGTGAACCCGGCCGCCGCCAGGCGCGCGGCGGTCAGCCCCGCGCTCGCCGCCCAGCCGCTGTGCAGCGGCTTGGTCATCGTCCCGAAGTTGACGCGCAGGCTCGCGGCCATCGACGTCGCGATGCCGAGCGCGTGGACGATCGCCAGCGGCTGGAGGCCGTAGGCGCGGGCCGCGGCGGCGCAGGCGCCGAAGATCCCCAGCGTCCCGGTCGAGTGCCAGCCGCGGCGGTAGTGGCCGGAGCCCATCGCCATCCCCATCTTCGTCGCGACCTCGAAGCCGACGAGGTACGCGGTGAGGAAGTCGGCGCCGCTCAGCGGGGCCACCTCGGCCTGGGCCAGCAGGACGGGCACGAGGATCGCGCTCGGGTGGCCCGGCATCGCCGAGACGACGTCGTCGTAGTCGAGCGCGTGGCCGAGCGTGGCGTTGGCCAGCGCGGCCTTGTCGGCGGTCAGGCGGTCGGTGGTCCCGAGCACCAGGTGGCGCCCGCCGGGGCCCTCGGCGGCGACGTACCGGGCCACGGCGGGGGCGAGCTCGCTGCGCGCGCCCGCGGTCATCGCGGCGACGGTGTCGGCGACGGCCTTGCGCGCCGTGTCGAGGACGGTCTCCGAGACGTCGTCCAGCGTGGCCTCCGCGACGAAGCGGGCGACGCTCTCCTCGATGGTCATGCGGGTCGTGGTCATGCGCGCAGGAGCTCGGTCAGGCGGGTGAGGTCGGCCACGTGCTCGATCCCCCAGACGAGGCCCGCGACCTCGTCACAGGCGTCGGGACCGATGAGCGGCGCTGCGCAGGCGCGGAACTTGTCCTCCATGTCGGCGTCGCTGAGCCGGGTCTCGGGCGTGCGCCCGATCGGCCGCTCCAGGCGCTGCTCGGCCCGGGACCCGTCGGTCCGCACGACGACGACCTCGGCGGCGAAGCGCTCGGGCCCGGTGCGCGCGGGCGGTAGCGGGCCGGCGACGACCTTCCCGGCGAGCTCCACCAGCTCGGGGTCGCCGAGGGCGTCCGCGGTGAAGTGCCCCAACTCGACGCGGCCGTGCAGCAGCGCGAGCGCGACGGTGTACTGGAGGCTGAACTTGGCCTCGAGCGGATCGTCGCCGACCTGCGGCCGGTCGAGGTGCGCGAAGCGGCTCGGGTGGATGCGCACCTCGATCCGCTCGACGTCGCCGAGCCCGTCGCGCAGCGCCAGCGCCGCGTCGACGGCGGCGTGGGTGCCGCCGCAGCACGGATGGCGCTTGAAGGCCAGGCCGGGCTCGTCGAGATCCCACGGATCGGCGAGGTGCTCCAGCGCGCGCGCGGCGTCGAACGCCCCCGCGCCGTTGAAGACGATCCCGAACCCCTGCTTGGCCTCGAACGCGTCGGGGTTGGCGCTGGCGCCGTGCTCGGCCAGGAGCGCGGCCGTGATGCCCGCCTCCGCGGCGCGACCGACCTGCAGCGGCTTGGCCATCGTCCCGAAGCTGCTCTTGAGGCCGGCCGCGAAGGCGGTCGCCAGCGAGAGCGCGGTCGCGGCGCCCTCGGCGTCCAGCCCGGCCAGGCGCGCGCAGGCGGCGGCCGCGCCGAACCCGCCGAGCGTCGCGGTCGGGTGCCAGCCCTTGTCGTAGTGATGGAAGTTGACGGCACGGCCGAGCTTGGTCTCGACCTCGACGCCGACCGCGTAGGCCAGCAGCAGGTCGGCGCCGCTGGCACCGCGCGCCTCGGCGAGGGCCAGCGCGGCCGGGACGATCGCCACCGACGGATGGCCGCCGAGCGTGTGGCTCACGTCGTCGAAGTCGAGGGCGTGGCCGACGGCGGCGTTGGCGAACGCGGCGGCGCCGGGGGTCGTGGTGCGGCCGAGGCCGAGCACGCTGGCGGGCCCCGCGCCTCCCGTGGTCTGCAGCAGGGTGGAGACGACGGCGGCGGTCGGCGTGTCGTGCGCGGCGAGGGTGACCCCGAACAGGTCGAGCAGACCTCGGCGCGCGGTGACCAGGACGGGCTCGGGGAGGTCCTCGAAGCGGACCTCGCTGAGCCAGCGGCCGAGCGACGGCAGCAATCCGGCAGCTGCGTCCTCGTGGACTTGATCGGCAAGGATCATGCTCGTAAACGTAATGCAGGTCAATGCGGCTGTCAATGCCCGCGCACAGACCAACCACGGAAGACGGCACGAAAAAGGCGCCCCACCCGAGAAGCGGGTGAGGCGCCGATGAACCGCAGTGGGTGCGGTGGGCGGGGCCGACTACGCGGCCGGGCGCTGTCCGACGTACACGCTGTTGAGCCGCGGAAGCGGATCGCTGCCGTACTCCTCGATCGCGTGGGCGATCCAGCCGGCGGTGCGCGACAGGACGAAGATGACCTCGCCCGCGCCCGGGATCATGTCGGTCGCGTAGGAGAGCGCGGAGAGCGAGAAGCCCGCGTTCGGCGGCGGCAGCCCGCGGCGCATCTGCCGGGCGATGACCTCCTCGACCGTCGCCAGGCGCTCCGGGTCGACGTCGGCCTCGCGCAGGCGGTCCAGCAGCTCGGCCGCGCGCGGATCGCCGTCGGGGTACATCACGTGGCCGAAGCCGGGGACGGGCTCGCCCTGGCGCAGGCGCCGGACGAGCGCGCTCTCGACGTTGGAGGGCTTGGCGACGTCGCGCAGGAACGTCTCGATCGCGAAGCCCGCCGCGCCCTTCACCGGGCCGCTGCCGACGTCGAGCCCGAGCCGGATGATGCCGCCGGGGTCGACCCCGGCCCGTGCCGCGGTGCGGACGACCATGGTGGCCGAGGCGAGATCGTGGTCGGCGCCGACGACCATCGCCGTGCTCAGCGCGCGCAGCTCCGAGACGCTCGGCGCCCGCGCGCACAGGCGCGACCACAGGAACGGGACGAGCTTGCCCGCGCCGGCGTCGTCGGTCCACGCGACCGGCTTGGAGTGCTGCGGCAGCGCGGCGATCATCGTCATGAGCATGCGCCGGGCCGAGGCGGCCACGACGTCGGCGCTGCCCTCCGCGCCGGGCGGCTCGATCGCTCCGATGAGCGACGCGATGATCCGCAGCTGGTCGATCGGGAGCGGCGCGAGCGGGAGCAGCCCGCCGACGCTCTCGCGCACGAGGTCGGCGTCCGGCCCGGCCTCCCAGTCGTGGCCGCGGTTGCGATCGGCGCCCCACAGCAGCTCGGCGGTGTCCTCGAACGAGCGCTCGGCCGCCAGCCGGCGGGCGTCGATGCCGCGATAGGAGAGCCGGCCGTCCTGGATCAGCGTGATCGCCGACTCCGGGGTGCCGGGGCCCGGCTTGCCGCTGCGCCGGACGCGGGCGGCGAGGCGTTCGACGTCGAGCGGGTCGAAGACGCTGCCGCGGCCGTCGTCGCTGCGGCGGCTGGCCAGCCGACCCCGGCTGACGTAGGCGTAGACGGTCTCGCGCTTGATGTTCAAACGCCCGGCGACCTCTTCAGCGGTCAGCCATTTCTCGGCCGCCCCGCCTTGGTTCTCAGCTGCCAAATCGTCCTCCATGTGCCCGTGGCCCCATGGCCAGCTTGACAGGCTGGATCAACGTAGCACGAAGGACTCACTCTGAATCGTCGTGAGCAGTGCGCCGATCTCTCCGATGGAGGCGTACGGCGCCCATTTTGCGGCCACCGCCTCGAAGGGGTGCGAGGCCGGCACCGAGTCGAGGGCGAGCGAGCGGGTCCCGCCCTCGCGCAGGTGCACCGTCACGCGCCCGCCGTCGGCCGGCTCGGCCGGCCAGCGCGAGCGGAGGTCCACGCGCGTGCGCGCGAGCGGAGCCTCGAGGCCGGCGTGGTCGGCGGGGGTGACCGTCCCGTGATCGAGCACGCAGGCCAGCGCGAAGCGCAGGCTGGCCCGCGCTTCCTCGGCCGTGCGCGGGACATCGAAGCGCACGGCGCCGGAGGTGGCCGCGACGCCCTCGACGACGACCGTCTCGACGTCGGGACCGAGCAGGCGCTGGAGCGCGAGCACCGGGCGCTGGTGGCCGCTGTGCCCCGGGACGTGCTTGATCCGCAGCGCCGTGGCCAGCGCCGGGGCCGCCGGTACGACGTCGTCGCGCAGCCCGAAGAACGCCTCGTCGAAGCCCTGGCGGCCCTCGAGGATCTCCCGCGAGCCGCGGTAGCCGCGGGCGGCGAGCCGCGCCGCCAGCTCGCCCGCGCGCGCCGCCGCGCCGGCGTGCAGGGCGTCCATGTCGGTGCCGAGGTTGGCGAGCACGCCGCCCGCCTCCGACGCGGCGATGCCGATCGCGCCGGCGATCGCCGCCGGCGGCAGGCCGAGCAGGCGTGCGCTGGCCAGGGCCCCGGCCAGCGTGCCGAACACGCCGGTGCCGTCGAAGCCGCGATCGGGCTCGCGGTAGCCGCGCCAGGCCATCAGCGCGCCGCTCATCCCGGCGCAGCCGGCCTCCAGCACCGCGTCGACGTCGTCGGTGCCGAGCGCCAGCAGCGCGCCCCACACCGGGCCGCCGGCGGCGCCGTAGTCCATCCAGTCGTCGAAGCCGTCGGCGCGGGCCAGCGCCGCGCGCCGGAAGGCCGGCCCGGGCGCGAGCGCCTCCAGCCGCGCGGCGAGCGGGCTCTGACCGCCCAGCTCCGCGGCGCAGAGCGTGTCCAGCAGCGACGCGCGCGCGGCCTCCCGATCGGCCGGCGACGCCGTGAAGGTCGCGACGTGCTCGGCCAGCTCCGCGGTCTTCATGCCGCCACCGCCGCGATCGCGGGGCGCAGGTCGTCGAGCCCGTCGAGCCCGCGCCACAGGTCGATCGCCGCGGGCAGCGGCCGCGCGGCGTTGGCGGTGAACTTCTCCTCCAGCCGCTCCCACGACAGCGGATGGCGCGGACCGCCGAGCAGCTCGGTGCGCGGCACCGCGGCCCGCAGGGTGCGCCCGTCAGTGGTGAGGATCGTGACGGGATTGCCGCGCGCCTTGCCGGCCCGCCGGCGATCCCAGCGCGCCAGGACCTCCGGTCGCACGCGCTCGATGGTGCCGTCCGCGTCCTCGACCCGCGCGAACTCGGCCAGGCCGAGCCGGCCGGCCCGGATGCGCTGGGCGATCGTGAACTCGATGCTGAA
>DASYBY010000698.1:0-4481 GCA_036500525.1 Baekduia sp. | reverse complement strand
GGTGACGGCCATGGCCCACATGATGACGCGCGCGGCGGATCGCCTCGTTATATGGTCGATATGCGTGCCTGATCGCACCGCCCCGGGCGTCCGGGAGAAGCCCCGCCGGTTCGTCCCACGCTTCCACTGGGAGCTGCTCGTCTGCGGGGTCGCCGGGCACGAGCTGGTCGGCACCGACGCGCGCGAGCTGCGGCCGGTCGACGCGATCGTGGCGCGCGGGGTCGACGGCGTGCGCTGGCATCGCTGCCTGCGCTGCGACTCGTGGCTGCCGCTGCCGGCTCCGGGCGGCGCGGGTGTTGCCGCGCTGCGCGACGTCCCGCCCGACCGCGACGCGATCGCGCTGCCGCTGCGCGGCCGCCCGCTGCGCGACCGGATCGTCCTGCGGCTCATCGCGGTCAACCGCGCGCTGCACTTCCTCGGCCTCGCGCTGCTCGGCATCGCGATCCTGCTCTTCAGCGCCAACCGCGCCGACCTGCGCGACGTCGTCCTGCGCGTCGTGACCGACATCACCGGCGAGTCGGCCAGCGGATCGGGATCCGAGCACGGGATCGCGCACCGCATCGACGAGCTGTTCACGCTGCGCACGGGGCGCCTGCACCTCTTCGCCGCGATCGCGCTGATCTACGCCGCGGTCGAGGGGATCGAGGCCGTCGGGCTCTGGTACGGCAAGCGCTGGGCGGAGTACCTGACGCTGATCGTGACCGCCTCGCTGCTGCCGGTCGAGGTCTACGAGCTGGCCCACCACGTGACGCCGTTCAAGTTGGTGGCCTTCCTCCTGAACCTGGCGGTCGTCATCTACCTGCTGTTCGCCAAGCGGCTGTTCGGGCTCCGCGGCGGCGTGGCCGCCGAGGAGGCGCTGCGCGAGCGCGACGTGGGTTGGGGAGCGCTGGAGGCCAGCGCGCCGGCAGCGGCGCCCGCGGTCTCCTAGCTACTCGAAGAACGGCTCCTTGGCGCGATCACCGGTCGGCTGGGGCGCGACGCCGTTGAGGCGCACGAGCCGCAGGGAGCCGGGCGGGAGCCCGCTCGCGGGCTCGAGGTGCGCGGGGCCGAGGACGGCGTAGACCGTCGCGCCGTCACGGGCGATGCGCCAGGCGACGCCGTCCGGCACGTGGGTGGTCGACAGCGCGCCCGTGGGCGACGCGCTGGTGACGAGGCCTTCGATGTCCTCGCAGTGCGCGATCTGGCTGAGGAACCACAGGCCGGTGGCCGTCGCGTTGGGCGACAGCGGGGCGCGCCCGCCGCACGCGCCGCTGGTGTAGCCGCTGCCGACCAGGACGGGGGCGCCGCCGGAGAGCGGGTCGATGCGCATCTCCCAGCCCGGGCCGGCGCCCTCGACGGCGGGCGCGGTCACGAGCCAGCTGAACGCGAGGTTCTTGGCGCCCAGGTCCATCTCCCCCACCTCGCCGGCGAAGATCGACTTCGGGCAGCCGTCCCCGAACGGGCAGTGGTGCGAGACGGCGCCGTGGCGCAGCGTGCGCGTGCGGTGCGTCTTGATGTCGTAGACCATCACCTGCGAGACGGCGTCGCCCGGGATCCGGCGCTGGAAGGCGATCCGCCCGCGCCACCGCGACGGCGTGGAGTCCGAGGCACCCGCCGGCCGGGGCACGCCCGCCGCGCGCTCGACGCCCGTCGCCGGGTCCAGCGCGCGCAGGCGGCAGCCCTGGGAGACCGCCCACGGCGTCTGGGTGATCCCGCTCGCCTCCGTCGCGCAGCGCGAGAAGAGCACGGTCGGACGGCCGTCGGGGCCGGGCCCGACGTCGGCGTCGAACGGCACGCTGCGCCGCGCCGCGGCCAGGCGCACCTTGGCGCCGTCGTGCCAGGCGACCAGCGCCCACGCGCCGTCCGGGTCCTGCTCGCTCCAGACCACCCAGCCGCCGTAGGCCGAGATCGACGAGTCCGACGTGACGGGCGCGAGGTCGGTCGACGGCGCGGCGGCGGCGCCGGCGGCGACCGGCGTGCCGAGGGCGGCGATCAGCGCGGCGGCGCCCGCGAGCAGCAGGGAGCGGAGGTGCATGCTCACCAAACGGCCCCGTCGCGCAAAGGTTACGGTGCTAGAACGCGCCGAGCAGCGGCGGCGCGACCTGCTTCTTGCGGCTCATCACGCCGGGCAGGTCGATGATGCCGTCCTGCGCCCGCGCGTCGAAGGCGCGCTCGGCGGCACCGACGTCGCCGGCGATGAGCAGGTGCGTGTGCTTCTCCAGGATGTCGGTGACCATCAACGCCGAGAGGACGTGGCCGTTCTTCTCGTGCTGGTGCACCAGCGCCTCGCGCAGCTCGCCGAGGCGGTCCGACAGGATGTGGCCGGCGGTCTCGACCTGCGCGATGAACATCGGGCCGTCGGCCGTCTCGTACTCCTTGGAGTCGCGCGAGAGCAGCGACTCCACCGAGGCGTCGGCGGCGTCGGAGCCGCTCTCGAACATCATGCGGCCGAACTCCTGCGCGTCCAGGTCGAGCTGCTCGGAGAGGTACCGGACGGCGGCGCGGTCGCGCTCGGTCGTCGTGGGCGAGTTGAGGATGACCGTGTCGGAGAGGATCGCGCCGAGCAGCACGGTCGCCGTCGGGCGCGTCGCCTCCTCCCCGGACTGGCGGAAGCGCTCCAGCACGAGCGTCGAGGTCGAGCCGACCGGGTCGAACGTCGCCCGCACGGGGACGCGCGTCTCGATCGAGCCGATGTGATGGTGGTCGAGGATCTCGACGATGTGCGCCTGCTCGATGCCCGGCACCGACTGCGCCTGCTCGGCGTGGTCGACGAGCAACACCTCGCGCGGAGTCGGGTTGACGAGGTCGGAGCGGGTGACGAGGCCGATCGGGTGTCCGCGGCGGTCGACCGCGACGGCCGCCCGGTAGCTGACGTTCTTGATGTCCTCGGTCACGTCCTCGAGGAGGTCGTTGCCGCGCACGGTCAGCGGCTCGGCGTCCATCAGCGCGCTGCACGGCGCGGCCAGCGTCGTCATCCGGCCGCAGACGTAGCTGTCCAGCGGCGAGAGCACGACCGCGGTGCCGTGCTCGCGGGCGAGCTTGAGCACCTCGTCGGACGGGGCGATGCTGTTGGAGATGAGCATCAGCGCGACGCCGCGCTCGATCATCCGGCACTGCGCGTCCTCGCGGTTGCCGATGATCACGGCGTCGCCGTGGCCGATGCCGCTCTCGGGGAAGTCGGTGGCCATCGCGAAGACCCAGACGCGGCCGGCGACCAGGACGTCGTCGCCGACGACCTGCTCGCCGCTGACCGCGGCGGCGATCGCGCTGACGCGCGTCGGCGCCTCGACGAGCGTCGACGCCTCGCGCGACTCGCGGATGTAGCGGCGGGCCAGCGCGCGCTCGGTCATGACCCCGACGAGCTTGCCGTCGTGATCGACGATCGGGACCGCGTCGAGCTTGTCCTGCGCCATCGTGAGGCCGACCTCGCGGATCGCGTCGTCGACGCCGGCGGCGTAGAAGTCCTGCTGCATCACGTCGCGCACCCGGAGCATCACGTGCGGCAGGAAGGCCGGCTCGGCGGCGCCGGCGCGCTCCAGGACCCACTTGGTCTGGGAGTTCAGATCCCCGAGCCGGACCGGCAGGTAGGTGTTGTCGGCATCGAGGCGCCCCCGCAGCTCGGCGTAGCCGATCGCGGCGGCGATCGAGTCCGTGTCGGGGTTGCGATGGCCTGTGACGTGGATGAGCGGCACTCCGGGCATTCTCCCGTACCGTGCCCGCGAACGCCGCCTGGGCAACCGGATCAGCCGGAAGGTGGCGTGAAGCCCTGGGGGACCGCGGCGCCGCCCGCCGCGCCGGTCGCGCCGGAGCCGGAGGCGGAGCCCGAGCCGGTGCCGCCCGCCGCCGCGCCGCCGCCGGTGAACCCGCCGCCGCCGAAGCCGCCGCCGCCCCGGCCGAAGCCGCCGGCCGTGACGCCCTTGGCGGTCGCGGTGACGGAGGTCGCCGTGACCGTGCCGCTGTCGGCCTTGGCGCCCTGGACGATGACCGTGTCGCCCGGGTGGACGGCGGTCGCGCTGCTGGAGGCGTTGCGGGTGACCTTGGAGTTGCTGGTGGTCTTGACCTTGACGGTGGTGCCGTCGGCGCCGGTGACGTAGAGGGTCGAGCCCTTGACGTTGGCGACGGTGCCGACCGTGGCGGAGGAGGCGCCCGGCGCGGCGCCGGAGCGTGCGCCGGTGGCGCCGCCCGCTGCGCCGCCGGTCGCGCCGCCCGCCGCTGCCCCGCCCGCCCCGCCCGCCGCGGCGAACCGGGCCGCGAGGCCGCCGGCCGCGCCCCCGCCCCCGGCGCTCCCCGAGCCGTGGTGCTTCTGCACCTCCACCCCGCCGACGAACCCGCCGGCGACGAGTACGACCGCGAGCAGCCCGCCGGTCACCGGCGTCAGCAGCCGGCGCCGCGGCCGGGGCGGCAGCGTGCCGTGGTCGTCGGCGTCGGGCTCGTCGTCGTAGAACCCGAGCCCCTCGTCCTCGTAGACGGTCGTGGGCTGCTCGTGCTCGCTCATCGGATGG
>DASYBY010000697.1:0-3941 GCA_036500525.1 Baekduia sp. | reverse complement strand
CGATCGGGAGATGAGATCAGAGTGCCGACTACGCTCGTAGAAGCCGTTCACACGCGATTGCGGACGTGGGTTCAATTCCCACCGTCTCCACTGATTCACCTCCGGCGCTCCCGACCAAGGGGCGCCGGAGTGCGTTGTGGGGCAAGGACGCTCGCCTCGTGCGGCAGCGCGCGGGACGGGGACCGGCCGCGACCACGAGGCGCTCGCCGGTGAGCACGGTGCCGAGCCGCACCCTGAGGTGGCAGTGCTGGTGGAGCGGTCGCTTCCCGTCGGCCCAGCCGTGGACGTCGTCGCGCATGAGCGTGTCGAACGACGCCTGCGCGGTCACGTCGGGCCACGGTCGTGGACCGTCGGCGGCTGGCCGTGGACGCGGACGGCGCCCAGTCGCCGTCGAGCTCGAACACCGGGCCGTCCCAGAGGAAGACATCGATGTGGCCGAAGTCGACCTCGCCCGACGCGTCGACCGCGGGCCGGTCCTCCATGCGCTTGAGCCACGCGAGTCTTCGAGGTACGGGTGCTCCAACCCCGGCAGCTCGTCGTAGGCCCGCATCGGGGCGGGGCACTACGGGCCGATGCCCGCCGCGTAGTGCGCGGCGGCCTGGGTGACGGTGAGGCCCGTGCTGTAGGTGGCCGCCTCGTCGATGAGGCCGTCCCATTCCAGGTAGCCGTTCTCGTTGGCGCCGATCCTCAGGTTGCTGTTGTTGACGGGGATCGAGGTGGTCTTCTGTGCGGCCAGTCGGCCGTTGACGATCAGGCTCATGCGGATGCCGTCGTAGGCGGCGACGACGTGGGTCCAGATGCCTGGGGTCACCGGTGTGGTGAGGGTTGCCCACTGCTCTGGCCAGTGGATCGTGCGTGCCCGTGAGGGATCCGGGTCCCAGACGTAGACGTCGTGCGCCTTGATGAAGCGGGAGAAGACGAGGCCGTCGGAGCGGGCGGCGACGATGGTGCCGCCGTTGGCGTCCTCGCGCGCGAGGATCCGCCGGCTGTTGCCGTCGAGCCGGCCCGGGCGGATCCACGCCTCCATCGTGAACGGGTCGTACTGACCCCAGTCGGGGACCGGGCCGCAGGCCACACGGATGCTGGAGCCCCACACGCCGTCCGGGGTGGCGCCGTCGAAGCCGGCGGCGGTGTCCGGGTCGCCGGGGAGCGCGCCGGGGAGGCCGAGGGTCACCTGCGCGCCGTACCGGCTGGGGCCGGTGTGGCAGAACCGCGTCGCGGGTCCCAGGTCGGTGGCCACCGCGCCGCTGTCGCCGAGGCGCAGGTAGTGCTGCAGACCGGGCGTCGCCTCGACGGCCGCCGCGTAGCGGGATGGCGTGCCGGCCTGCGCCGGCGCCGGCCCGGCCAGCAGCGCCCCGATTCCCATCACCAGCGACCAGCGGACAGCGACGACGGCAAGCGACATGCGGTTCTCCCAGCGGCGGTGGCGAAGGCCGCGCGAGCGTAGATCCGTCCCGTCGCGCGCTCCAGCACCGCTCCACCGGATGGGGGAGAACCCTCCAGCGGGCGATCCCGGCCGCCGGGCCGATCGCACCGCCCGCTCGCCAGAATGGACCCATGGCGACCGACGAGACTGCCCCTGACACCAGCGCGACCGAGTGGTTGGCGCCGCATCAGCCGTGGTGCATGGGGTGTGGGCCGGAGAACCCGGCGACGTTGGGGTTGCGGATGCGGCCGGTGGATGGGCGGGTCGTCGGGGAGGCGACGCTGCGGCGCGAGCACGAGGGTGCGCCGGGGTATGCGCACGGTGGTGCGGTCGCGACGCTGCTCGATGACGCGCTCGGCTTCATCGGCCGGCTCCATGGCCACCTGGTGGTCACCGCGCGGCTGGAGATCGACTACCGCGCGCCGGTGCTCATGGCCGTGCCGCTGCAGGTCGAGGCGTGGGAGGAGTCCGCGCGCGAGGGGCGCAAGCTCTACCTGCGGGGCGTCGTCCGCGACCAGGCCGGGACGGTGCTGGCCGAGGCGCGCGGGCTCTTCGTCGTCGTCGATCGGTCGCACTTCCACGCCGCCGCGGGCGGCCAGGCGGAGCCCGATGGCGAGCTCCCCTGGTGAACGCTGGTGTCTCCTGGATGCGCGATAAGGTCGGGTACATGATGAACAAGGGCGGGGCGACATCGTGAGCGCGGGCATCCTCGACGGCCTCACCGTGATCGAGGGCTCGGCGTTCGTCGCCGCGCCGCTCGGCGGGATGACGCTCGCCCAGCTGGGCGCCGACGTCATCCGCTTCGACGATCTCCACGGCGGCCTCGACCACCAGCGCTGGCCGCTGGCCGCCGGCGGGCAGAGCCTGTTCTGGGCGGGGCTCAACAAGGGCAAGCGCTCGATCAGCGTCGACCTGCGCTCCGACGCGGGGCGCGAGCTGCTCAGCGAGCTCATCGCCAAGGCGGGGAACTTCCTCACGAACTTCCCGGCCCACGGCTGGCTGGACTACGCGACGCTCAAGGCGCGCCGCGAGGACCTCGTGATGGTCAACCTCACCGGCAACCGCGACGGCACCAGCGAGGTCGACTACACCGTCAACCCCGCGACCGGCTTCCCGCTGGCCACCGGCCCGCGCAACCTCGCCGATCCCGCCAACTCGGTGCTTCCCGCCTGGGACGTCGCGATGGGCGGCCTCTCCGCCACGGGCCTGCTCGCGGCCGACCGCCACCGCACCCGCACCGGCGAGGGCCAGCTGGTCAACCTGGCGCTGTCGGACGTCGCGTTCGCGATGGTCGGCCACCTCGGCCGCGTCGCCGAGGCGCAGCTGGGCGGGACTGATCAGCCCAAGGACGGCAACTACCTCTACGGCGCGTTCGGCCACGACTTCGTCACCCGCGACGGCCGCCGCGTGATGGTCGTCGCGCTCACCGGCCGGCAGTGGTCGGCGCTGCAGAAGGTGACCGGGCTGGGGGAGACGATCGCCGGCGTCGGGCGCGCGATCGACGCCGACCTCGACACCGAGTCGGGCCGCTACACCGCGCGCGACCTGATCGCCGCGATCCTGCGCCCCTGGTTCGCGGCCCGCGACCTCGGCGAGCTGCGCGAGGCCTTCGAGGGCACCGGCGTCTCCTGGGGTCCGTACCAGAGCTTCAGCCAGCTGGTGGCCGAGGACCCGCGCGTCTCGACCGACAACGCCATGTGGTCGACCATCGAGCACCCCGGCGTCGGCTCCTACCTGATGCCCGGCACGCCGCTGGACTTCTCCGCCGTGGAGCGCCAGTCGGTGCGTCGCGCGCCGCTGCTCGGCGAGCACACCGCCGACGTGCTGGCCGGCGTCCTGGGGCTGACCGACGCCGAGATCGGCCGCCTGGTGGACGCCGGGACCGTCGCGCACCGCCCGGTGGGCTGAGCGCGCCTAGGGCTGGACGGCGATCAGGCGCCAGTCGAGCACGTCGGTGGCGTCCGGCGATCCGTCGCCGCCGTCGCCCTCCCGCACCGCCCGCACCCGCGCGCGCACGTGCACCAGCGCCCCGTCGTCGAGCGGCTCCACCCGCTCCAGCACCACGTCGGTGAACAGCGTGTCGCCCTCGAACACGGGGGCGAGGTGGTCGCAGTGCTCCCACGCGACGATCGTCGCCAGGTCCGGCAGCGCCAGCCCGACGTGCGCGGCGGCGATCCCGATCGTGTGGCCGCCGTAGACCAGCCGCCGCCCAGTGGCGCTCGCGGTCTGGTCGTGGTGCGCGGTGGCGATGTTGAGCGACAACCGGGCGAGCTCGGGCGCGCTGCTGACGACGCTGCCGCCGATGCCCGTCCACTCGGTGCCGGCCGCCAGATCGGCGGCGACAGAGCCCCCGGCGGCGCGCAGCGCGCTCAGATCCCAGCCCGCCGTCGTCTGCCGCAGCACCTCCGGCGTGAGCGCCGCGGAGATCGCGTCGAGGTCGTCGCGGTGGCCCGTCTCGGCCTCGGGATCGCGCAGCGGCAGCATCGCGCAGCGCCAGTAGTCGAGCACCGCCCGG
>DASYBY010000696.1:0-3764 GCA_036500525.1 Baekduia sp. | reverse complement strand
GCACGGGCTGGGTCCGCATGGACTACCGCGTCCCGGCGCGCGGCCTGATCGGCTTCCGCACCGAGTTCCTCACCGAGACGCGCGGCACGGGGATCGCGCACAGCGTGAGCGACGGCATGGAGCCGTGGCACGGCGAGCTGCGCGTGCGCCCCACCGGCGCGCTGGTCTCCGACCGGATCGGCACCGTCACCGCGTACGCGTGCTTCCAGATGCAGGAGCGCGGCCAGCTCTTCGTCTCGCCCGGCGACGAGGTCTACAGCGGCATGGTCGTCGGCGAGAACTCCCGCGCCGACGACCTGGAGATCAACATCGTGCGCGAGAAGCACCTCACCAACGTGCGCTCGGCGACCGCCGACGAGCTGGAGCGCCTGGTCCCCGCCCGCACCCTGTCCCTCGACCAGGCGATGGAGTGGCTGCGCGAGGACGAGTGCGTCGAGGTCACCCCCAAGGCCGTCCGCATCCGCAAGTGGATGCTCGACCCCAACGAGCGCATCAAGGCAGCCCGCCGGGCGAAGTCGGGCGCGGCGCCGAAGTAAGCCGCGCGGCGCGCTAGCGCGCGCTCGGGCGCAGCAGGCGTAGCAGCAGCGACGGGCGGGCGGGTGTGGTGCGGTGCTCGGGGGCAGGGGTGGGATGCGCGCGGCGGGGGCGTCCGAGCTCGCGGTGGTGGAGGCGGTGGCAGGCGCGGCAGAGGACGACGAGGTCGGCCGCCAGCTCGGCGCCGAGCCGTTCGTAGGTGCGGTGGTGGACTTCGAGGTCCTCGGTGTGGGTGACGTCGAGCGAGCAGGAGTGGCCCGCGCGCAGCAGGGCCGCCGCGCGGGCGCGTCGCCACTCGGCCGTCCGCAGGTACTCGCGGTAGGGCAGCGCGCGCAGCTCGGCCAGGCGATCCTCGGGCAGCGGCTCGTCGACGGCGGTCGCCGGCGGCTCGGTCGCCGCGCCGGCCAGGCGCCACTCCCCGCGGCTGGGGTTGTCGACCAGCCCGTCGCGGCGCAGGCCCGTCAGCGCCCACGCGAGCTGGTGGTCGACCAGGCGCTCGTACTTGCCCCGCGCCGCCTCGGGCGGCGCGGCGGTCAGCTCGCGCGCGGTGAAGCCGCCGTCGGCCAGCGCCCCGCTCAGCAGCGCCTGCCGCGACGCCGCACCGCCCAGGGCGCCGAGGGCCTCCAGCACCGCGGCGCGGGCCTTCCGGCGCAGGCAGCGGCGCTCGTCGTCGTCCAGCTCGGGGATCACCCGGTGCCTCTCGGCCTGCGCGCGGCGCGCCTTGACACCCGTCCGCCGATCTGGCCGGCTGATCGAGAGCAACGCTCACCGGTCCGAACGTCCAGAGGTCTTCAGCACCGCTGTACTGTCCGGGCCTCTGCCGCCGGGCGTTCGTCACGCGCGCGTCCTCATCGAACGAAGGGCTCCACCATGTCGACTGCTCCCCGAGGTCGCCTGCGCGACCGCGGTCGATCCCGCCGCTGGGCCTGTGTCGCCGCCGCCGCGCTCGCGTCCCTGGCCGCCGCCGGCCCGGCCGGCGCCGCCAAGCTCCCCACCGAGTTCAGCGCGGGGATCAGCCAGACCGGGATGCCCGTCGCGATCGCCGGCGGCGCCGACGGCAACATGTGGTTCACCGAGGGCGCCGCCGGCGGCAACGTCGGCCGCGTCACGCCGACGGGCACGATCACCGAGTTCGGCGGCTTCGCGAGCGACACCGTCCTCAACGACATCGCGCCCGGCCCCGACGGCAACATGTGGTTCACCGAGTACAACAAGGACAAGATCGGGTCGATCACGCCGGACGGCACCATCACCGAGTTCCCGGTCACGCCCGGCACGGTGCCGGGGGCGATCACGACCGGCCCCGACGGGAACCTCTGGTACACCGAGCTGAACACGCCGAAGATCGGCCGGATGACGCCGTCGGGCACCGTCACCGACTTCAACATCACCCTCGGCACCTTCCCGAACTCCATCACCACCGGGCCCGACGGCAACCTCTGGTTCACCGAGCAGGGCGCCGTCGGGAAGATCACCACGAGCGGGACGATCACCGTCTACACGATCGGTATCGACCCGTCCTCGGGGCCGAGCGCCATCACCAACGGCCCGGACGGCAACCTCTGGTTCACTGAGCTGCAGACCAGCGACGTCGCGCGCATCACCCCGGAGGGCGACGTGACGCAGTTCGACACCGGCAACGCGGGCACGCGCGCCATCGCCACCGGGGTCGACGGCAACCTGTGGCTCAGCACCGACCACGGCGTCGCCCGCATGACGCCGTCCGGCACGGTCACCTCGTACCAGACGGGGTTCCAGGCGCAGCACCCCGACATCACGGACTTCGCGCTGGGAGCCGACGACCAGCTGTGGTTCTCCGAGTCGGGCGACCGGGTCGGGTACGTCGCGACCGGCTTCCCGCTGCTCATCGATCGTCCCGTGGTCTCCGGCCTCCCCCAGGTCGGCCGCCCGCTGACGTGCACCGGCGGCCTGTGGGCGACCTCGCTGATCAGCGTCGCGCGCCAGTGGCGGCGGGACGGCGACCCGATCGGCGGCGCGACCGGCCAGAGCTACACGCCCACCAGCGACGACCTCGGCCACGCGGTGAGCTGCCGCGTCACCGCGACGTTCTCCGAGGGCGACGGCACCAGCGTCGCCGACAGCGATCCGGTGACGGTCGGCGCGCCCGAGACGGGACCGGCGGGGCCGACCGGCCCGGCGGGACAAGGCGGAGCGACCGGCCCGGCCGGGTCTGACGGCGCTCCGGGCACGCCCGGCGCGACCGGAGACACCGGCGCCGCGGGCACGCCCGGCACGACCGGAGACACCGGCGCCGCGGGCACGCCCGGCGCGACCGGCGCGACCGGAGACACCGGCCCGGCCGGCAACGACGGCGCGACGGGCGCCAACGGCGCCGCGGGTCCCCAGGGCCTCACCGGCCCCGGCGGCGCCACCGGCCCGGCCGGCACCAACGGGCTCACCGGACCCGCCGGCCCCAAGGGCGCCACCGGCGCCACGCCGCGCGTGACCTGCACCATCAAGAAGGCGGCCTCGGCCAAGAAGGTCGCGGTCACCTGCAAGATCACCGTGCCGACCGCCAAGGCGACGCGCGTGACCTGGCGGCTCGTCCACGCCGGTCGCACCGTCGCCCACGGCAACTCGACGGCGCGCGGCCACCGGGCCACGCTCACCACGAGCGCCCTCGGCCACCTGCGCCGCGGCCACTACACGCTCCGCGTCACCGGACAGCCCCACCCCACGGCGATCACGATCGCCTAGCGGACGACCGCCGCCCGGCGGCCGCCGCAGCGCCCCGTGGTCGAACTCAGACCCGGTCGCGCTCGGTGGGCGTCGGCGGCGGCGTCGCCTCCGGCGTCTCGGGCTCCCACTCGACCTCGTGGCCGAGCCCGGCGGCCTTGAGCACCTTCAGCGACAACAACGCGCACTTCATCCGCGTCGCGCTGATGTCGATCCCCAGCAGGTCGAGCACGAACGAGCGGTCCAGGCGCAGCAGCTCGTCGACCGGCATGCCCTTGACCTCGTCGGAGGCCATCGAGGCGCTGGCCTGCGAGATCGCGCAGCCGTGGCCCTCGAAGCGGACCTCCTCGACCTTCCCGTCGTCGCCGACCTTCAGCATCACCTTGAGCTGATCGCCGCACAGCGGGTTGTGGTCCTCGGCCTCGAGGTCCGGCGACTCCATCGGCCCCCAGTTGTGCGGGCGCTTGTAGTGCTGGAGGATCTCCTCGCGGTACAGGTCGTCCATCAGGCGAAGATCCTCTGCACTTCGGCGA
>DASYBY010000695.1:0-5323 GCA_036500525.1 Baekduia sp. | reverse complement strand
CCCACGATGCAGACCGCCCGCGCCATCTCGCGCGTGACCCTCCGCCCCACGTAGCCCGCCTGCGCGAGCGCCGCCCCGAGGCCGAGCATCGACGCGACCAGCGCGACGACCGCCAGCCACTCCAGCGAGGCCTGGCCGCGCTCTCGCGCGCTCGGAGGTGGATCGGGGGACATGTCCGAAACCGTGCCGGACGACCGGTGACAGAACTACACGCGTTCGTCACGAACGTCAGCGCTGCCGGTACCAGCCGCCGACACGATCGAGCTCGCGGAACAGCACGACGAGGTCCCCGCGCGTCGTGACGACCTCCCAGTAGCGACGGCGCAGCGGTGCGTCGGTCCACCAACGATCCTCGACGACCCACGACTCGCGCACCCCGTCCACCGCCCGGCCGTCGACGGCCAGCGGCCGCCCGCGCGGATCGGCCCGGACCGTGGCGGGCAGCGGGAGGTTCAGCCGCTTGGGACCGGTCACAGCTCGAAGGGCGCCAGCACCGACCGGCGCTCGGGCACCCGCGAGTCCGGATCGACCTCCAGCGCGCGCAGCGCGGCCTCGGGTCCGGCGGCCGCGCGCGCCTGGCGGATCGCCTCGCGCAGGCGCGCGGTGCGCTGCGCGGCACCGTCGTCGAACAGCGCGACCGCGCCCGCGTGCGGCGGGCCGAAGCGCTCGACGGCCAGCCGCAGCGTCTCGGCCGGCGCCGGCAGCAGGAGCAGCCGCTGGCCCAGCGCGAGGCGCATCCGCCCCGCGTCGGCCAGGGCCTCGCGGAACACGACGCGCTCGCGCCACGTCCCGCCCTCGACCAGCTTCGCGCCCAGGACCACCGCGCGCAGGGTGCGCCCGCGCCGCTCGCGCCGCGCCAGCAGCTGGTCGACGAGCAGCACCAGCGCGCGCTCCAGCTGCACCCCCGACGACGACTCGGGAAGCTCGAGGACTTCTTCCAGCACTTCACCGGGCACGCGCGGCCGCAGCTCGGCGTCGCGCCCGCGCGCGAGATCATGGGCCAGCTCGCCGACCCGTCCGAAGCGATCGGCGACCACCGGCCGCTCCATCCCCGCGAGCTGGCCGAGGGTCGCGATCCCCAGGCGCGACAGCGGCTCCACCAGCGGCGCGACCTCCGGCCGGCGGCGCAGCAGCCCCACCGGCTCGGTGGCCAGCCCGGCGGCCCCGTCGACCAGCTCGGCCCGCCGCGACCGCGCCCGCACCGCACCCGCCAGCGCGCAGAACCGCGACGGCCCCGCGCCGATCCGTGCAGGCAGCCGCAGCGCGGCGCGCACCGCGGCGATCACACCCTCCAGCCACGGCGGCGGACCGCCCGCGGCGCGCGCCCGTAGCGCCGACGCCGGGTCGGACCGGCCGCGACCGCCGTGCAGGCGCGCCAGGCCGGCCGCGTCGAAGAAGGCGAGGCCGGGTGACTCGCTCTCGACCTCGGCGCCCGTGGACTCCAGGCGCACGAGGACCTTCTCCCACGCGTCGGCCACGCCCATCGGGTCGGGCGGGATCAGCGCCAGCGACGGGCAGCGCGCGAGCGCCTCGCCGAGCCGCATCCCCGCGTGCACGCCGAAGGCCTCCGCCGCGGACGAGACCTCGCCCACGCGCTGCTCGCGCCCGGCCTCCGGGGCGAGGGCCGCGGGGCCGCGCGCGAGGGCCTCCCGCCCACCGGCGGCGATGACAAGCTCGAAGCGGAAGAGGAGAACGGCGACGACCATCGAATCGAACACATGTTCGCATGGTCGGGGGCGGCGAGCAAGCTCGCGTGCGCGTCAAATTCGGCAGCGAACCGTCGGCGCGGAAAAGCCCTGCTCAGGGCGTCAGACGGCGATCGACTGCCCGAACATCTCGCCCAGGCGCATGGCCACGGTGAAGTCGCCGGCGAGGTCGAGACGGCCGGTGAGGACGGCCTTGACCGGGTCGAGATCGCGGCCGGCGAGGCGGATGAAGTCCGCCAGCGAGAGGGTCAGCGTGAGCTTTGGGTCCGCCGCCGGCGAGGCGCCCGGGTGGGCCTTGGCGCCGCCGGGACCGATCGCCACCGTCCAGGTCGTGACGGTGCCGTCGGCGGCGCGCAGGTTGTACTGGATGTCGCCGGTGAAGTCGCCGGCGCGCTCGGGGACGAATTGGCGCTCCATCGCGGCGAAGACGATCTTCAGCGCGGGGCGCGAGCCGATCGTGCGCTCCAGGCGGCGGTCGTCGGAGCGCTTGACGAAGGTCTGCAGGGCGCGCTCGCCGTGGGCCTCGGCGGCGGCGCGCAGGGGGGCGAGGCGGGTGGCGAGGGTCGGGGTCGCGCGCGGGGGCCGGGCGGGTGCGGGCGCGGTGGGCTCCGCGGGCGCAACGGGCTCCGCAGGCGCGGGCGCGGTCCCGCCGTCCTCCGGGCCGAACGCGTACCCGGGCGCGACGGTCGGCGCCGCGGGGCGGCGGGCCAGCGCGCGCTCGGGCGCATCACCGAGGCGCGCGCGCCGGGCCGTGGCGTGGGCGGCGTCGCGCTCCACGAACTCCGGCATCACGTCGCGGGCGAACAGCTCCATCGACTCCAGGATGTGCGCGTGCTCGGTCCGGCCGGTCTGCATGCAGAAGATCAGCTCGTCGACGCCCGCGTCCTCGTAGCGGCGCAGCAGCTCCCGCAGCTGGTCGGGCGTGCCGATCGCGCCGCGCAGCGAGGCGAGGCCGCCCTTGAGCACCTTGACGTCCAGGGGCGCGTTCTCGGCGGTGATGATCGAGCGGGCGAAGCCGACGTCCTCGCGGCGGCGCAGGAAGTCGTCCCAGATCGAGGTGCGGCCGGGCTCGTGCTGCCCGAAGCCGGAGTAGTGCCCGAGCGCGTAGGCGAAGAAGTGGGCGCCGTCGATACCGCGGGCGATCGCCTCGGCCTCGTCGGCGTGGACGAGCATCGGCAGCGCGAGCGCGACGTTCGCGTTGACCGCGAAGCCCGCCGGCACGCAGCGGTCCGACGCGAGCGTGGCGTCGTAGTCGTCGACCGCGACTTTGGCCTCGTCGGGCTCCAGGAAGGTGAGCCCGAGCGCGCCGAGGCCCTTCTCGGCGGCGAGGTGGATCATGTCGCGCCGCGCGCACGCGACCCACAGCGGCGGGTGCGGCTGCTGCAACGGCTTGGGGACGACGTTGCGCGGCGGCATCGCGACGTGCGGGCCGCCGGCGCCGGCGAACGGCTCCTCGACCATCATCCGCGCGACGATCTCGAGCGCTTCGGCCCACTGCGCGCGGCGGCTGTCGCGGTCGATGCCGAAGCCGCCCAGCTCGGCGCCGGTCGTGGTCTCGGCGGTGGCGAGCTCGACGCGACCGCCGGAGACGAGGTCGAGCGTCGCGGCCGCTTCCGCTACGCGCGCGGGATGCTGGTAGCCAGAGGGCAGCGGCACGCCGCCGAGGCCGAGCCGGATCGTCTCGGTCACCTGCGAGCACGCGGCGAGGAACACCTCGGGCGCGCTGGAGTGCGCGAACTCCTCGAGGACGTGATGGCCGCCGGCCCAGACGCCGTGGTAGCCGAGGCGGTCGGCGAGCCGGACCTGCTCGATCGACTCGCGGAGCACCCGGTGCTCGTCGTCGGCCTCCCAGGGCCGGGGCAGCTGGTGCTCGTAGAGGAGGGAGAAGCGCACGGGCGGAGAGTACGCGGCGGGTCGGCACAACTAGCGAGGGCCCTCGTGAGAGGGCCCTCGCCGTAGCACGCCTATAAGCCGGATCTTGTCGTGAACGACCATCCATCTGAGCGGCCGACCTGGACCTTGGCGGGCAGCCTACGAACGGTCCTGCTTGGCCTTGCACCCGGTGGGGTTTGCCTGGCCGCCATGTCGCCATGACGCCGGTGCGCTCTTACCGCACCTTTTCACCCTTGCCTGTGCGGGGTGCACGTGCGCCCCCGCCATCGGCGGTATGTCTCTGTGGCACTTTCCCGCGGCTTTCGCCGGGTCGGCTTGCGCCGACCACCGCGCCCTGTGGTGTCCGGACTTTCCTCGACGGGATTTCTCTCCCGCCGCAGCCGTCCGGCGTGCACGTCCGAGGGTACCGCTGGCGGGGCGCGAGGAGAAGGGCTGCGAGCGGGCGTGCGGCGGGCGGGGCGGCGAGGGTGCCCGCGGCGGCAGACCGCGAGCCGCCCGGCACGTGCGACGCGACCGCCGCGCGAGCCGCCGGGCGCGGGATCGACGTCCGCGCGTGAGACGGGTCCGTCGATGGAGGCATGAGGCCCCATCGACGAACCCAAGCCTCGCGCATCACCACCTGTCAGGCGCGGCTGATCCGTCGTGACGACGGTCGTCGCAGCGCCCTTGCCGACGCGCCTGAGGAGCACGCCGACTGACACGCGGCCCATCGATGGGCTTGTTAAGTCGTTGGCTCCCCTGCCACTCCGTGGCGTAACGGGAAACCGGGACGGAGAGATACCAGGTTCCGCCGTTGCGCGGCGCTGAGAGGCCACAGCCAGTTGGCCTAGTCCGCGGGGTGCGCTACCGGATCGTCGTCCCGCAACTGTGGCAGCGCCCGCCGACCGGCGCGGGCCCGGCGCTGTAGCGAGGCACCATCGCCTCACCGCAGGCCAGACACGCGACGGTGCGGTGAGCGGTCAGGTCCTCCCAGACCCCGACCACCAAGTCGTCCAACGTCGGCCCGTCGCCCGGAGCGGGGCGAAGGTCCTGCACATGCAGGTCGCCGCCGACGGGCTCCGGCACCGGCTCGGTCACGCGATCGCGGACCGCCCGCCGCCCGGCGCGCAGCTGCTCGCCCGCCTCGACGGGATCGAGGATCGGCGGCCGGAAGAGGTCGAGAGTGAGCGTGGCGTTCATGTCACACGCTCCGGAACAGGCCGACGACGCGTCCCATGACCCGCACGTCCTTGCTGCGGATCGGTTCCATCGAGGTGTTCTCCGGCTGCAGGCGGATGTGATCGGACTCGCGGAAGAACCGCTTGACCGTCGCCTCCTCCCCTACCAGCGCCACCACGATGTCGCCATCGGACGCGTTCTCCTGCCGATGCACGACGACGTAGTCGCCCTCGAGGATGCCCGCGTCCTTCATCGACTCACCGCGGATGCGCAGGACGTACTCGCCCTTGTCCCCGCCGGCGGCCGGCGGCACCTCCACGTACTCCTCGATGTTCTCCTCGGCGAGGATCGGCTGGCCCGCAGCGACGGAGCCGACGAGCGGCAGGCCCATCGGCCGCACCAGCGACCGCACGTTGTCCACCGCATCGCCCACCGCCGACGACGCCTTGTCGAGCAGCTCGAGCGCACGCGGCTTGGTCGGGTCACGCCGGAGCAGCCCGAGCTTCTCCAGGTTGGCCAGGTGCGCGTGCACCGTCGACGACGAGGCGAGGCCCACGGCCTTGCCG
>DASYBY010000694.1:0-2096 GCA_036500525.1 Baekduia sp. | reverse complement strand
CTCGGCTGGGTGCTGGCCGGCTGCGGCGCGGTCGTCGCGGCGGCCGCGGCGTCGGTGATCCGCCCCATCGCGGTCGAGGGGCCGCTGCGCACGCTGTGGCGCGTCGCGACGGTCGAGCCCGAGGCCGTCGGGCTGCGCCTCCTGCGCGCCGCGGCGCTGATCGCCGCCGGGCTCGCGGTCATCCTCGACGCACGGGCCGCCGTGCAGCTCGTCGCGACGCTCGGCGGCGTGTACCTGTTGTACAAGGGGTTGGAGTCGGTGCTGCGGATCGTCGAGCGGCCGCCGGCGGTGGCGGGGGCCGAGGCCGAGCCCGCCGCCGCGCCGGCCCCGCCGCGCCGGCCCCGCGCCCGCCGCATCGCCGTCCCCGCGCTCGCCGCGCTGCTCATCGCCGGGACCGTCGCGATCTTCGTCAGCTCCGGCGGCACCGGGGCGCCGGCCAGCGCGAGCGCCACCGCGATCACCGGCGGCGTCTGTGACGGCCACGCCGAGCTGTGCGACAAGCCGCTGGACGAGGTCGTCCTCCCCGCCACCCACAACGCGATGTCGGCCGGCCCCGGGTGGTACGCGTCGCTCCAAGACAAGCCGATCGCCGGGCAGCTGGCCGACGGGATCCGCGGCCTGCTGTTGGACACGCACTACGGCGACCGCCTCGCCGACGGCCGCGTGCGGACGGCGATCGACAGCACCGCCGACCTGCGGCTGCTCACCGAGGAGGACGGCGTGAGCCCGGCGAGCTTCCAGGCCGCGATGCGCCTCCGCGAACGGCTCGGCTTCCGCGGCAAGGGGCAGCGCTCGATCTACCTGTGCCACTCGTTCTGCGAGCTGGGCGCCACGCGGTTCTCCTCAGCGCTGAAGGACATCCACGACTTCCTCGTCACGCACCCGTCCGAGGTCATCGTGATGGTCAACCAGGACTACGTCCCGCCCCAGGCCATCGTGAAGGCCTTCGCCGACGCCGGGCTGACGCGCTACGCGCTCACGCCGCCGTCGGACGGCCAGTGGCCCACGCTGCGCGAGATGATCGACAGCGACCATCGCCTCGTCGTGCTCGCCGAGAACCACGCGGGCGCGGCACCGTGGTACCAGCTGGCCTACCAGCGGCTCACGCAGGAGACGCCCTATGCCTTCCCCAACGCGGCCGCGCTGACCGCGCCGCACGCCCGCGCCGCAAGCTGCGCCGCCAACCGCGGCCCGTCGAGCGCACCGCTGTTCCTCATCAACAACTGGATCACCACCGACCCGCTGCCGCGGCCCAGCAACGCCACCAAGGTCAACGCCTACACCCCACTCCTCGCCCGCGCCCGCGAGTGCGAGAAGCTCCGCCACCGCGTGCCGTCGCTGCTGGCCGTCGACTTCTACCGCCGCGGCGACCTGTTCAAGGTCGTCGACACGCTCAACGGCGTGGGCGGCGACTCCGCGCCGGGCTCCGGCTAGCTCGTCGTGACGTTGTAGCGGACCGCGGCGCGTGCCTTGGCCTTGGCGGCCTCGACCTCGCGGTCCTTCGGTGGCGCGGAGGTGACCAGCTCGTCGAGGAGGCGCTGGGAGGCCTCGGTGACGGCGTCGATCGCGCGGGCGAAGGCCTCCTCGTTGGCCTGCGACGGCTTCGTGAACCCGCTGATCTTCCGGACGTACTGCACCGCGGCGGCCCGGACCTCGTCCTCGGACGCGGGCGGTGCGAAGTTGTAGAGGGTGCGGATGTTGCGACACATGCCCCAAGCGTAGAGCGCCCCGCGCGCTCAGTGGCGCCACTGCGTCAGCTGCAGCGGGCTCAGGTCCGCCAGCCGCCGCGTCTCGCGCGAGAGGTGCGACTGGTCGGCGTAGCCCGCGAGCGCGGCGGCGCCGGCGAGGTCCGCGTCGGTCCCGCGCAGCGCACGGAGGAAGCGCTGGAACCGCAGCACCCGCTGCAGCGTCTTCGGTCCGTAGCCGACGTCCTGGGCGAAGCGCCGCTGCAGCGCGCGCTCGCTGACGAAGGCCCGGGCGGCCGCGTCGGCGACCGTCGCGTCGGCGCCGTCGAGCACGCGCACCGCCTCGAGCACCGCGGTGCGCGGCGGCGGCACGGAGGACAGCCGGCGCGACAGCTCGTGGCCGAACGTGAC
>DASYBY010000693.1:0-3146 GCA_036500525.1 Baekduia sp. | reverse complement strand
GACCAACTCGCCCTCGCGCAGCCGCCGCGGGCCGGGGATGCCGTGCACGGCCTCGTCGCCGACCGAGATGCAGATCGTCCCGGGGAAGTCGTAGTCCAGGCGCGGACCCGACTGCGCGCCGTGGGCGGCGAAGATGCGGGCAGCGTGGTCGTCGAGCTCACCGGTCGTGATGCCGGGGCGCACGAGCTTGCGCAGCTCGCGGATGGTCTGGGCGACCACGCGCCCGGCGGCGCGCAGGGCGGCGAGGTCTTCGGGGGTGTCGGCGGACATCCCCATCAGGCTACGTGACGGCCCGGAGGAGCCGCCGAACCTGCTTGGATGACGGCCGTGAGCACCGATGTGAAGGCCGACGCCGCAGGGTCGGAGCTGTGGGACCTCGAGACGCTGGCCGGCGCGCGCCGCCTCGGGGACTGGATGTTCGAGCAGTTCGCGCCGCTGGCGCGCGGCCGCGTCGTCGAGGTCGGCGCGGGCATCGGGACGTTCACCGAGCGCATGCTCGCCGCCGGCACCGTCGCCGACGCGCTGCTGATCGAGCCCGAGGAGCCGTGCGTCGCGCGGCTGGAGCAGCGCTACGGCGCCGACGCGCGCGTCAGCGTCTCGCGCGACCTGATCCCCGGCTCGCCCGCGCTGGACGCCTGGGCGGGCACCGTCGACTTCCTGCTGTGCCAGAACGTGCTGGAGCACATCGCCGACGAGCGCGGGGCGACCGGCGCGATGGCCGCGGCGCTCGCGCCCGGCGGCGCGCTCGGCCTGCTCGTCCCCGCGCACCCGCGGCTCTACGGCAACCTCGACCGCCGCTTCGGCCACGAGCGCCGCTACACCCGCGACCACCTGCGCTCGGTCATCGAGGGTTCGGGCCTCACCGTCGAGCGGCTCTACTCCTTCAACATGCTCGGCGTCGCCGGCTGGCTGGTCAACCGCCGCCGCGCCAACCCGAGCATCGACGCCCGCGCGCTCAAGGCCTACGAGATGCTCCTGCCGCCGTTCCGCGCGCTGGAGCGCCGCCGCACGCCACCGTTCGGGCTGAGCCTCATCGTCCACGCGCGCAAGCCCCGATGATGCTCACGCTGCGCGCCGCCGTCGTCGTCGCCGGGCTCGCGCTCGTCCTGCTCGGCGTGCGCCGTCACGAGGGCCACGACGCCTGCAACGCCGCCCGCAGCGACGCGTTCTCGATCGTGGAGAAGAAGGCGCCCGTCGGCGGCGCGCCCGCCGTCGCGCAGCGCATCAAGGCCGACTGCCGCGACGTCGGCGTGCTGGCCGAGGGCGCGGTCGCGCTGCTGCGCGTCGACCAGGTCGCCGCGGCCCGCTCGCTGGCGACCACCGCCGTCCAGCGCGCCCCCGACGGCCGCAACGGCTGGATCGCGCTGTCGCAGGTGCGCCGCAAGGCCGGCGACCCCGCCGGCGCCGACGCCGCCCTAGACCGTGCGCACCAGCTCGACCCGGTCGGGGTCCGCCGGAGCTGAGGGCGCCCGCGGCGGCTTGGGCCGCGGGTCCTTGAAGCGCAGCAGCGGGCGCTCGACGAGGTAGTAGCTGGCCGTGGCCGCCGCGGTGGCGACCGCGAAGACGACCGCGGTGTAGACGACGAAGCTGCCATGCGCCGTCCAGTCCTGGACGTGGATGAACTGCTCGGTGAGCGGGTGGTGCCAGAGGAAGATCCCGTAGGAGACGAGGCCCAGCCACGCGACCGGGCGCAGCGTCAGCAGGCGGTGCGGCAGCGCGCGGGGCGCCAGGATCGCGATGGTCGCGGGCGCCGCGATCGCCACCGCGAGCAGGCCGTACAACACCTCCTCCCAGAACCAGTCGGCGCGGCTGTAGATCTGCGGCGCGCCGGTCGGCAGGCCGATGCTGATGGTGATCGCGTAGAGGCCGATCGCGACGGCCCAGGGCAGCAGCGGCCAGCGGTCGATCGTCGCCAGGGCACGGGGCCGCGCCGGCGCGCGGTGCCAGCGCGCGCTCGCCACCGCCATCGCCATGCCGAAGGCGAACCAGAGGAACGAGCCGGGGATGGTCCACGAGATCGTGTTGCCGCCGCGGCCGTAGGCCCAGGTCCGCAGCGCGAGCGACGCGGCGCCCAGCAGCGCCAGCGCGACGAACTCGACCCGCACCTGGAGGCGGGCGTCGCGCCCGCGCCCCCAGCGGGCGATGGCGATCGCGTAGACCGGCAGCAAGATGTAGAACTGCATCTCGACGCAGAGGCTCCACACCGTCGTCAGGCCGCCCTGCAGCCAGTCGGTCTGCAGGTTCTGCAGGAACAGGTAGTAGACGGGGATGTGGCCGAAGACGTCGCCGCCGAGCCCGGGCCAGATCGCCAGCACGGTCAGCGCCAGCCAGTAGGCCGGCACGATCCGCAGCAGCCGGCGGCGGCCGTAGCGCAGCACGCGCGGCGCCGGCCGGGCGTCGAGCCGCGCGGCCACGAACGGGCGGTACAGCAGGAAGCCCGAGATGATGAAGAACAGCGCGACCCCGAGGTCGAAGCGCGAGATGACGCGGCCGGCGAGCCCGTGGGAGTTGAACCCCGACAGGAACGACGTGTGGCCGACGAGGACCATGATCGCCGCGACCGCGCGCAGGCCGTCGACGGCGGGGAAGCGCGGGTTGCCGGGCGGCGGGCGCAGCGCATCCGGGGTCGCCGCCCGGTCCGCCGTCCCAGGGGTCTCGGGGCCGTGCATCGGCGGTCGAGTCTACGCTTGCGCCATGGGATCCACGCTGCGCCGCGCGCTGCCGCTCATCGCGCTGCTCGCACTCGCGGTGCGCGTCGCCTACGTCCTGCTCAACCACGGCTTCCCGGTGGCGGGCGACGCGCTGTCGTTCCACCTGGAGGGCGGCTTCCTGGCCGACGGCGAGGGGTTCCGGCGGGCCTACGAGAACGTGCCGACGGCCGAGTACCCGCCGCTGCACATCGTCTTCGTCGCGTTCGCCGACCTGCTCGGCCTGCACGGCACCCAGGGTCAGAAGCTGTTCTTCGCCTGCGTCGGCACGGTGACCGTCCTGCTGATCGCGCTGCTGGCGCGGGCGGTGACCAACTCGGACCGCACGGCGGTGATCGCCGGGCTGATGGCCGCGCTGTACCCGATGCTCTGGCTGCCCGACGGCGCGCTGATGGCCGAGACGACCTACGGCGTGTTCGTGACGCTGACGCTGCTGGC
>DASYBY010000692.1:0-9927 GCA_036500525.1 Baekduia sp. | reverse complement strand
TCCTCCGCGTGGTCCTTGTCGCGCAACTCCACCGTGATCTCACGCAACGCCTCGTGCTTGGCCACCGAGATGGTGTTGATGTCCCCGATCAACCCGCCGTGCTCGGCGATCTTGCTCGCGACCTTCGCCAACTGACCCGCCTTGTGCGGAATCCTCAAGCGATACGTGCAATCCATGGGCATGGCGTTGCACCCTATGAGGTCGCGCGCGCCTCAAGCACCCAGCGCCCACTGCCGATCCCCCTCTTGGGCGCACATGGATCGTCAGCCACCACATCCGCCGGCCGAGGCTTCCCTCGCCGACATCCTCGACCTGTTCGAGGAGCACGTCTACGCGGGCGAGGTCACGCCCGAGGGCTCCTACGTCGACCACCGCTCGGGCCTGACGATCGAGCGCTTCATCGGCGGTCCGGTGCCGCCCGGCGTCGCGCGTGGCCAGCTGTGGGAGTCGTTGATCCACGCGGACGACATCGCCGGCTACCACGCGTTCAACCGCTCGCTGCTGGCCTGCCAGGACGGCGAGGCGACCTATCGCCTGGTCGGCCTGGACGGCGCGACCCGCATCCTCTGGGACCGCGCGCGCTCCACCCGGAACCCCGATGGCAGCGTGCTCGTCCAGGGCATCATCTCCGACGTCACCGAGCGCGAGGAGGCCGACGCCCGCGCCGCCGAGGCCGCCGATCGCTTCAGCAGCCTGCTCGACGTCGTCGGCGAGCACGTCTACGTGACGCTCGCCTCGCCGGACGGATCGATGACCGAGCTCTTCCAGGGCCCGGGCGCCGAGCGCCTCATGGGCGGCGCCGAGCCCGACGCCGAGATGGAGAACTGGGAGCGCGCCGTCCATCCCGACGACCGCGCCGCCTACACGGCGTTCAACGCCGCCTTGGTCGCCGGCGACCGCAGCGACCTCGAGTACCGGCTGATCGGCGCCGACGGCATCACCCGCTGGGTGCACGATCGCGCGGCGCCGCGCCGCCGCCGCGCCGACGGCTCCGTCGAGATCAGCGGCATCGTCGCCGACGTCACCGACCGCTGGCGCATGCGCGCCGAGCTGGCCGCCGCGCACGCCGCGGTCTCGCGCGTCGTCGAGGCGATGGACGACCACCTCTACACGCTGGAGGTCGACCCCCGCGGCGGCCATCGCACGGTCTACCGCGGCCCGCATCGCGAGCGGCTGATCGGCGGGCGCTCCCCGGCGGCGACGAGGACGACCGCCTCTGGGAGTCCCTGCTGCACCCCGAGGACCGCGAGCGGTGGCGGGCCGCGCTGGCGCGGCTGTCGGCCGGTCGCCCGCTGGAGGTCGAGTACCGCGTCGCGGGCCTCGATGGCGTGCAGCGGATCGTGCTCGACCAGTTCCGTCCCCGCCGCGGCCCCGACGGCACGCTCTTCTACGACGCCATCGCGCGCGACATCACCGAGCGCCGGCGGCTGGAGGGCGAGCTGCGCCGCAGCATGGCCGAGATGCAGCAGGCCCACACCGAGCTGGACTCCGCGCACCGCGCGGCAGAGCTGCGGGCGCGGACCGACGAGCTGACCGGCGCCTTCAACCGCCGCCACTTCGCCGAGATCGTCGGCGCCGCGCTGGCCGACGGCGGCTCCGGCTGCGGCCTGCTCCTGCTGGACGCCGACCGCTTCAAGCAGGTCAACGACGTCCACGGCCACGTCGTCGGCGACGCGGTCCTGGTCGAGCTGGCCCAGCGGCTGACCTCCAGCCTGCGGGCGGGCGAGTGCGTCGCGCGCTGGGGCGGGGAGGAGTTCGCGGTCCTGCTGACCGGCGTCGCCTCCGACCACGACCTGCGCCGCCGAGCCGAGGCGCTGCGCTGCTCGGTCGGCGACACGCCGATGGCCGCCGCCGACGTCACGATCGCGCTGACGGTCTCCATCGGCGCGGCCCGCAGCGTCGCCGGCCTGGGCGATCTCGACAGCCTGATCGAGGCCGCCGACCGCTGCCTCTACGCCGCCAAGGGCCAGGGCCGCGACCGCGTCTGCCTGGTCGGCGAGCTGAGCGTCATCGAGGCCGAGGCGCGCGAGCCCGAGGCGGTCGCGCTGGCCCGCGGCCTCATGTTCGCCACCGGTTTGCGCGCGAGCTTCATCGAGCTGCACGCCGAGCAGGTCGCCGCGCTGTCGACGGCGATCGCCGAGCGGCTCGGGCTGACCGCCGGGATGGTCCTGCGCTGCCGTCTCGGCGGCTGGCTGCACGACGTCGGCAAGGTCGCGATCCCGCACGCGATCCTCGACAAGCCCGGCCCGCTGGACGCCGCCGAGTGGGCGATCATGCGGACCCATCCGCTGCACAGCGAGGCGATCGTGCACCGCATCGGCGCGCTGTCGGAGGCGGCGCCCGCGGTCCGCCATCACCACGAGCGCTACGACGGCGGCGGCTACCCCGACGGCCTGGCCGGCGACGCGATCCCGATCGAGGCGCGGGTCGTCGCCGCGGCCGACGCGTACTCGGCGATGACCACCGACCGCGTCTACGCGACCGCCCGCTCGCCCCGCGTCGCCGCCGACGAGCTGCGCCGCAGCGCCGGAACCCATCTGGACCCGGCGGTGGTCGGCGCGCTGCTGGCGACGCTGGGGCTCGACGCGCCGAGCGTGCCGCAGATCGCGTAGGCGGGCGTCCGCCGCGCAGCCGTGCCGCTGGCGCGCCTGCCACAGTGGTCCCGTGCGGGTGGGCATTCTCGGGGCGCTGGAGGTCGAGCAGGACGGTCATCCCGTGGGCGTGGGCGGCGGGCGGCTGCGCGCGCTGCTGGTCCGCCTGATCCTCGACGCCGGGCGCCCCGTCAGCGTCGGCCGCCTCGTCGATGCCGTCTGGGAGGAGGATCCGCCCGCCGACCAGACGCACGCGCTGCAGTCGCTGGCCTCAAGGCTGCGCGGGAGCCTCGGCCAGCGCGACCTCGTCGCCTCCGTCCCGGGCGGCTACCGGCTGGCGGTCGACCCGCAGGCCGTCGACGCCCATCGCTTCGAGGCACTCGCCGGCGCCGGCCGCGCGACGCTGGCCGGCGGCGATCCCGAGGGCGCGGCGCGGACGCTGCGCGAGGCGCTCGCGCTGTGGCGCGGACCGGCGCTGGCCGACGTCGTCGACTACCGGTTCGCGGTGGCCGCGGCCGCGCGGCTCGAGGACCTGCGCCTCGGCGCGCTGGCCGACCGGATCGCCGCCGACCTCGCGCTCGGCGGCGGCGCGCGCCTGGTGGGCGAGTTGGAGGCCTTGGTCGCCGACCACCCGCTGAACGAGCGGATCGCCGCGCAGCTGATCGAGGCCCTGTACGCCGCGGGCCGCCAGGCCGACGCGCTCGCGGTCTACGAGCGCGTGCGCGTGCGGCTGGCCGACGAGCTCGGCGCCTCGCCGTCGCCGCCGCTGCAGGCCGTGCACCTCGCCGTGCTGCGCGGCGATCCCGAGCTGGCGCCGGCGCCCCCGGTCCCGGTCCCGGGCCCGGCCGAGCGCCCCGCGCGCCGCAGCAACCTGCCCGCGCCGGTCACGAGCTTCGTCGGCCGGGAGGGCGAGATCGCGCAGATCGGCGCGCTGCTGGAGCAGGGGCGGCTCGTGACGCTCGTCGGGCCGGGCGGCGCGGGGAAGACGCGGCTGGCGCGCGAGGCCGTGGCCGGCTGGGTCGAGCGCGTGCCCGACGGCGTGTGGCTGGTCGAGCTGGCGCCGGTCACCGCGAGCGCCGAGGTCGTGCCCGCGGCGCTGGACGCGCTGGGGCTGCGCGAGGCCGCCGCCGTGCTGGACCGGCCGGGGCATCCCGTGCGCGACGGGCTGGAGCGCCTGCTCGACGTGCTCGCCGAGCGCGAGGCGATCGTCGTCCTGGACAACTGCGAGCACCTGATCGCCGGCGTCGCCGAGCTGGTCGACCGCATGCTCGGCGCCTGCCCGGGCGTGCGCGTCGTCGCCACCAGCCGCGAGCCGCTGACCATCGCGGGGGAGAGCCTGGTGCCGGTCGTGCCGCTCGGGCTGCCCGAGCCCGACGCGACCGCCGAGGACGCGCTCGCCCATCCGGCGGTCCGGCTCTTCGCCGATCGCGCGGCGGCCGCCCGTCCCGGCTTCGTCGTCGACGGCGCGACGGTTGCCGCCGTCGTCGAGATCTGCCGCCGCCTCGACGGCCTGCCGCTGGCGCTGGAGCTGGCGGCGGCGCGCCTGCGCTCGCTGCCCGTCGAGGAGATCGCCCGCCTCCTGGACGACCGCTTCCGTCTGCTGACCGGTGGCAGTCGCACCGCGCTGGCGCGCCATCGCACGCTGCGCGCGGTCGTCGACTGGAGCTGGGAGCTGCTGTCGGAGCCCGACCGCCGCCTCGCGCGCCGCCTCGCGGTCTTCGCCGCCGGCGCCACGGTCGAGAGCGCGGCCGCAGCCTGCGCCGACGACGGCATGTGCGCCGGCGACGTTCTCGACGGCCTCGGCGGGCTGGTCGATCGCTCGCTCCTGCAGGCCGTCGCCGACACGTCGCCGCCGCGCTACCGGATGCTCGAGACCATCCGCGAGTACGGGCTGGAGCGGCTGGCCGAGGCGGGCGAGCTGGAGTCCGTGCGCGCCGCGCACGCCCGCTACTTCACCGCGCTGGCCGTCACGGCCGAGCCGCGCCTGCGCGGCCACGACCAGGCCGAGTGGTTCGCGCGGCTGCAGCACGAGCGCGAGAACATCCTCGCTGCGCTGCGCCATCTGGGCGACACCGGCGACGCGCGCGGCGCGGTCGGGCTGGCGGTCACGCTGCTGCCGTTCTGGCTGCTGTCGGGCAGCCAGGCCGAGGCGACGACCTGGCTGGCGTTCGCGCTCGCCGTCCCCGGCGACGCCGATCCCGCCGACCGCGTCGTCGCCGAGCTGGCGCAGGTGATGACGCAGCTGGAGCGCCGCTCCGACGGTGAGGCGCTGCAGCGCGATCTCCAGGACCTGTCGGCGCGCGTCGGCACGCTCGAGGACGACGATCGGCCGCTGGTCGCCGTCGCCAAGCCGCTGCTGGCGACGATCGCGGGCGACAAGGCGCTGGCCGAGCAGCGCGGTGCCGAGGCGGCCGATCATCCCGATCCGTGGGTGCGCGCGGCGATGTCGCTCTTCGCCGCCGCCAACGCCGAGAACGAGGGCGACATCGACGACATGCGCCGGCACCTCGACGCCACGCTGGCGGGCTTCGCCGCGCTCGGCGACCGCTGGGGCCGGTCGATGGCGCTGATCATGGAGTCGGGCTGGCTGATGGTGCGTGGCGATCTGGACGGGGCCGAGCGCGCGACCGTCGAGGCGCGCGAGGGCGTCGCGGGCCTGAACCCGGGCGCCGGCGCGGGCATGCTCGACATGCGGCTGGCCGACATCCGGACGCGCCGCGGGGATCTGGAGGGTGCGCGTGCGGCCGCCGCGGAGGCGCTGGCGCGCCGCGACATCGGCAGCGAGGACAGCCTCATCGTCCAGGCGACGCTGGCCCGCGCGGCCTGGCTGGACGGCGACCTCGACGCGGCGCGGCGCGAGCTGGCCGACGCCGCACGGCGCCTGGAGCGCACCGGCCCGATGCTGCCCCAGCAGGGGCACGCCCGCGCGATCATCGGGGCGCTCGTCGCCGTCGTCGAGACCGAGGCCGGCGACTTCGACCGCGCCGACGCGGAGCTGCGCGGGGCCTACCCGGCCGCGATCGGCGCGGCCGACATGCCGATCGTCGCCATGGTCGGCCTCGCCGCCGCCGGGCTGGCCGCGCGCCGGGGCAACGGGGGCGAGGCGGCGCAGCTGCTGGGCGCCTCCGCCGCGCTGCGCGGCGCCGAGGACCTGACCAACCCCGAGGTCGCGCGCCTCATGGCGCGGCTGCGCGACACCCTCGGCGAGGACGCCTTCGCCGACGCCTACGCCCGGGGCCGGGCGCTGACCCGCGAGGACGCCCTCGCGCTCCTCGACCCCGCCGGGTCACGCGCGGCGCCGGTAGGCCCGTAGCGCCAGCGGCACGAAGACGGCCAGCAGGCCGGCCATCCAGCCGAGCGTCCACAGCAGGTGCGTCTGCACCGGGCCGCCGAGCATCAGCCCGCGCAGCGCCCCGATGAGATGCGTGAGCGGGTTGAACTTCGTGAAGGTCTGCAGCCAGTCGGGCATCGTCCCGATCGGGACGAACGTGCTCGTCCCGAAGGTCAGCGGGAACATGATGAGGAACACGATGCCCTGCACCGCGCCGGGCGTGCGGGCGATCATGCCCACGAGCACCGAGGCCCACGACAGGCACAGCGCGAAGGCGATCGCCAGCAGGCAGGCGGCGACGACGTCGAAGACGCCGGTGCTCGCGCGGAAGCCGAGGACGTAGCCGAAGCCGACGGTCACGGTGCACAGCAGCGTGTAGCGGACGATGTCGCCGAGCACGGCGCCGACCAGCGGCGCGGCGCGGGCGATCGGCAGGCTGCGGAAGCGGTCGAAGACGCCCTTCTCGATGTCGGCGTTGAGGTTGACGCCGATCGCCACGCAGCCGAAGGCGATCGTCTGGCCGAGGATCCCCGGCAGCAGGTACTGCAGGTAGTCGTGCTGGGAGCCGTGCGAGATCGCCCCACCGAAGATGTAGGTGAACATCGTCAGGAAGATGATCGGCTGCAGCGTGACGTCGATCAGCGCCTCGGGGTTGCGCAGCACGCCGATGAGGTTGCGCTGGGCCAGCACCGTGCTGTGGCGCAGGAGGCGCGGCGCGCTCATGCCGCCACCGGTAGCTCGGCCGCAACGCCGCGGCCGGTCAGGTTGAAGAAGACCTCGTCGAGGCTGGGCAGGTGCAGCGACAGCTCGGTCACCGTGATGCCGGCGCCGGCGAGCCGGGCCACGGCCTCGCCGAGCACCTCGTCGCCGCTGACCGGCAGGCTCACGGTGCCGCGGCTCACCGACTCGGGCCCGACGCCGGGGATGGCGGAGACGAGCTGCGCGACGTCGCTGACGCGCGCGGGGTCGGCGGGGCGGACGGTGAGCGTCTGGCCGCCGACGACGCGCTTGAGGCCGTCGGGCGTGTCGTGCGCGATGACGCGGCCGTGGTCGATGACGGTGATCTCGTCGGCCAGCGCGTCGGCCTCGTCGAGGTACTGCGTCGTCAGCAGGACGGTCGCGCCGTCGGCGACGAGGTTGCGCACGACGCCCCACATGTCCTCGCGCTTGGACGGGTCCAGGCCGGTGGTCGGCTCGTCGAGGAAGATGACGGCGGGGCGGCCGACCAGGCTCGCGGCCAGGTCCAGGCGGCGCCGCATCCCGCCCGAGTAGGTCTTGGCGGGGCGCTTGGCGGCCTCGGTGAGGTCGAACCACTCCAGCAGCTCGGCCGCGCGGATCCGCGCCTGGCGGGCGCTGAGGTCCAGCAGCCGGCCGATCATCGTGAGGTTCTGCGTGCCGGTCAGCAGCTCGTCGACCGAGGCGTACTGGCCGGTGAGGCCGATCGTCTCGCGGACCCGGGCGGGGTCGCGCGCGACGTCGTGGCCGGCGACGCGGGCGTGGCCGGCGTCGGCGGCGGTCAGCGTGGCGAGGATCCGCACCGCCGTGGTCTTGCCGGCGCCGTTGGGCCCCAGCACGCCGAGCACGCTGCCCGGCCGGGCGGCCAGGTCGACGCCGGCGAGCGCGTGCGTCTCGCCGAAGCGCTTGGTGAGGCCCTCGGCCTCGATCATGAACTCCATGTGCTGCGCTCCTGTCCGTGGATCGGATTCGGAGCCCAGCATCGACCTCACCGCTCACAGCCTCCGCACAGAACGCTCGCAGGGTGTGCGAGCGACTGTGAGGGGCGTGCGGTTACCGCGCTGCTACAGCGTGGCGCCGGGGTCCACGGAGAGGGCGCGGGCGTCGTCCGGGAGGACGCCCTGGACGGGACGCGACACGACGTAGAGCTCCTCGAGCGGCTCGTCGGGAAGGGGCTCGCCGGCGGCGCCGTCGGGGTGATCGATCGCCCACTGCTTCCGGGCGTCCTTCTTGGCCGCCTTGTCGGCGCGACGCTCGCGGACCCGGTTCTCGCGATTCATCTTCGCCATCGTGGTCTTCTTCTTGCCGCTGGAGGCCATGCCGGTCCGTCCCTTCCAGGATGCTGCTCGAGATTGTTCGGGTTAGAGGACCTGGACGTTCGCCGCGGCGGGACCCTTGGGGCCCTGCTCAGCGTCGAAGCTGACCTTCGCGCCCTCGGCCAGCGACTTGAAGCCGCTGCCCTGGATCGCGTTGTGATGGACGAACAGGTCCTTGCCGGCGTCGTCGGGCGTGATGAAACCAAAGCCCTTGTCGTCGTTGAACCACTTCACGGTTCCGGTAGCCATGTGGCTTCCCTCCGGTAATTGTGAACTGCGAACGCGGAGGGAGCTGCTAGGCAACGACTGCGGACCCGCCGGACACTTCGACGGTCGCGCGGACGCACGACCTGTACAACAAGCTTAGCGGGCCGAGGGGCCGGAACGCTCCGCAGGCGTCAGAACGGACCGGATCACGGGGTCACGGTTGCCATCTTCGGCGTGCCCTTGACCCCGCTGGTGGCGGTCTGGACTTTGCCCTTGTTGTCCTTGAGGGCGAGGACGAGCTTCTTGTCGGTCGTCTGATCGGTGACGACGTAGACGGTGCCGCTCTCGGACACGGCGCCGAGGTTGGCGGCCTGCTTGACGTAGAGGCCCTGGGCGGTGATGGCCGGGACGAGCGTGGTCGGGGCGGGGAAGGCGCCCTTGGTCGCGGTGCCGACCGCGGCCTGCACGGCGGCCTGGAGCGCGGGCGTGGCCTGGGAGGCCTGCTGGCTCCGGGCGCTCTGCGTCTGCAGGTTGGTGACGCCGGTCTTGACCTTGGGGCTGAAGTAGATGATGACCTGGGCGCTGGAGTCCGAGGTCTGGGCGATGCAGAGCTGCGGATCGCCCTTGAGGCTGTGCGACAGCGTCGCCTTGCTCTCCTTGTTGGCCGCGGGCCAGGTGATGAGCGTCGTGGCGTACCAGGACTCCGACGGCGCGGGCACGGCCTTGGTCTTGACGAGCTTGGCGTAGTCGTCGGTGCAGGAGACCGTGCCCGACGTGCCGCCGGTGCCCGAGGTGCTCTTGGCCGTCCGCTTCAGGCTGACCTGGTCGCCGGCGACGCTCACCGAGACCCCCGTGGCCTTGTCGCCGGCCGACTTCGAGTCGCTGCTCCCACCTCCGCACGCGGAAAGGCCGAAGACGATGGTCGAGAGGATGCCGGCGCACGCAAGTGCGCTCCAGCCGCGGAAGCTCATGGCCCTGACCATAGGACGGCGTCCTTAAGCGCAGCCAACGCGCGGACAACTTTCTTCAGGGATTCTCAGGTCAGGCAAACGGCCCTCAGTAGCGCGCCGTCTGCCAGTGCAGTAGCGCGGTACTGACGTTCGGGCGCCCGCGGGAGCCGATGCTTCGCTCCATGAACCGCTCACTCCTCATCGCACTCACCTCGACGCTGGCCGCCGGTGCCGTCGCCGTCCCGGCCGCCCAGGCCCAGACCACGACCCCGACCACCACCACGCCCTCGCCGTCCTCCTCGGCCGGAACCATCCACATCAACAACTGCACCGTCAGCAAGAGCCGCAACGCCGGCGGGTTCGCGTGGGCGTCCTGCGCGATCGTCACGCAGGGTCCTGCCCAGGCCATGACCGTCCGCTACCGCTCCAACCTGCCCACCTACGTGCCGCTGCGCAACAGCGACTACGGCCCGCAGTCCAAGACGGTCTCGTTCGACGGCGGCGGCGAGATCCAGTCCATCAAGCTCGCCTTCAAGAAGCTCACGGTCGCCCAGGTCGTCAGCAAGTTGAAGGTGACGCTGTCGCAGCCCACGGGCGCGACGATCACCGACGGCACCGCGACCGCGGTCGCCAAGACGGCGCGCTAGTCGGTCGGCGTGATCGCGGCGCGACCGGAGTCCAGCGCGGCCCACGCCGCGCTGACGGCGGCGACGCGGTCGTGGACGCCGAGCTTGGCGTAGATGCGCTCCGTGTGCTTGGAGACGGTGCGGGTGCTCACGCCGAGCTCGGTGGCGATC
>DASYBY010000691.1:0-8531 GCA_036500525.1 Baekduia sp. | reverse complement strand
CGCCGCTGCCTGGCGGCCGGGGCGCCGTCGTCGGGCCCGTGCTCGCGGCGGCCGGGGGCGGGGCACTGGCGCTCGCCTGGCGGGTGGACCAGCCGCGCGCGTACGAGGGCATCGGGCTCGCCGTGCGCGATCCCGGCGCCGACGCGCTCGGCGCACCGCAGACCGTCGCGGACGACAGCGACGGAGGCGTCCGCCATCCCGCGGTCGCCATCGATCGTCGCGGCGACACCATCTTGGCCTACAACACGGGCACGCGGGCCTCGCACCTCAACGCCCGCGGCGGCGTCGCGATCGTGCTGCGCGCGGCGGGACAACCGGCCGGCACGGCGCGCATCGTCGATCCCGGGCTCTCCACGCCGCCGGCGGTCGCCATCGGGAGCGAAGGCCGCGGGATCGTCGCGTGGAGCGGGAACCGGCACGTCTACGCGGTATCCGTCGACGCGGTCGCGGGCATCGTCGGCAAGGTCACGACGGTGGCGGGCGCAACCGGCGTCGACTCGCTCGTCGCCGCCGCCGGACCGGGCGGCGCCGCGACCGTCGCCTGGGTGTCGCGCGTGGCGAGCGGCCAGGGCCGGCAGTACCACCAGAACTCCTGGATCGGCGTGGCGCGCCGGGCGCCCGGTCACCGCTTCGCGCACGCCGCGAAGGTGGGGGCGACCCGTGACTACCTCGCCAACGTCGCCCTCGCCGCCGACGAGGACGGCACCGCGACCCTCGCCTGGAGCCCGCGCGCATTCCACCACCGCGCCACGACCACGACCTCCACGGCGACCGCGGCGCCCGGGCAGCCCTTCGGAGCTCCGCACGTCGTCGTGCCCGGCGGGGCCGCGGAGTGCAGCACGCCGACCGTCGCCGCGATGTCCGGGCGCACGGTCCTGGCATGGTCGTGCGAGAAAACCGCGGGCCACACGGAGTTCCAAGCGGCTACCGGCACACCCGACCCCGGGCCGCCGACGACCATCGCCACCACCAACCGCGGGGCCCTCGTCACACCACCGCCCACCGCCCTCGCGACCCTTGACGAACACGGCACTGCCACGATCTTCTTCGTCGAGTCTGACCCACCAGGCTCGCCGACCGGCGGAACCAGCCACGTCCTGACCGTCACCAGCGACCCGACCACCACCAACGACCCGCGCTAGACTTCGCGCCCTTGGCTGGGTAGCTCAGCTGGTTAGAGCGCACGACTCATAATCGTGAGGTCGAAGGTTCGAGTCCTTCTCCAGCTATACGAGGCGTTTGCAGGGGTTTGGCGCCTTGGCGGAGCGCGGCGCCTGGTGCCCTCGCTGCCTGGCTCCGAGGCCTGCCTTCCGAATGACGCCTCGTTGAAAACGGCTATCAGCCGTAGACGGGTGCCGATCCGACTGTCTGATGTGCTGCGCCGGGACCGCTCGTGAAGATCTGCCGCACGTACCATCGTGATATGGCGTCGTTCCAGTGGAGATCTGCCCGTGTCAGCGAGTCCTGTGCGCCAGCCGCATCTGTGTATCTCACAGCGACCGAGAAGGTCCCTCGTCGATCGACGATGTCGCGGAACGCTGAGTAGCCGCTTTGCTCCGGGGCCGCCGTGAACATGAAGCGGGCGCGCTCGCCCGGCGGGATATTTGCATTTCGCAGCGTTGCGCCGAAGGCGATCGGAGAGCCGGTGTCGAGGCTGAGTCCGGTAACTCGTGCCAATCCGGGGCCGACGTTTCTCAGCGGGATGTCAACCAGAATCAGGCCGCTCTTGGGATTGAGCTCGACCGAGACGGTGCCGGCGTCCGTTCCTCCCTCTCGAAACATGTCGAAAGGCACGTCGATAAGCACTGGCTTGAGTTGCGCGGAGATCGCGGCCTCTGCAGCGTCGGCCTGTCGCCGAGATAGCTCAATCTGTGCTTGGGCCACCGTTAGTTGCTCCTTAGCCGCACGGACGTCGTCCTGCGTCGCGGTGGCAGCATCGCGCGTCTTACGCGCCATCCAGAAGGTGGCTGCTGCGAGGATGACTGTCCCTACTGCGGTGCCTGCTGTTGCCCAGGCGGTCAGGTACTCAACCGTCGTCGTCGCGATGTCAGGGTGCTCCGTCACCGAGCGTGAGCCTTCGGGGCGCTAGGCAACCCTTGCCGCGGCGAGCCACGTTGTGTAATGGTCATAAGTCGCGGCTCCTCAGCAATTTCTGAGCTAGCTCAGCCCTGACTGCAGAGTCCCGGTGGAGTCTCAGCTGAGACGGCGGGGGTGTCGGGTAGGAAGGCTCAAAGCCCTTGAACTGCGCAGCCATCTCGATCCGCCAGCCATCGTCGCGTCGCGCGAGATCCCACGCGGCAGCCGGCCAGGCCCAGCCTGCGGTGTCGAGATGGAGCGTCTCTAGCAGCTTTTGCGCGGCAGTTTCAACAACTCGGACGGTCCCGTCTCGCAGGTATCTCAACGTGCATTGGGTGGGCTCAGGTAACCATAGGTCGGCAACCCGAGGTCCGGCTGTGAGCGAGTGCATGTCCGGCAGCCAAGGCATTCGCCGCATGTGAGGCTCTATTCGCACCAGGTAGGCCGGATCCATCTTGGTCTTAACGAGCAACGGTGGCACACCGCGGGGGCGCCTGCTCGGCCGATTCAGCCAGACACGGAGCAACTGACCACGATGAATCACGGCGTTGCGCATCTCCAGCGCCCATGCCAGCCAACTCTGCGCTGGTTCGTCCCCCTGGTCGCGGACAGCGTCAGCCACGGAATCCCAGGCCGTTGCCTGATCGCGCGGCTCGGAGGAACGCTTCTTCTCATCGGGCCGTCGGAAGAACCATGTGCCCTCCGCTCGTTGGACCTTGAGGGGTGCCCCTGTGACAAGGGCGGTGGTCGCCGCGAGACAATCGAGGACCGATCCGACCGCACGGAAGCAATCGGTTGCGCAGATGTCCAGCTCTACCAATTGGAGATAATCATCCACGGTGGACTCCGGACCTGGCATCGTGCGGCCGTTGGGACCCAGCAATCGTTCGAACTGATCGTGGCGAACTGCCAATGCGATCAGCGACGTGTTAGCGCCTTCGAGAGATGAGACCACAAGGTCGCTGGCGACGGCTCGATCGGTGATGTCTTCAATCGCCGAGAATCGGCTCAGCCCCCATTCGTCCGCGCTGTAGTCCGCGATGACGTCCTGGCGTAGCGCCGCCAGGTTTGGTGTCGAGACGCCAAACCGCGCCGCGATGGCCGCGGTTTGTTCGTCTGCCGGTGTCGAGCGTTCAGACACAGTGAATAGCCTCTCACTCACGTCAGATGGCTGGCTTTGTTGCCTGCGTCAGCGTGAGCGTGCGCGACATGGTCTTGCGGCCCGTCGGCGTCAGCCTGAGGGTGCCGGAGAGGTGGCGGTGATGGGCCTGGAGGATGGACCGGGCGGTCGTGGAGAGGGTGAAGCCGATCCGCTTCGTCGTGCCCTTGGACACGGAGTAGTGGCCGCGGGTCAGGAGGATGATGGCGGCCGAGCGCTTGCCGGAGCGGGGGAGGGTCACCCGGAGTGTGAAGGTGCCTGCGCAGGGTGTGGCGCCGGAGCATGCGAGCGTGAGCGTGCCGCGGCCGGAAGGGACGGTGGTACGGCCCTGGAGCGCGACGTACCTCGGCGCCGCCCGTCTCACCACTTTCCGCCGCCCCACCGCGTAGCATCCCGCAACACACATAACAAATCGCCCCCGCGCCGCACGAACGGCCGGGGGCATGGCCCAAGGAGCTAGCACTCCCATGAGCACCAAGCAGCGTAACGACGCCTGCCGCATCGCCGTCGGCCCGCAACTCGCCGACGTCCTCCGCGTCCAGACCCTCGCGGTCCTGGAGGCCAACCACCAGCACTTCGAGGACCTCCGCGACCTCGCCCGTGCGGGCAGCTCGCGCTCGCCGCGATCTACCGCGACGCCTTCGCCGTCCTCGACGCGCTCGGCTGGGCACCGCCGACCGACGCCGCCGCGACCACGCCCGCACCCGCACGCACCGTCGACGTCCCTCTCAGCGCCGGCCACACCGACGAGCTCCGCGCCTGCCGCTACGACCTCGCGCGCACCAACCTCGACCGCGTAGACACCCTCCGCCGGACCACCGACCCCGCCAAGCGCGCCGAGATCCGCCAGGCGATCGATGCCGACCGCACCGCCGCCCAAGCCCTCGACCGCCTCCTGAGCGCCTGCCGCCACGCCATGCGCACGTAAAACCACCCAACGCCAGTCCGACCGCACCGCCGCGCACCCGTAATCTTCGACCTCACATGGACGACGAGCGCAGCCACGGGCGCAGCGAGTTGATGGTGCCCTACGAGCGCCCGTATCGCCATGTCCTGGCCGAGACGTGGCGGCACCAGCGCGAGCTGCGTATCGCCACGGCGCTCTCCGTCGCGCTCTGGGTCGGTGGTGCCGTCGGCGTCGCGGCGGGCGTCGAGCTGCTCGGCCTCACCGCCGGGGTCGGCGCGATGATCGGCACGCTCACCGCGGCGGCCTGGGTCGGCGCCGTCCTGCGCGAGGGCTGGCGGCTGACCCGCTCCTGGCGGCAGCGTTCGGAGTTGGGCACCGTGCGCGCCCATCGCCCGCAGGCGGGCACGGAGGATCTTGACCTCGCCCACGACGAGTTCGCGGTCACCGTCGAGGAGGACGGCCGGCTCGTGACGTGGCGCTTCCGTCCGCTGCTGATCTCCGAGCACCCCAACAAGCACGAGTACGAGGTCCCGGGACGACCGCGGTATGGCGCCTCGCCCGTCGACGACGTCCCGTTCGACGTCCACGACACCGCCCGGGCGGCCGAGCAGCTCGTCATCGCCCAGGACCAGGCCGCCCAGCGGGAGGAGGCCGCCGCCATCGCCGCGCAGGGGACGATCGCCGGCGCGCACGCCACCGCCGAGCTGGTCGCCGAGGCCCGCTCGACCGCCGCAGCGCTGCAGCGCGCCACCGGCCAGCGCTCGCGCAACGACTGACCGCGCGCGGACGGCATGCCTCGCCACCGTCCGGGGCGCCCACGACGATGCCCACGTGAGCACCGTCGGCATCAACCACGTCAGCATCAACGCGCGCGACCTGCAGGAGTCGGTGGACTTCTACGTGGAGTTGGTCGGCGCCGAGCCGGTCGCCACGCCGAACTTCGGCCTGCCCGTGCAGTGGCTCGCGGTCGGCCCGACGACGCAGCTGCACCTCTTCGAGCGCCCCGACATGCAGCCCACGAGCCACCACCACCTCGCCATCACGGTGGACGATCTCGAGCACGCCTACCGGGTCGCCGACCGCCGCGACGCCTTCGACCGCGCGGCCTTCGGCAACCACCTCGTCGAGCTGCCCAGCGACGTCGTGCAGCTCTACGTCCGCGACCCCGCGGGCAACCTCGTCGAGCTCGACCAGGCCGGCGTCGCCCGCCTGCCCGACGACCTCCGCGCCCAGCTCAAGGGCCTCTGGGACTTCAACCCCCAGAGCGACGAGCAGCTGCGCGGCCGACTGTTCGTGGCCGAGTGACGATCCCGCAAGGCGGCGGTGCGGATCGCGTGCGTCGCCGCGACGGCGGCCCCCGCGCTGGCCCTCTACGTCGCCCTGCGCGGGGCCACGCGCGAGCGATGGCTCGCCGCCGCGCTGCTGCTGGTCTGCGCGGCCGTCGCCATCGCTGCGCTCGTGTCCGACCCGGTCAACCACCTCAACAACCGTTGGGGCGGCTGGCTGAGCGGCGACTCCTAGTCGCCCGAGTCGTACTTGAACGAGATCCCCAGGCGGATCCGGTAGTTGACGACGCCGCCGTCCTCGACCGTGAGGTCCTGGCGCAGCACCTCGGCGATGCGCAGGTCGCGGACGGTCTTCGCCGCCGTCTCGACCGCCGCGCGGGCGGCCGCCTCCCACGACTCGGTGCTCACACCGATGACCTCGGTGACGCGGTACACGCTTTCAGCCATGAACGACCTCCAACTCGAGGGGCAGTCCACCGGTCCTACCCGCCGCGCGCCCCGCGGTACCCGACCGCGCCCTATGGGATCTTCGTGCTGTAGCGCCCGACGGTGCGATCGCCCTTGCCCGGCGTGGGCATGTACGGCTCCTGATCGGGCTTGCCGCGCTGCTGGTGGAGCGTGACGGTGCCGCGCACCGTGCCCCGGCAGGTCGGCTTGATCCAGTAGTCCTGCCGGACGAGCGCACCGGCAGCGACGTTGCGCGCCACCGGCCCGAGCGTCATCCCGAAGTCGCATCGCGGGACGTGGCCGTGGCCGCGCGGGACCGCCATCGACACGATGTAGAACGATCGCGAGTCCGGGGTCGGGACCGGCGCGCGGAAGCTCACCGTCACGCGGCGGAGCAGCGGTCGTTTCGGGCCGCCAAGCGACGGCGGCCGGGCGAGCGTCGCCGACACCCTCGCGTACACCGGTGCGCGAACCTCAGCGGCGGTGTAGCGCTTCGCGGGTGGCACGACGTAGCCCTTCAGCGGACAGCGCTTGGCCCCGCCGATCGCGCGCGCCGAGCGGATCTTGCAGGTACTGCCATCGCGGTAGTGCACGGCGACCAACCCGCTGCCGGGGCTCGGCATCACGTAGAACATGCCGCTCGCCGGATGCACGGCGGTCGGCGCGGTGAGGACCAGGTAGGCGCCGTCGGGCCCCGACACCGAGGACCGCACCTCGCGCCCGCCCACGTCCTTGTAGCTGACCGCGCGGCCCGCCGGACCGAGCAGCCCGTAGTAGACGAGCCGCTCGTCGGCCGCCGGGCAGACCGGGGGAGGCGTGTAGGTCACGTGCGCGAGCGCCGGCAGCGGACGTGCCGTGCACCCGTAGCCCAGCGCGCTGGCCGGCAGGCCGCCGTAGGAGACCGCCACGAACGCATGGCCCGCACCGTCCAGCGGCGCGCAGTCGGTCTGCTGCAGCACGCCCGGCGGCAACTCATGGAACTTGCCATCGTTGGCGAACGCGCCGTCCTGGCCGAGCACGCCGAGCTTGCCGTCCAGCACGCGTCCGACCTGGACGCAGCCCATCTGCCGCGTCGTGCGCACCGTGCGCAGCCCCCACGGCAGGCCCCCGGCCGGGTCGGGCACGCGCAGCGCCGTCAGGTGCGCGCTGCCCGGCACGACCGTGCCGAGCCCCCGGTCGGAGCGGAAGTGCACGCCGCGATCCTTGACCGGCTCGCCGGTGAGCAGCCCCGTCGTCGCGGCCAGCGCCGCCGCGGCGACGACGAGCACGAGCCCGGCGAGGGCGAGCACGAGCGTCGGGCGTCGCCCCGCCCGCAGCCACGAGCGGTGCCGGCCCACGCGGCCACGCCCGTCGCCCGCCCGCGCCATCCGCTCGATCTCCGCGCCCAGCGCGTCCAGTCCTGGCAGTCGGTCGCTCATCGCTCCTGGCCTCCGGTCAGGCGGCGCGGCTCCAGCGCCGCGCCCATCGCCCGCAGCCCGCGCGACACGCGAGCCCGGGCCGTCGCCTCGGTCACGCCCAGTGACCGCGCGACCTCCTCGTATGGCCGCTCCTCCACGACGCGCAGCCGCAGCGCCTCACGCTGTTCGGCGTTCAGCTTCGCCAGCTCGGCTCCGAGCGCGGCCCGCAGCGGCGCCAGGTCCGCGCGCCGCTCGATCTCCTCGACCTCGTCGGGCGCCAGCCGCGGCACCTGGATCCCGGCCCGTTCCAGCACCTGCCGGTCGAGCTCGCCGCGCCGCAGGTAGCGCGCGATCTGGCGCCGGGCGATCGTCAGCAGCCACGCGCGCGCCTCGACCTCGGTGCTGCCGCGGAACCCGCGCCGCCCGCGGAACGCCTGCGCGAACGTCTCGGCGGTGAGGTCCAGCGCGGTGTCGGCGTCGAGCACCCGGCGCGCGCAGAACGTCAAGATCATGTCGCCCTCGCGCTCATACAACGCGACGAAGCCGCGCGCCTCCCGGATCGGGAGCCCGAGCGCCCGCACCTCCTCGGCTTCCCGTCTCATCCCCCACAAGTGGCGGCGAGCCGGGATGTTGTGACCGGCCGGCTCAGCCCGCCGCCCGCACGCTCAACTCACCCACCACCAGCGGATGGCTCGCCTTCGCATCGCCCCCCGCCGTCACCCGCACGTACCGCACCGGCTGCCCACTACCCGCCAGCTCCTCGGCCACCGGCGGCGCGGCGACCGTCGCGAGCGTCTGCCACGTCTGGCCGTCGGCCGACACCGCGACGGTCTCGCCGGCGCTGCGCGTCGGGCGGGTCACGGCGTGCTGGTCGGTGGCCGTCTGGCCGTTGGCGAGCGCGAGCACCGGCGGCCGGGTCAGCGTGACGGCGCCGAGCGGGATCGTCGTGCCGAGGTCGACCTGCACCTGCGTGCCGGGATCCTCGGCCAGCCACGTGGTCGTCGCCGTGCCGTCGACGGCGGCCTGCGGCGGCTCGGCGGTGTCCGGCGTCGCGGTGGCCGGACGGCAGCGGGCGACGTCGTCGGTCGGCGTCTCGTCAGGGCGCCGCGTCGGGAACGTGAGCGGGCGGCCGGGCTCGAGCGGCCGGGTCCCGGCGGGCGTCTCGACCCGCAGCAGCTTGCCCGAGAGCAGCGTCACGGTCGTCGCCGCGCGGGTGATCGCCACGCGCACGGTCCGTCCGCGCCAGTGCACCGCCCGCA
>DASYBY010000690.1:0-5129 GCA_036500525.1 Baekduia sp. | reverse complement strand
CAGCCCGACGGGCAGCGGCGCCCACATCGTCGCCACGCGGTTGCCGAGCGCGCCCTGCTGGTCGTCGCCGCGCACCGAGACCGGGACCATCGCGCGGAGCACCAGGCCGTCGGTGTCCTCGCCGCGGTCGCGCATCCAGCGCCCGAGCCCGAGCGTCACCGCGGTCAGCACGACGTCGTTGACCGTGCCGCCCAGGTTCGACTTGATGGCCTTGAAGCGGTGCAGGTCGGCGTCGACCCACGTGTAGCGGCGGTGCGGGCCGATGTCGACGTTCAGCGAGGTCCGCGGCGCGGGGCTCAGGCCGGCGGCCGCCATCGACCCGAGGCCGGCGGCGCGGCCCGCGAGCCGCTCGGCCACCTGCCGCGGGGCGCGGGTCAGCGCGCGCACGCCGCGCACGGCCTCGGCCGGGATCGTGGTGCGCTCCATCAGCGCCTCGGCCAGCAGCTCGGTCTGCGTCGGCACGGGGCGGGGGAGCCACGGCGTGCCGGGCGGGGCCGGCGGCGTCGGGTTGGGCACCGTGTCGAAGAGCACCGAGACGATGTCGACGCCGCTCACGCCGTCGACCAGTGCGTGATGCGTCTTGGAGAGGATGGCAAAGCGGCCGTTGTCGAGCCCTTCGACGAGCCAGATCTCCCACAGCGGCTTGCTGCGGTCCAGCCGCTGGCCGAAGACGCGCGCGGCCAGGCGCTTGAGCTCCTCGTCCGAGCCCGGGGCGGGCAGCGCGGTGTGGCGGATGTGGTAGCGGGCGTTGAAGTGCGGGTCGTCGACCCAGCGCGGCCGGCCCTGGCCCAGTGGCACGAACGCGAGGCGCTGGCGGTAGCGCGGGACGAGGTGCAGGCGCGCCTCGATGGCGTCGACCAGCTCGTCGTAGGCCGGCGGCTCGCCGCCGAAGGTCATGACGGCGGCCACGTGCATGTGGGCCCCGCCGTCCTCCAGGTGCAGGAAGGACGAGTCCAGAGCGGTGAGGCGTGTGGGCACGGTGTGATGGTCCCACCCCGGCGGGGCGGTCCGCAAGGGCGCGGCGCACCGGTCCAGAGACAACGTTGTACACAATGGCTGGACAACCTTCAACATCTTGTGTAAGGTAGTCGGCACGCGGGTAGCTCACCTCCAACCCCCTCCCCGGACTGGAGCACTACGAGATGGATCTCAGCGACCCCCTCACCTTCGGGCGCGTGTACGACGAGCATCGGCGCGGCGTGCAGGCGACGGCCTACCGCGTGCTGGGCAACCAGGCCCAGGCCCAGGACGTCGTGCAGGACGTGTTCCTGCGGGTGTGGCGCAACCCGCGGAAGTTCGACGCCGGGCGCGGTGAGCTCGGCAGCTACCTGCGCCTCATGGCCCGCAGCCGCGCGGTCGATCTCTGGCGCGAGGGGCAGGCCTCCGGCCGGGCGAGCGACCGCCTGAAGGTCGTCGTGGGCGCCGAGGCGCCGCGCGACGAGGAGTGGCCCGACCGCTTCGCGCTGGAGTCCGCCGACCGCTCGGCGGTGCGCGCCGCGCTGCACTGCCTGCCGCGCTCGCAGCGCGAGGCGCTCGTGCTCGCCTACTGGGGCGGGCTGACCGCCGACCAGATCGCCGCGCGCGCCGGCGTCCCGCTCGGCACCGCCAAGAGCCGCATCCGCCTCGGCCTGGCCCGCCTGCGCAACGAGCTGCGCGGCACTCGCGACGATCTCGTCGCGGTGGCGTAAGGGCGCCCGGCCGCGGGGTAGGGTCCGGTGCGTGCCCGTGCGCCCGCTGCCCTACGACCATGTCGTCTCCGAGCTGCGCGACGAGGCGCTGGCCTGGCTGGGTGACGGCGTCACCTGGTTCGACGCCCACACGCACATCGGCCACCACGACCCCGACGGGTACGAGGCCGATCCGGAGGAGCTGATCGAGGCGCTCGACGTCACGGGTCAGCAGAAGGCCCTGGTCTTCGCGATGCAGGAGCCGGACGGCTACCGCGGGCCCAACGACTGGGTCCTGCGCTCGTGCGTGGAGTCCGGCGGCCGGCTCGTCGGCCTCGCGCGGATCGACCCCAACGCGCCGGACGCGATGGACGAGGCGCACCGCACGCTGGCCGCCGGCGCGCGCGGCTTCAAGCTGCACCCGCGCAGCGACGGCTTCGGGCTGCCGCATCCGGTCGTCGAGCAGGTCGTCGCGCTCGCGGGCGAGCACCGGCTGCCCGTGCTCTTCCACGCCGGCCGCGGGATCCCCGACCTCGGCGACAGCGTCATCCACATGGCGACCGACCACCCGGGCGCGCGCCTGATCCTCGCCCACGCGGGGATCAGCGACCTGGGGCTGCTCGGCCCGCGCGTGGCGGGGCTGCCCAACGTCCTGTTCGACACCTCGTGGTGGCACGTCTCCGACCTGCTCACGCTCTTCGCCACCGTCGCGCCGGGGCAGATCCTCTACGCCTCCGACATGCCGTACGGCGGGCCGCGGTACGCGTCGATGGCGATGCTGCGGGTCGCCCGCGCCGTCGGGCTGACGCCCGAGCAGGCGGCGGGGATCGCGGGCGCGCAGCTGGAGCGCGTGGTCGCGGGCGACGACCTGCTCGACCTCGGGCCGGCGCCCGGCACCGGCGGGATCGGCCCGCGCGTGCTGGGCTACGAGCGCGCCATCGGCTACATCACCGCCGCCGCGCAGATGACGTTCCGCGGCGCCGATCCGAGCGAGGCGCTGTCGCTCGCGCGGCTGGCCTGCCAGGCCCAGGCCGAGGCGGAGCACTACGCCGGGCTCCGCGCGGTCGACGCGCTGATCGCGACGGCGCAGGAGCGGTTCGCGGAGACCGGCGACGCCTACTCCTCCATCCACGCGGCCATGGCCGCGCAGGTCCTCGCGGGGACCTCCGCCGCGCTCAACGGGCACTAGCCGGTCCGCGGGGCGACCGTGAGGTCTGTGACGGGCTTCACACAGTGGTCAAGGTGTAGGGCTACTCTGACGAACACCTGTTCGAAAGACGCCGAGCCGCCCCTGCACTGAACGCGGGGCGGGCGGGGGACCCAATTGCCGGCCGGTGTGGTCCAGACCCGGCTGGATGGGGCGAATCGGAGCCACGTGGCTCCGTAGCGGCTCACCGAGACGTGCCCGATGCACGTCAGGCGGTGGGTTGCGAGCCCGACAGCTAACCCCGTAGGCGCTGAAGCGACACGTAGGAGGTGCCTCATGACGAGGCTCAAGACCCTGCGCGCCGCCGGTCCCGCCGGCGCGCTGCTCAGCACGACCATCCTCGCGGCGGCGGTCCCGTCGAACGCGAGCTCCGACACCAGCGCCCCGCCCACCGTGGCACCGGCCACCGCCGCCGCTCCTGCCGCGCACAAGACGAGCGCGAAGCTGAGTATCCGGAGCGTCCGGCGCACCGTCCTGGCCGGTCAGCGCGTCGTCGTCCGCGGCGCGCTGCGGCCGGCGGGCTCCGGGCGTGCCGTCGCGCTCGAGGTCGGCAAGACCCACGGCGGCTGGACGGTCGTCGACCACGACCGCACCGATCGCCACGGCCGCTACCAGCTGGCCTGGCGCGCCAACCACACGGGCAACAAGCGCGTCCGGGTGGACTTCGGCGGCAACCGGGCGCTCGGCTCGGCGCACCGCCTGGCCGGCACCACGCACATCTACCGGCGCGCGTTCGCCTCGTGGTACGGGCCCGGCCTCTACGGCCAGCACCTGGCCTGCGGCGGCACGCTCAGTGCCGGCACGCTCGGCGTCGCGCACAAGACGCTGCCGTGCGGCACGAAGGTGACGCTGCACTACCGCGGGCGCACCGTGCGCGTGCCCGTCGTCGACCGCGGGCCCTACGTGGGCGGCCGCGACTTCGACCTCACCGCCGCGACCAAGGCCAGGCTCGGCTTCGGCTCGACCGGCACGGTGCTCAGCACGCGCTAGGCACCGGCCGTGCTCACCCGCCAGGGCGCGTCGGCTGCGCCGCGTACCCTGGCGGGCGACATGGCCAAGCGGGTCATCACGCACCTCGACTGTGACGCGTTCTTCGTGTCGGTCGAGCTGCTGCGCCGGCCCGAGCTGCGCGGGCTGCCGGTGATCGTTGCCGGGTCCGGTCCGCGGGCGGTGGTCACGACCGCCAGCTACGAGGCGCGCAAGTTCGGCGTCGGCTCGGCGATGAGCGCCGCCGAGGCGCGGCGGCGCTGCCCGCAGGCGATCAACGTCCCGCCCGACCACAAGGCCTACTCCGAGGTCTCGCGCACGCTGTGGGCGCTCGTCCGCGAGCGGCTGGAGGTCGTCCAGCAGGCCGGCATCGACGAGGCCTACGCCGACCTCACGGGGATCGACAAGCCGATCCCGCTGCTGCGCGAGCTGATCGCCCACGTCAAGGCCGAGACCGGCATCCAGATCTCCGCGGGCGTGGCGCCCAACCGCCTGGTCGCCAAGATCGCCAGCGACCTCGGCAAGCCCGCCGGCTTCGTCGCGATCGGCCGCGAGCAGTGCGCCACGCACATCGCCGACCGCTCGCCGCGGATCGTCCCCGGCATCGGTCCCAAGACGGCCGCCCGGCTGGCCGAGATGGGCTTCGCGACGCTCGGCGCGCTGCAGAACGCACCGGTCGCCGAGCTGCAGGAGCGCTTCGGCGAGCGCTACGGCCACGACCTGCACCGCCGCGCGCACCTGCACGACGACTCGCCGGTCGTCACCGAGCGCGTGGTCAAGTCGCGGTCGGTCGAGCGGACCTTCGACACCGACATCGCCGACCACGCCCAGTTGGAGGCGCTCATGCGCCAGTACTCCAAGGAGCTGGCCGAAGGCCTGCAGGGCAAGGGCGCGCGCGGGCGGACGATCGCCATCAAGGTGCGCCTCGACGACTGGACGACCGTGACGCGCGCCCGGTCGATCGACGCCTTCATCAACGACGAGGCCACCATCATGGAGGTGGCGGTCGAGCTGCTGCGCGCCTACGCGCCGGCGCGGCCGGTGCGCCTGCTCGGCGTCCGCGTCGCGGGCTTCGAGGACGAGGTCGTCGAGCCCGAGCCGCGGGCGGCGCCGCCCGGCCAGCTGGTGCTGCCGATCTCGGTGTGAGCGGTCGGTACGGTCCACCGCATGACGCACCTCACCGTCGGCGGGCGCGAGCTCTTCCACCAGCGGCGCGGAACGGGCGAGCCGCTGCTGCTCATCCAGGGCATGAGCGCCACGCACCTCGC
>DASYBY010000689.1:0-5036 GCA_036500525.1 Baekduia sp. | reverse complement strand
GCCTTGCGCCCGCTCGGGCCGGTGGCGGTGACGCCGATGACGCCCTCACCCTCGGTCGGCATGCTCAGGCACGAGTTGTCGATCGTGCGCGGGTGCGGGGACGTCTCCTGGTCGGGGTAGTCCGGGCTCGTGCCGTCGAAGTCCGGCCGGCCGATGTCGGTGTTCTCGTTGCCCTCGGCCGCCACGAGCGTGACGCCGCGGCTGCGGGCGTAGGCCAGCGCGCGCTGCGTGGCCGTGATGATCGTCTGCTGCTCCTGCTGCTGCTCCGGCGTGTCGGCCGGGTTGGCGGCGCAGTTGTACAGCCACGGATCGATGTAGAACGACATGTTGACGACGTCGATGCCGTGGTCGCCCGCGTAGGTGAGGGCGTCGACGACCGGCTGGATGAAGAAGTAGCCGGAGTCCTGGCCCGCGCGGAGGTTGACGATGTCGGCGCGCGGCGCGACGCCGGCCATGCCGAGGCCGTTCAGCGGCGCGGCGATCGTGCCGGCCACGTGCGTGCCGTGGCCGTCCTCGTCGACGTCGGCGGGGTCCTCGCAGGAGCCGTCGGGATCGGTGTCGCAGGCGCCGTCGATGACCGGGTCGTCGACGGTGAAGTTGCGGCTCAGGTCGCGATCGAAGTTCGGGGCGATGTCGGGGTGCGACCCGTCGACGCCCGTGTCGATGATGCCGACGCGCACGTCCTTGGTGCCCTGCTGCTCGCGGTAGGAGCCGGTGACGGTCGCGTGCATCGCTTGCATGTCCCACTGCAGCGAGGCCAGCGGCTCGCCGGGCGTCGCGGCGTTGGGCGTGACGCCGGGGCGCCCACGGTCGGCGGTGCGCTGGGCCTGCAGGCGCTCGACCTGGTCGCGGTCGCGCTTGGTGCGCGACTGCGCCGGGACCTGGCCGATCGTGCGATCGGCGGCGGCGCCGGCGATGCCGGGCTTGGCGGCGGCCTGCGCGGCGAAGTCGGCCGCGGTCGATCGCACGGTCGCGACGCCGACGGCGGTGTTGAGCTTCTCGACGGAGCCGCCGGCGGCCTGGATGGACTGCGTGGCCTGGTCGGTCGACGCCGCCGGGTCGAGCAGGACGACGTAGGTGCGCACGTCGCCGTTCTGGGCCGACGAGCCGGTCGCCGCGACGCCGACGACGGCGGTCGCGGCGCCCACGGCGCCGAGCGCGCAGAGGATCGGTCTGATCCGCATGTCTTTGGACCTCCTGGACGATGGAGAACGAGAGGCCGCACGCTTTCCCGCCCCTGCGCGGCTGAAACCCGCGCGGTCGTCCGCTACTCGGCGGCGGGCGCGGGATCCGGCGCCAGGAGGCGACGCACCGCAACGGCGAGTGCGTCGGGATCGAGATCCTTGACCAGGAACGCGTCGGCGCCGGAGTGGCGCGCGACCGTGCGGTCGCGGTCGTCGTCGAGCCCGGTGACCATCGCGATGCGCACGCCGGCGAGGCCCGGCTCGGCGCGGATCTGCCGGCAGGTCGCGATGCCGCTCTGGCCGGGCATCCGCCAGTCGAGCAGGATCGCGGCGGGCCGCTCGCGCAGCGCGATCTCCACCGAGTCGGCGCCGTTGGACGCCTCGACCACGCGCAGGCGCGTGTCCTCGAGCGCCGCTTTCACGTACGCGCGGAAGGCTTCGTCGTCGTCGACGACGAGGACGGTGGCGTCGGCCTCGACCATGGACCTGAATCTAACGCGCTTCGCTCTACTTCGTGCCGGATCGGCAGCTCAGATGGAGGTTTGCAACGCAGCGGCGAGACGATCCGCCGCCTCGACCAGGTCGGCCTCGGGCGTCGCGAGCGAGAGCCGGGCCCAGCCGGCGCCGCGGGCGCCGAAGCCCTCGCCGGGCGCGACGCCGACCCGGGCCTCGGCGAGCAGGCGCTCGGCCGTCAGCCCCGCGGGCAGGCGCCACCACACGAAGAACGTCCCCGCCGCCGGGGCCAGCTCGGCGCCCGCCGCGGTGAGCGCCCCGACCAGCGCGTCGCGCCGGCGGCGGTAGACCTCGCGGCGCTGGGCGACGTCGGCCTGGTCGGACCGCAGCGCCGCCGCCAGCCCGCGCTGAACACCCGTCCAGACACCGGCCGTGGTGTGGTCCAGCAGCTCCTGGATGCGCGCGACGAGCACCGGCGATCCGACCGCCAAGCCGATCCGCCAGCCGGCCATCCCGTAGATCTTCGACGGCGACCAGAGCTCGAGCGCCACGTCGCGGGCGCCGTCGACCTCGAGGATCGAGCGGGCCCGCGCGCCGTCGAAGGTGAGGAAGCCGTAGGCGAGGTCGTTGAGCACCCAGCTCCCGCGCTCGTGCGCGAAGGCCACCGCGGCCTCGAAGGTGCCGGGCTGCTCGCAGGCCGCGCACGGGTTGGAGGGGTAGTTGAGGACGGCGAGCGCGGGATCGGCGGCGCCAGCGGGGACCGCGGCGTCGAAGTCGGGCTGGAAGCCCGCGGTCGCCTCCAGCGGCAGCGGGCGCACCCGCGCGCCGGCCAGCGCCGCGCCCGACAGGTAGTCCGGGTAGCCGGGGTCGGGCAGCAGGATCGTGTCCCCGGCCTCGGCCGCGGCCAGGCAGGCGAGCATGATCCCCGTCTTGGTCCCCGGGATCACCGCGACCTCGCGCTCGGGATCGATCGTCACGCCGTGGTCGCGGGCGTAGCGCTCGGCGATCGCCGCCCGCAGGTCCGCCGTCCCGCCGAACGGCGGGTAGCCGTGGACCACGGGCGTCCCGGTCTCCAGCGCGCCCTCGCGCAGCGCCGCGATCGCGTGGGCGGGCGGCGGCAGGTCGGGGTTGCCGCGCCCGAGGTCGAGGAAGCGCTCGCCGGGCTGCGCGCTCGCGTGCGCGGCGGCCGCGAGGATCCGCGTGAAGTACTGCTCGGGCAGCCGGTCCAGGCGGGCCGGCCGCGGGCGGTGCTCGCCGCTCACGTCAGCGCGTGGCGCAGGCGCTCGCGCGCCGCGTGGAAGTGGACGAACTCATAGGCGATCACCGCGGTGCAGATCGCGGTCACGACGGCCAGCGACGCGAGCGCGGGGATCGTCGTGGCGATCGGGATCAACACCACGAACACGATCGCGGCGCCCAGGCGCGCGCGGTTGAGCGTGTGCACGTTGCGCAGCCGGAACGCGACGTGGCCGAGGAAGTACAGCGCGAGCCCGCCGCACAGGCCGACGGCCGGCACGGCGGCGAGGTCGTCGCCCTCGTGGGCCAGGACGGTCTTGGCGCCGAAGGCGAACAGGACGATCCCGGCGACCATCGGCATGTGCAGGTAGGTGTAGGAGTCGCGGGCCACGAGGATCTGCGCGCGGCCGGTCATCTGCCGGAAGCGGCGCGCGGCGACCACCGCGACGACGTCGAAGTAGGCCCACCACAACGCGGCCGCGGTCGCGACGCCGAGCAGGACGCCCGCGATCAGCCCGGCGTCGAGGTCGTGGTCCTCGGCGCCGACGCCGAGGGCGACGATCGACTCGCCCAGGGCGATGATGATGATCAACCCGTAGCGCTCGGTCAGGTGGGCGGGCTCCACCCGCCAGCCGTCGACGCTGAAGAGCCACAGCCCGACGACGTCGATCACGAGCGCGACGATCCAGCACGCCGTGCGCACGTCGCCGTCGACGATCCCCGCGACGACGAGCAGCAGGCCGACTGGGACCATCGAGCGCGCGAGCCCGCTGACGGCGAGGCGCAGCGTCGGGTTGCCGCGGGCCATCAGGGCGTAGGCGACGATGTGCAGGACCCGCACCACGCCGTAGGCGATGCCGAAGGTCAGCGCGGTCTCGCCGAACGCGTGCGGGACGGCGATCGCCGCGATCAGCATCGCCGCCATCGCCGCGAGCATCACCACGCGGACGAGGCCCTCGTCGGAGCCGGCCGTGTTGCCGAGCCAGGCGTAGCAGCCCCACGCCCACCACAGGACGGTGAAGATCGCCAGGCCCTCCAGCAGGCGCGTCCAGGTCGGGTCGGCCGACAGGTAGCCGGTGACCTGCGAGATCGCGAAGACGAACACGAGGTCGAAGAAGAGCTCCAGCGCGGTGACGCGCTGCTCGGGCGGCGTGTCGGCCGCGGCCTCGGTCACGCCAGGTCCTCCGGCAGCAGCGAGTGGACGGCGACCGACCAGCGGCGCCCCTTGGCCTCGATCGCCGAGCGCAGGATCCCCTCGAACGTGAACCCGGCCCGCTCGGCTACGCGACGGCTCGCCGTGTTCTCGGCGTCGATCTCGCAGGTGACGCGGGCGAGCCCGAGCGTCCGCAACGCCCACGGCGCCAGCAGCCGCGTCGCCCGGACCGCGGCGCCGTGGCCGCGCGCCGAGGGCGCGACCCAGTAGCCGACCTCGGCCGTGCGGTGGACGGCGTCGAACCGCAGCAGCCCGACCGTGCCGAGCAGCTCGTCCTCGGCCGCGCCGGCGATGACCAGCTGCAGCGCCTCGCCCCGCTCGCGCTCGCCGGGCGCCGATCCCACCCAGTCGCGGGCGTGGGCCTCGGTGTAGCCGTCGGGCACGAACGTGAAGCGCTGGATGAGCGGATCCTGGCACGCGGCGACGATCGCCGGGACATCCTCGAGGCGCGCCGTGCGCAGCCGCACGGCCTCGTCGGCAAGCTCGGGGTCGGGGAGCGGGATCGCGGCCATCAGCGGCCCAACGCTAGCCTCCGGCGCGGATGAGCCGCCCGCGGGAGCTGAAGGTCAAGAAGTCCTGCTGCAAGAGCGGCCCGCGGTGCAAGCGCTGCCCGGTCGTCGCCAAGCGGCTCAGCCTGGCCGGCCTCGCGGAGCGCACCGGTCCGCGGACCTACGTGGTCGACGCGCCGAAGCAGGCCGTCAAGGCCGCCCGCCGCAAGCGCGCCAAGCCGCTCCCCGCGCGCTAGCCCGCCGCCCGCTCGTCGACGAACAGCGACTGCGCCCCGACGCCCAGGCGCCCGCGCTCGTCGCGCAGGACCGAGGTCGCCTGGCCGGCGCCCGACGGGTCGAGATCAGTCCGCGCGTCCAGCGCGATCCACGCGCCCTCGGGCTCGCGGTGCAGGTGGACGGTGAGGTCGGTGTTGACGAACAGGTGCGTGCGGAAGTCCAGCG
>DASYBY010000688.1:0-2731 GCA_036500525.1 Baekduia sp. | reverse complement strand
CGAGCTGATCGCCCAGGCGTGGGACATCACCCGCGACGACACCGACCTCTTCGGCCTGCGCTCCCAGCAGCTCGCCGCCGAGGCGTGGGCCGACGGCCGCTTCGCCGACCAGATCGTGCCGATCGAGGCGCCGGTCATCGGCGCCGACAAGAAGCCGACCGCCGAGCTGCACATGGTCGACCGCGACCAGGGCCTGCGCGAGACGACGCTGGAGGGCCTCGCCAACCTGAAGCCCGTGCTCGAAGGCGGCGTCCACACCGCCGGCAGCGCGTCGCAGATCTCCGACGGCGCGTCGGCGGTCATCGTGACCACGGCCGAGAAGGCCGCCGAGCTGGGCCTCACGCCGCTGGCCCGCATCGTCGACCACGTCCTCGTCGGCAGCGACCCGGTGAAGATGCTCACCGGTCCGATCCCCGCGACCCAGCGCCTGCTGGAGCGCAACAGCCTCACGATCGACGACATCGACATCGTCGAGATCAACGAGGCCTTCGCCTCGGTCGTGCTCGCCTGGCAGCGCGAGATCGGCGTGGACTTCGACAAGGTCGGCGTCAATCCCAACGGCGGCGCGATCGCCCTCGGCCACCCGCTCGGCGGCACCGGCGGCGGCCTGGTCACCAAGGCGGCCTACGAGCTTCAGCGCAACGGCGGCAACCGCGCGCTCGTCACGATGTGCTGTGGCGGCGGCGTCGGCACCGGCCTGCTGCTGGAGAAGGTCTGATGGCGGAGGGGCTGTTCGACCTCGCCGGTCGAGTCGCCATCGTCACCGGCGCGTCCAGCGGCCTCGGCCGCCGGTTCGCGCAGGTGCTGGCCGACAACGGCGTGAAGGTCGTCGCCGCCGCGCGGCGCACCGACCGGCTGGAGGCGCTGGCCGCCGAGAACGACAACATCGTGCCGTTCACCGCCGACGTCAGCGTCGACGCCGACCTGGAGCGCCTGATGGCCTTCACGGTCGAGACCTACGGCGCCCCGCGGATCCTGGTCAACAACGCCGGCGTCAGCGGGGTGCACGACGCCGAGCACGAGCCGCCGTCGGAGTTCCGGCGCGTGGTCGAGATCAACCTCAACGCCGTGTTCGTCCTCAGCCAGCTCGCGGCGCGCGAGATGATCGGCGGCGACGGCGGGTCGATCGTCAACATCGCGTCGATGTTCGGGCAGGTCGCCTCGTCGCCCATCAACCAGGCCAGCTACACCGCCTCCAAGGGCGCCGTCGTGAACCTCACGCGCGAGCTGGGCGCGCAGTGGGCGCGCAAGGGCATCCGCGTCAACGCGGTCGCTCCGGGCTTCTTCGCCAGTGAGATGACCGGCACGATGACGACCGAGGAGCAGTCCCTGCGCTACCTGCGCCGCAACACGCCGATGGGGCGCGTCGGGGCCGAGCACGAGCTGGACGGGGTCCTGCTCTTCCTGGCCAGCGACGCGAGCAGCTTCATCACCGGCCAGACGATCGCCGTCGACGGCGGCTGGACGGCGCGCTGATGGCCTTCACGACGTGGCAGGACTTCGAGACGGTGCGCATGGAGCGCGACGGCGGCGCGGTCAAGATCGTGCTCAACCGCCCCAAGACGCTCAACGCCTGGGTGTTGCAGATGGGGACCGACCTGCAGGCGGCGGTGCGCGCGTGCGCGGCCGACGACGTCCGCGCGGTGCTCGTCACCGGCGAGGGCCGCGGGTTCTCCTCGGGCGCCGACCTGTCGGTGCCGTCGGGCATCCCGTCCTCGGTCTCGCTCAACAGCTATTACAACGAGGTCATGCTCGGGATCCGCGAGCTGCCCAAGCCCGTGGTGTCGGCCGTGCGCGGCCCGGCCGCGGGCGTCGGGGTCGCGCTGGCGCTCAGCTGCGACCTGGTGATGATGGCCGAGAGCTCGTTCCTGCTGCTGGCCTTCGTCAACATCGGGCTCGTGCCCGACGGCGGCGCCTCGGCGTTCGTGCCGGCGCGCGCCGGCGGCGGCCGGGCGTTCGAGATGGCGATGCTCGGCGAGCGCGTGCCGGCGGCCAAGGCGCTGGAGTGGGGCCTGGCCAACCGGGTCGTGCCCGACGACGACCTGACGTCCGAGTCCGAGGCGCTGCTGCGCAAGCTCGCCGACGGCCCGACGGTCGCGTACGCCGGCATCAAGCGCCAGCTCAACGCCCAGCTCTACCCGGACCTGGCGACGCAGCTGCGGCTCGAGGCCTCGATCCAGGACGAGGCCGACGCGAGCGCGGACTTCAAGGAGGGCGTCGCGGCCTTCCTCGAGAAGCGCCCGCCGAAGTTCACCGGAGCCTGAGCGGTGGCCGGCGAGCGTCCCGACGGTCCCGACCTCGCCGGCAAGGTCGCCGTCGTGACGGGCGGCAGCCGAGGGATGGGGCGGGAGATGTGCTTGGCCTTCGCCCGCCACGGCGCCGCCGTCGTGGTGGCGAGCCGCAAGGGCGAGGCCTGCGAGGCGCTGGCCGCGGAGATCGAGGCGGCCGGCGGTCGCGCGATCGGCGTGGCGACCCACGTAGGGCGGTGGGCCGACCTCGATCGCCTGGTCGACACGGCCTACGAGCGCTTCGGCCGGGTCGACGTGTTGGTCAACAACGCCGGCATGTCCCCGCTGTACCCCTCGTTGGCCGAGGTGACCGAGGAGCTGTTCGACAAGGTCATCGCCGTGAACCTGCGCGCGGTCTTCCGGTTGTCGGCGCTGGTCGGCACGCGGATGGCCGAGGGCGACGGCGGCTCGATCATCAACGTCTCCAGCATCTCGGCGATCCA
>DASYBY010000687.1:0-3806 GCA_036500525.1 Baekduia sp. | reverse complement strand
CTCTTCCAGGATGCGGAGGCGAACGGCCTCTTGTTGTTCGTGGGACAAGTCGCTCAACTGTGACGCAACGCGCCGACGGAGGTCCGAGATCCCCGCCAGATCTTCGAGCCGCTCGAGCTCGGCATCGCTGAGGTGTGGCCGTTGAATGCCCAGGCGCTCCAGCGCGCGGGCCTCTGCCCGGTCGCGGCGGATGAAGTGGCTGATCTGGTGACGCGCGATGCCGTACAGCCAGCCTACGGCCTCCTCGCGCGTATGGCCACGGAACTGGACGCGGTGCATGTAAGCCTGGGCGAACGTCTCGGCCACCAGGTCGGCGGCAACGCCCGCATCCATGGTCTTACGGGCCACGTAGACCGCCATTCCCCGGGCGTGCGACCGGAAAAGCGCGTCGAGCGATTCGCTCGTGATCGCAAAGTGCGGGGATGGAGGACGGCGATGCAACACGGGACGAAAAAGTCGGCGTCACAACAGAGACGTAGATGGCTCTTACCCCTCGGCAAGACCATCGATGGAGGAGTTTCGCATGGAAAGCATCGCGCATCGAGCAGCGCTGGCCGCTGCTTGCGCGTGTCTGGGTCTGTTCGCGTGGGGCGCAACCAGCGCCTCGGCGTTCACCAACTCGTACTGCGGAGTGCTCGTGAGCGCATTCACTTGGTGCGGAGACGGATCGAACCACAGCTACAACTTCAACAGCGCGACCTACACGGGCGGCGGCGACGTCTACCTCTGCGAGCGGCTGTTGATCGCAGACTCGAAGGAGCCGCGCGAGGGCGCGGTGTGTGGGTACAACAGCGTGAGCCAGACCTTCGGCGCCTACCCATATCTCACGGAGGCCGAGATCCAGCACCAGACCGGCGCGAACCACACGATCTACGGGTACGCGACCGCATGATCGGCCGACGCACCCTGATCAAGACAGCGGCCGTGCTCGTCGGCACCGGCGCGCTGGCCGGCGTTGCCGTGGCGGCCACGAGCGCCCCGCCCGCGCCGCCGCCGGCGGTGGCCCAGGAGCGCTCGGCGACGAAGATCGTCGCCGTCGACGCGACGCAGGAGGCTACGCTGGCGGTCCTGCGCCGGCCGGTCGCCAAGGACGACATGCCCGACGACGACGTGCGCCAGCTCGTCGCCAGCGGCGCGGGTCCGTCGGTCGGCGCCAACCCGGCGCTGGCCCGCAAGGCCCTCACCACCCCGACGGGCGAGCAGATCTACGTCGTGCCGGGGCGCGGCTGGGTCTGCCTGGCGGCCAGCGGCGCGATGAGCAACTGCGTGCCCACCGATCGCATCGCCGAGGGCTACGCCGTCAGCGTGCAGGACATCCCGTCGGGCTCGCGCCTGCGCGGCATCGTGCCCGACGGCGTCGATCGCGTCGAGGTCCGCGGCGACAGCGGCGAGACGGCGACGACCGCGCCCAGCGGCAACGTGTGGACGGTCGACGTGACGTTCGCGCCGACGTCGGTCGCATGGACGGGCGATGCGGGCGAGAAGGTCGTGCCCGTGGCGGCCCCGCCGCAGGATCCGGTCGGCCCGGCGGCTCCGCCGACGTCGCTGAACCCGAGCCCCTCGGGTGACGCCGGCTGAGCCGGCGACCCCTACGACGTGCCCGAGCCGGCAGCCTTGCCGGCTCGGCGCTTGGAGCGGCGGCGTTCGTTCTTCAGGAGCGACGTCGCCGCCTCCTGGCCCACGTAGGGCAGCAGCACCGAGTAGAGCAAATCGGGCAGGAGCGTCGGAAGCTCCGCGCCCGATCCCTGCAGGACCCGCGAGTAGACGACCTCGTAGATCCCGCCGACCAGCGTCTCGGCCGTCAGCGCGGGCGGGAGCCCGGACTTCGGCAGCTCCGCGGCCGCGGACCGCTCGATGAGGTCGGCGAACGCGACCATCGCCCGGTTGCGCCGGCCGATCGCCGCCGGCCCGGCGGCCATCACCTCGACGACGCACATGTCGGCGATCTCGGGCTCCTCGGCGACGAAGTCCAAGAACGCGGCGAGGCCCTCGCGCGTCCTCTGCGCCAGGCCGTCGGCCGCGCCGTAGGCCGCGCTGACGCGCGCCAGCGCCTGCTCGGTCACCGCGTCGAAGGCCGCGAGGTACACGTCCTCCTTGCCACGGAAGTTGTCGTAGAAGGTCCGGCGCGAGACACCCGAGGCGACGACGATGTCCTCGACGCTCATCGCGACGTAGCCCGTGCGACTGCACACCTCGGCGACCGCCGTGAGGATCCGCTCGCGCTGGTTGGAGACGACGAACTGCCGGGACAGGCCGTGGCGGCCGGCGGGCAGCTGGTGGGGCTCGCGCCCGTGCTTCTTGGAAGGCTCAGGCACGTCGGAGGGGAACATACATGTGTCGTGGAGCTCCGGCGGGTCAGTGCGCCGGAGCGCTCCGGTGGCCGGCGGACAGGGCTACGCGCTGGTACTCGGCGTCGGCGATCTCGGGGCCGACGAAGGGCAGCAGCGCGCTGTGGAGCAGGGACGGCAGCAGCGACGGGAGCTCCTCCGTGCGGTCGGTCGTCACCCGCGAGTAGACGACCTCGTAGATGCCGCCGACGATCGCCTCGATCGTGACCGGCGGGGCCGTGGTCCGGGCCGGCACGTCCTCGGGCGGCGGCATCAGCAGCTCCTGAAAGGCCCGCATCGCGCGGGTGCGGCGCTCTAGCGCCCGCGGGCCGGCCGCGAGCGCCTCGACGACGCACACCCGCGCCAGCAGCGGCTCGGCCGCGAGGAGGTTGAGGAAGGCCCCGAGCCCGCGGCGGACGCGCGAGGTCCAGGTCTCGCCGCCCGCGAACGCGGATGACACACCGGTGAGCAGCTGATCAAGGACGAGGTCGTAGGACGCGAGGAACGCGTCCTCCTTGTTGGTGAAGTGGTCGTAGAACGTGCGCCGCGACACGCCGGCGATGGCGATGACGTCCTCGATGCGCATCGCGGCGTAGCCACCGCGGCTGGCGGCCTGCAGGACCGCGTCGAGGATCCGATCGCGCTGGTTGGAGACGACGAAGGCTCGCGGAAGGCCGTGGCGGCCGGCGGGGAGTTGGTGGGGTCCGCGGTTGTGGGTGGGGCGGTGCTCCACGGCTCAAAACATACTGCCGTTTCCCACCTTGTGCCAGCCGTGCGCGCTGGTCGGGGTTGCGGTCCGAGCCGAGACGGAAGAGGATTCGTGCGTCACAGCCGACCGGCATGCGGCTCTTAGCTCTCGTGTGGGTCGATCCGGTGGCCTCCGGGCTGCCGGCAACCGAATTTGGGGGGTCAGATGAGGATGCTGAGCGAGGTCCCGACCGGGGCACAGACGTGCTCGCCGAACTGCGCGACGTGCGACCGGCTGCGTGGGTCCGCCGCGGCCGCCGTGTTGATGACCGGCGGGAGGCCGGTCACGATGGCCGACTTGTGCGCCGCCACGGGGATGGCCGCGGCGGAGAGCGAAGGCCATTGCCCGGAGGGCGCGGCGCGCGTCGTGGCCGACGCCTACCGGCGTGCGGCCGACGAGCTGTTCGACGAGTACGCGGCCGCGTTCCGGCCGGCCGACTCGTGGCCTGACAACCTCGGGGCCGCGCTGCGCAACCTGCTGCGGCGGCTCGCCGACGAGCCCGCGACTGCGCACCTGGTCTACGTCGCGCCGGTGGGCGGCGACGAGCAGCTGCGCGACATCCGCGAGCTGTTCCGGGCGCGCTACATCGCGCTGCTGATCGACGAGCAGCAGCGCGACGCCGACGCCGACGTCGACGCGCCGCTGCCCAGCCTGCAGGTGGAGCTGCTGGTCGGCGCGCTCTTCCGCACCATCTCGGAGCTCGTGCACGACGGCCGCGCGCCGGAGCTGCC
>DASYBY010000686.1:0-2266 GCA_036500525.1 Baekduia sp. | reverse complement strand
CACGGCGGGCACGCTGAAGGCCGCGGCGCACACCGTGCGCGACGAGGGCGCCAAGCGCGTCTTCGCCGCCGCGACGCACCCGGTCTTCTCGGGCGCCGCCTACGAGAACCTCGAGGCCGCGGGCTTCGAGAAGATCGTCGTGACCGACACGATCCCGCTGCGCCCCGGCGCGCCGGACAACATCCAGGTCCTCTCCTGCGCGGACCTGCTCACGGACTCCATCCGCCGGATCTTCACCGACGACTCGGTGTCGGAGGTCTTCGGCGGAGAAAATCAGCTCTTCTGACCTCGACCGCCGCCGCCCTCCTGCAGGACCGGCTCGGCCTCACCGACGACGAGCTGCTGGCGGCGCTCGACGCCGACCCGCTCGCGGTGCTCGGCGGCGACCTCGACCACAAGCCGCAGCTGCCGCTCCTGCTCACGCTGACCGGCGAGGCGGCCGAGCGGGCGGGTGAGGGCGTGCTGCGCCGCTGGGTCCGCGCCACGGGCCGCCACGGGCGCCCGATCGACCTGCTGCTCGCCCGGGATTTCGGCGCGTTCGAGGACGCGCTGGAGGACCTGCGCGAGCGCGGCTTCACCATCCGCGCCCAGCGCTGACCCGCGCGGCGCGGTCTAGCGGACGACCTCGGCCGCCTGCGACTTCTCCTGCTTCTTGTCGCCCGGCCAGACGCCGAAGAGGTGGTTCCAGCCCTTGGCGCCGGCGCGGTCGACGGCCGCGCGGGTGACCTTGAACGTCACGCCCTGCACGGCGGCGGCGGCGAGCACCTTCGGCCAGTCGGCGTCGCGGGTCGTCGGCTTGGGCGGCTCCTCGTCGTCGAAGACGCCCCAGACGACGTCGAAGAGCCGCTTGGAGAGGAGGCCGGCGACCAGGCCCAGGACGATGCCGATCGGCTTGTACGCGAGCTTCATGAGCTGACCGTACCCCAAGGCCGCGCGCCGGATGCCTCGCCCGACCTGACCGAATGGCATGCAGGACTGGCCCACACGGCCGATGAAATGGGGTACACCTCGGGTCACCATCCGCACCACGCGTCGGAAGGGAGCACCATGGACGAGCAGCAGCGGGATCCGCAGGATCGACGGCCCGGCGAGGGCTTGGCCGACGAGCTGCTGCGCAGCGCGCTCCTGGACCCCGAGGCGGCCGCCGCCGTCGCGCTCCGGATCCACGGCCTCGCGCTCGCCGACCAGCTGACCGTCGTCTTCCACGGCCGTCGCGATCTCGGCACGGTCCAGACCTACGTCGCCAACGGCGGCCACGGCTCGGGCGAGCACCTCGGCGTCCGCGACCTGCTGCGCGTGCCGTGCGACCTCGACCTCGCCGAGACCCGCACCCGCGCCGAGGCCGAGGAGGCCTACACCGCCCAGGCGCGCACGCTGCGCGACGCGCTGCAGATGGCCGACACGGTCCTGGCGATCTGGGAGGGGCCGCTGCGCGACGTCGCCGAGTCCGCGGTCGCCATCGTGCGCTCGGTCGACCTCGACGTCCCGCTGCCCGCCCACCGCCTGATGCCGATCGCGCTCGTGGCGCCCGAGCGCCACCTCGTCGTCGTGCCGGTCTGCGGCGCGCGCACGCTGGCCGAGGGCCGGCCGCCGATGGGGATCGCCTGCGCCCAGCAGGACGTCGCCCACGTCTACCCGCTGCCCGACGACCCCGAGGCCTGCCTGCAGGACTTCCTCGTCCGCGCCGCCGAGCACGCCCGGTCGATGGCCGACCGCCTCGAGGCGCAGGAGCGCTCGGTGCGGCGCTTCCTCGAGCTCAACGCCGACGACTTCCCCCAAGCCGGCTGACGGGGCGTAATCTGCGCGGCGCGTGCTCCTTCGTCGTCGTCGCCGTCTCCTCGTCATCGCCGCCCCGATCGTCGTCGCCTTCCTGGCGATCTCGTTCTTCGTCGCGCGCTTCCTGACCAACGAGAACACCGAGCGCGACGACCTGTTCGCGCTCGTCCAGCACGAGGCCGCCGGCGACCTGCCGGGCGTGTTGTCGCGGTTGGACAGCTGCGACGCCGCGTGTCGGACCAAGGTCCGCGCCTTCCTGCCGCGCGTGACCGGTCCGGGCACCGTGAAGCTCGCCATGGTCGACTCCGGGACCGCCTACTCGCTGGGCACCAAGCAGGCCTGGAGCCGGGTCGTCTGGGTGCACGGCGTCAAGGGCATCCCGATCGTCCAGTGCGTGTGGGTCCAGCGCAGCGGAAGTCCACTGACCGAGCGCTCCGTTAGCCTCCTGCGCCTCACCGCGCCGCTGGCCGACAACGAAGACTCCTGCTGA
>DASYBY010000685.1:0-7280 GCA_036500525.1 Baekduia sp. | reverse complement strand
CGACGAGCCCAACACGCCGCCCGGCATCGTCCAGGCGATCCAGGAGGTCAGCGAGAAGGCGTCGCTGCTGGTCCGCGACGAGATCGAGCTGGCCAAGGCCGAGGTCGTCCAGAAGGTCACCAAGATCGGCAAGGGCGCGGTGATCGCGGCCGCGGCCGGCGTCTTCGTGCTCGGCGCGCTGATCATGATCCTCTTCGGCCTCGCGTGGCTCGCCTACTGGGCGATCCCGTTCCCCGACGGCCAGTACTTCTGGGGCTACTTCACGGTCGCCGCGATCCTGCTCCTGCTCGCCGCGCTGGCCGGGTACGTCGCCTACCGCGCGCTGAAGGCCGGCTCGCCGCCCGCGCCGACCATGGCCATCGAGGAGGCCAAGCTGATCAAGGACACGGTCACCTCGCACGACCGGGAGACCACCGTCTGATGCCGCAGCAGCGCTCCCCCGAAGAGATCCGCGCCTCGATCGAGGCCAACCGCGCCGAGCTGGCGGTGTCGCTGGATCGGCTGCGCGGCGAGGTCGCCGAGGTGACCGACTGGCGCAAGCAGATCCGCGAGCACCAGCAGGAAGTGCTGATCGGCGCCGCGGTCGTGGGCTTCGTGCTCGGTGGCGGGATCGCCGCCGTGGGCGGCCTGTTGCGCCGCCGCCGGCGCCGCTGAGCGCCGCCGGACGGTGACGCGTCCGCCCCCGGGCCTACGGTTCGGGGGCGTTGCGCACCTCCGTTCCCGAAATCCCCGCCCGCACGGTCCTGCGCGTCGTCTGGATCGTCGTCCTGTCGGTCCTTGTGCTGTACCTCGTGTACCTGCTGCGCAAGCCGATCGGATGGGTCCTCACCGGCACGTTCATCGCGATCGCCGTCTCGGGACCGGTCAACCGGCTCGAGCGGCACATGCGCCGCGGGCTGGCGATCGCGATCGTCTACCTCGGGCTGGTCCTCGTCCCGGTCGGCCTGGCGGCGCTCGTCGTCCCGCCGCTGGTCACGCAGGGCACCAGCCTCGCCGAGGACCTGCCGAACTACGCCAAGGACGTCCAGCGCTTCGTCAACAAGAACGAGCGGCTCCGCAAGCTCGACGACAAGTACGACATCACCGGGGAGCTGCAGAAGCAGGCGACGTCGCTGCCGGCCAAGATCGGCGATGCCGCCAAGGTGCTGGGCGACATCGGGCTCGGGCTGGTCAACTCGGTCTTCGCGCTCGTCAACATCCTGATCTTGAGCATCTTCATCGTCGGCGGCGGGCGACGATGGGTGGACGGGGCGCTGAAGCTGAGACCCGAGGCCGAGCGCGACCGCATACGCCGCGTGCTCGACAGCACCTCGTCGGCGGTCGGCGGCTACGTGCAGGGCGCGCTGACCGTCGCGCTGATCGCGGGCGTGCAGGCGTTCATCGTGCTGGAGCTGCTCGGCGTGCCGTTCGCGGCGCCGCTGGCGGTGTTCGCCGGCCTGGCGTCGCTGGTCCCGCTGGTCGGCGCGAGCGTGGCCGCCGTCCTCATCGGGCTGGTGACGCTGTTCAACGACTTCCCGACCGACACCATCATCTGGGCGATCTGGGCGATCGTCTACCAGCAGATCGAGAACAACATCATCCAGCCGCAGGTCCAGCGGCGGACGGTGCAGGTTCAGCCGATCGTCGTGCTCATCGCCGTGCTGTTCGGCAGCACGCTGCTGGGCATCCTCGGCGCGATCGTGGCGATCCCGATCGCGGCGTCGATCCAGATCCTGCTGCGGGAGTGGTGGGCGTGGCGGCAGGAGGCGCGCCACGCCGCGATCACCAACGGGGAGCCGCCGCCGTCGGGCGGCGCGCTGTCGCCGCCGTCGCCCGACGACGACGAGGGCGGGAGCGGCAGCGGCGGGGGCGTCATCCTCCCGGCGACCTAGTTCATGCTGGTGCTGCGTGGCGAGCGCGTGGTGCTGCGCCGCGCGGAGCCGGGCGACGCGGCGGCGCTGCTGGCGATCCTCGCCGAGCCCGAGGTCGCGCGGTGGTGGGGCGCCTACGCGGCGGCCGACGTCGCCGAGGAGCTGGACGCGTCGTTCGCGATCCTCGTCGACGGCGCCGTGGCCGGCTGGCTGCAGTTCACCGAGGAGACGACGCCGGACTACCCGCACGTCGGCCTCGACATCGCGGTGACCACACGGCTGCGCGGGCTCGGCTACGGCCGCGAGGCGCTGCGCGTCGCCGTCCGTCACTTCGTCGCGCAGGGCCACCACCGCTTCACGATCGACCCGTCGGCCGGCAACGAGCGGGCGATCCGCAGCTACGCCGCGATCGGCTTCCGGCCCGTCGGCATCCTGCGCTCCTACGAGCGCGCACCCGACGGCACCTGGCGCGACGGGTTGTTGATGGACCTGCTCGCGGACGAGCTGATCGACTAGACGCCGAGGCCGGCCATCAGGCTGCGCGGCAGGCCGCCGGCGCCCAGCAGGCCGGGGCCGACGTGCGTGCCGATGACCGGCCCGATCTCCGAGACGAAGACGGGCTCGCAGCCGAAGATCTCGCGGCCGCGCTCGGTGAGCTTCTCGGCCTGCTCGGGCGCCTGGATGTGCTGGACGACCCAGCCGTCGGCGCCGTCCTCCTTGCGCGCCTTGAGGTAGTCGACCATGCGCTCGAACGCGCGGCCCGAGGTGCGCACGCGCTCGACCGGCGTGATCTCGCGGTCGATCGTGAGGATCGGCTTGATCTTCAGCGCCCCGCCGAGCCAGGCCTGCGCGGTGCCGATGCGGCCGCCGCGCTTCAGGAACTCCAGGGTGTCGACGGCGAACCAGATCTTCATGGCGTCGGCGGCGTCGTTGGTGTGGGCGGTGACGGCGGCGAGGTCGCCGCCGGCCTTCGCGGCCGACGCGGCGGCCAGCGCGCAGAGGCCGATGCCGCCGCAGGCGGTGCGCGAGTCGATGACCTCGACGCGGCGGCCCGGGTACTTGGCGGCGATCTCCGTCGCGGCCTGGCGGGCGGTCTCGGGCGTGCCGGAGATCCCGCCGGCGATGTGCACCGAGACGATGTCGCGCCCCGCGGCGGCGAGCGGCTCGTAGACCGCGAGGAAGTCCCCGATCGACGGCTGCGACGTGGTCGGCAGCTGGTCGAGCCGGCGCAGCTGCTGGTAGAAGGCGTCGAAGTCCGGCATGTCGGACTCGCGCTCGTGGTGGTCGCCGAGGTTGACGTACAGCGACACCTCGTGGATGTCGTGCTCCTGCAGCAGCGCGCGCGGCGCGTAGTGCGTGGTGTCGGTGACCACTGCGACCTGGGGCATCCGCGCACCCTATTGATCTGCCCCCGGGCGATCCCAGTCCTGGCAGGATGGCGGCGCGATGGCCAAGACCCTGGTGACCGGCGCGACCGGCATGGTCGGTGCGCACGTGGCGCGTGCGCTGGTGGCGCGCGGCGACGACGTGCGGGTGACCGTGCGCGAGGGCGATCCGGCCGGTGCGCCGGCGGACCTCGACGTCGAGGTGATCGTCGCCGACGCCACACAGCGGGTCGACATGCGCCGGGCGCTGCGCGGGGTCGACCGCCTCTTCCACGTCGCGGGCGCCACGGCGCTGCGCGCGGGCTGGCGCGAGCTGCACCGGGCGAACGTCGTCGGGACGCGGGTCGTGCTGGAGGAGGCGCTGCGCGCCGGCGTGGAGCGCGTCGTGCACACGTCGGCCGCCGCGGCGATCGGGCCGGCGCAGGGGCGGGGAACGACGGACGAGACCCAGAGCTTCAACGGCGCGCGCACCGGGTTGACCTACGCCAACGCGAAGGCCGAGGCCGAGCGCGAGGCGCTGCGGATCTGCGCGCAGGGCCTGCCGGTGGTGATCGTCAACCCGGCGCACGTGCTGGGACCGGGCGACGTACAGCGCTCGTCCACCGAGCTGGTCCGTCGCTTCCTGCGCCGTGAGATCCCGCTGTACGTCGAGGGGTCGGTGTGCATCGTGGGCGCGGCCGACGTCGCGCGCGGGCACCTGCTGGCCGACGAGCGTGGCACGGTCGGCGAGCGCTACCTGCTCGGCGGGCGCAACTTCACCAACGACCGGCTCTTCGCCGACCTGGGCCGGTTGAGCGGCGTGGAGCCGCCGGCGGTCAAGCTGCCGCTGGCCGCGGCGCTGGCGCTGGCCCGCGCGGCCGAGGCCCTGCCGGGGCGGCCGGCGATCACCGTCGAGGAGGTCCGCGCGATGTCGCTGCGCTGGGCCTACCGCTCGACCAAGGCCAAGCGCGAGCTCGGCTGGATCCCGGGCCACCACGAGCAGCCGCTGATCGACACGATCGACTGGCTGCGCCGCACCGAGGGCGAGCGCCTGAGCACCACCGGCACCCGCCAACCCGCCGCGCTGCGCATCGCCGGCTTCTCGTTGCGCCGCGTCGAAGGCGCATGGCGCCTACTCGCCGACGACTAGGGGTCAGACCCCTTTTCGCACCCTCACTGCGGAAAGGGGTCTGACCCCTTCTGGCACCCTCACTGCGGAAAGGGGTCTGACGCCTTCTTGCAGGCGCACTGTGGAAAGGGGTCTGACCCCTCAGGCGAGGAGGGCGGCCACGCTGGTTGCGTCCACCGGCTGCGCCACGCCGCGCTCGGTGACCAGCGCGGTGACGTACTCCGCCGGCGTGATGTCGAAGGCCGGGTTGCGGACCGCCGTGCCGGCGGGCGCGACCGTCACGCCGCCGAAGCTCAGCACCTCGCCGGCCGCCCGCTCCTCGATCTCGATCGCGTCGCCGTCGGGCGTCGCGGGGTCGATCGTCGAGGTCGGGCCCGCCACGACGAACGGGATCCCCGCCGCCCGCGCCGCCAGCGCGTGCGCGTAGGTCCCGACCTTGTTGGCGACGTCGCCGTTGGCCGCGACCCGGTCGCACCCGACGACCACCGCGTCGGCCTCGCCGCGCCGCAGCAGCCCCGCGGCCGCGCCGTCGACCAGCAGCGCGAAGGGGATCCCGAGCCGCGTCAGCTCCCAGGCGGTCAGCCGCGCGCCCTGCAGCAGCGGGCGCGTCTCGCACGCGAGGATCTTCACGCCCTCGTGCCGCTCGGCCAGCTCGATGCAGACGCCGAGCGCCGAGCCGCGGCCGCCCGTCGCCAGCGCGCCCGTGTTGCAGTGCGTCAGCAGCGTCCGCGCCCCGTCCAGGACGTCGGCGCCGGCCACCGCCAGCGCGTGGCTCGCCGCGTCCTCCGACGCCTGGATCCGCTGCGCCTCGGCGCGCGCGGCGCTCGCCAGCGTCGACGGCCCGGCCCCGAGCGCGGCGGTCCGCACCCGCTCCACCGCCCACGCCAGGTTCACCGCCGTCGGCCGCGAGGCGAGCAGGATCTCCGACCCCTCCTCCAGCGCGCCCAGCGACGGCCGCGCCGCGACCTCCATCGCCAGCCCGTACGCCGCGGCGATCCCGATGTTCGGCGCGCCGCGCACCGCCAGCCGGGCGATCGCCGCCGCCGTGTCGACCGCGCCGGTCAGCGCCAGCCACGTCTCCTCGGCGGGCAACCGCGTCTGATCGAGGATCGAGAGGCGGCGTCCGTCCCACCGGATCGCGGTGATACCGCGGGCGTCGAGAGTCACGGTCGCAATCTAGTGACCCCCTGACCACCCTCGGTTCCCTACTGTTCGCGCGACGTGTCCCGAACTCGCCTCGCGGTCGCCCTCGCCACCGCCCTGTCCGCCGTCGCCGCGCCCGCCGGAGCCCACGGGGCCGGCGACCCGATCATGCCGCTGGCCCAGGTCCAGGCCGGCATGCACTGCACGGGCTACAGCGTCGTCCGCGGGACCGACATCTCCAGCTTCGCCGTCGACGTCCTCGACGTCGTCTCCGGCCCCGATCCGCAGATCCTCGTCCGCGTGAGCGGCCCGGCGGTCGACGAGGCCGGGATCGCCGAGGGCTTCTCCGGCTCACCGGTCAAGTGCGCCGACGCGGAGGGCACGCTGCGCACCATCGGCGCGATCGCCCAGGGCACCGGCGACTACGGCAACAAGGTCGTCCTGGCCACGCCGATCGAGACCATGCTCGGCGAGCCCGTCGAGGTCCCGTCCGGCGCCAAGCCGCTGGCCGCGAGCCTCAAGCGCAAGGTCCGCGCGCTCGCGACGCCGCTGAGCTTCAGCGGCGTCTCCGGCCCCGTCGCCGCCGCGCTGCAGACCGCGGGCAAGAAGATCGGCCGCGCGCTCTACGCCGCCCCGGCCGCGCCGGGCGACGTCAGCTTCCCGCAGCAGACGCTGCAGCCGGGCTCCTCGGTCGCGGTCGGCCTCTCCAGCGGCGACATCGCCGCGGGCGCCGTCGGCACCGTGACCTACACCGACGGCGACGCGGTCTGGGCCTTCGGCCACCCGCTCGACGGCGCCGGGCGCCGCTCGCTCCTGCTCGAGGACGCCTACGTCTACACCGTGATCGACAACCCGGTCGACTCCGAGGACCTGACGAGCTACAAGCTCGCCGCGCCCGGCCACGCGCTCGGCACGCTGACCAACGACGCGCCGTCGGCCGTCGTCGGCCGCCTCGGCGCGCTGCCCGACCACTTCCCGATGCGCGTCACCGCCAAGGACCTCGACAGCGGCCACGTCGCGCACGAGAACCTCCAGATCGCCGACGAGACCGCGGTCGGCCAGCCGACCGGCGCGTCGTCGCTGACGCAGGTCGGCCCCGTCGCGATCGCCCAGGCGGCCTACGACATCCTCCGCGGCTCGCCCGCCCGCCAGAGCGGCCGGATGTGCGTGCGGATCGGGCTGCGCGAGCGCAAGGCGCCGCTGCGGTTCTGCAACTCCTACGTCGGCGGCTCGCCGACCGCCGCGGGCGCGCCGCTGGTCTCCGACTTCGCCTCCGCGGTCAGCCTGCTCGACACCTACAACTTCGGTGTGCTCCACGTCACCAGCGTGGACGTCAACCTCCAGCTGCGCCGCGAGCTGCGCCAGGCCTACATCCTGGGTGCGATCGCCCCGACCCACGCGCGCCGCGGGCACGACGTCAAGGTGAAGATCGCCGGGCAGGAGGTGCGCGGCAAGCGCTTCACGCGCACCGTCACCGTCCACGTGCCCAAGTACGTGTCCAAGGGGCGGCACGTCCTGACGCTGACCGGCACGCCCGCCGACGCGGCCGGCGGCGACGCCGGCTCGCAGGACCTGGCCTCGACCTTCACGGTCACGCTCGGCGGCGACGACGGATCGTCCGACGACGATCCCGGCCCGCGCACCGTCGACGAGCTGGCCGCGGCGTTCGCGGCCACCGCCCGCGAGGACGGCGTGACCGCGAGCTTCCGCGACCGCGACGGCTCCAGCAGCTCGGCCACGAGCGAGATCGAGGTCCTCAACGACCCCGACCTGCGGATCAGCGGCAGCGCCTCG
>DASYBY010000684.1:0-1941 GCA_036500525.1 Baekduia sp. | reverse complement strand
ACGAGCTCGCCGTCGGCCCGCACCAGGTCGATCACGTAGCCGGCCATCGGCACCTCGGTGCGGTCGCCGGGCCGCGCGCAGTAGTCCTTGACGGCCGCGTGGAGTGGCCCTTCGCGCAGGACGCCGATGCCGGACACCGCGGCCAATCCTACTCGCGCGCGCGAGCGCGGCCACAGTTGGGAGACGTCGTGCAGCACCGCGACTTCCCGGTTCTACGGTGTTCCACATCCCGATGCCCCGTAGCCTCCGCTCCCGCCTCCTCGCACCCCTGACCCTCACCGCCGCCCTGATCGGCGTCGCCGCACCGGCCGCCCAGGCCGACTGCCCCGGCGCCTCGGGCGCCTGCCCGTACACCGCGGTGCAGGACTCCGGCCAGCGCGGCGGCGGCGTCCTGCGCTTCCCGCAGGCGGTCGCCGTCGGCCCCGACGGCGCGGTGTACGTCACCGATCAGGGCTCGCACCTCGTCCAGCAGTTCGGCCCCGACGGCACGTGGCTGCGCGACATCGGCAGCGCCGGCACGCGGCCGGGCGAGCTGAGCGCAATCGGCGCGATCGGCGTCGCCGGCGACGGCACCGTCCTGGTCGCCGACGGCGGCACGAACCGCATCGTGCGCTTCGACTCCACCGGCGGCCTGCTCGGCAGCTGGGGCGGCCCGGGCAAGGACATCGGCAAGTTCCGCTTCGGCGCGGGCGGCGGCAACGACGCGGCGGCGGGCGGCGGCCTCGCGGTCTCCGGCAACGTCGTCTACGTCGTCGACACCGGCAACGACCGCGTCCTGCGCTTCGACACGACGGGCGGCCACGGCGCGGAGATCGTCCCGCCCGGCACGCTGGCCAACCCCCGCGGCGTCGCGGTCCGCGGCACGCGCATGCTCGTCGCCGACGACCAGCACCATCGCGTCGCGGCCTTCGACACCGGCGGCCACCTGCTCGCCTCGGTCGGCCTCGGCCAGGGCGCCGGCCCCGGCCAGCTCAACTTCCCCTACGGCGTCGCGATGGATCCCCAGGGCCGCGTCTTCGTCGCCGACGACCTCAACCAGCGGATCGTCCGCTACAGCACGCCGGCGACCGGCTACCGCTACAAGGCGCGGTGGGGCGCGTACGGCACGGCGCCCGGCCGCCTCGCCTATCCGCGCGGGCTGGCGACCGCCGCCAACGGCGACCTCTACGTCGCCAACACCGGCAACGACCGCATCGACGTCTTCGACGCCAGCGGCACGCTGAAGAAGTCCTTCGGCGTCTCCGGGCGCTCCAACGGCCAGTTCGACGGGCCGCTCGGCGTGGCCGCCGACTCCACCGGCATCCGCGCCGTCGCCGACTCGGTCAACGGCCGCGTGCAGCTGCTCAACCCCGACGGCTCGGTCGCCACGATCTGGGGCTCGCCGAACCCCGGCCCGACGATCCTGCCGAGCCCGGTCGCCGTCGCCTTCGACGCCGGCGGCAACGGCTTCGTGCTCGACCAGCGCCGCAGCAACATCACGGTCTTCAACCGCGCGACCGCCACGGCCGCGCGCACCATCGGCAGCGAGGGCTCCGGCCCCGGCCAGCTGAGCGGCCCATCGGCCCTGGCGATCGCGGCCTCCGGCACGATCTCCGTCGCCGACACGGGCAACCAGCGCATCGCGCGCTTCGGCCCCGACGGCAGCTACCTCGGCTCCTACCCGACCGAGAGCGCGCCGCGCGGCATCGCGGTGACGCCCGACGGGACCAAGACCTACGTGTCGGACACCGCCAACCGCATCACGGTCTACGACGTCAACGGCCAGCAGATCGACCAGTTCGGCGGCACCGGCGCCAAGCTCGGCAAGCTCAACGCCCCGGCGCAGATGTCGCTCGACTCGGCCGGCGACCTGTGGGTCGCCGACCGCGGCAACAACCGCGTGCAGGAGTTCGGGCCCGCGGGCGAGCGCCTCCTGACGCTCGGCGGGCGCGGCATCGGCGA
>DASYBY010000683.1:0-2073 GCA_036500525.1 Baekduia sp. | reverse complement strand
CCTGACCTGGATGGTCGAGCGGACCTACTACCAGCAGTTGGTCCAGGAGGTCCCGCTGCCGGAGTCCGAGGTCATCGAGGCGATCGTGGGCATCTACACCAACACGATCTACGGCGTCCGGCCGTAGCGCCCGGGCGGGCGGCCCACGCCCGCGCGGAAGGCATTGGTGAAGTGCGCCTGGTCGGCGTAGCCGAGGTCGAGCGCCAAGCCGGCGCGGTCCTGGTCGCCGGCCGCCACGCGCTCGACCGCCTCGTGCAGGCGTGAGCGCTGCAGGACCTGCTTGGGCGTCAGGCCCACGTGGCGCCGGAAGAGGCGCTGCAGCGCGCGCGGGCTGAGGGCGAAGCGGTCGGCGATCTCGGCGACGCGGGTGACCGCGGGCTCGGCGAGGAGCGCGTCGACGACGGCCGCCGCCAGCTCGGCCTGCGGGTCGGGCGCGGGCAGGCGCGCGCGCAGGAAGGCCTCGACGGCGGCGCGGTGCTCGGGCGCGGTCATCGTCGGCAGGTCGGCGGCCAGCGCGGCGCCGTCGGGGCCGAAGACCTCCGCGAGGGTCAGGCGGCGATCGGTGAGCTGCCAGGCCTCCAGGCCGGTCGCGGCCGCCCAGCCGGCGAGCGAGCCCGCCCGCAGGCGCGTGCCGCGCGCGTGGCCGCGGCCGGCGAGCACGCGGTCCTCGCGCCGGGTGATCGGGCCGTGGACGAGCACGCCGTCGGGGCCGGCCGCGACGTTGGCGCACGGATAGGGCAGCACGCCCTGGACGTGGGGCGCGCCGGCGGGCAGGTCCCACTCGACCTCCCAGTGCGTGTCGACGTGCGCCGCGAGATCGGGGGCGACCGCGTGGCGCGCGAGCCGGTAACCGGTCGCGGGCTCGACCAGGACGCCGCGCCGGTTCTCGGGCATCGAGGACATCAGGACGGTCGCATTCTTACAAGACGGCCCGGGCGCGCGACCGTAGCTTCGACGCCATGACCAACCCCATCCCCTCCGGCTTCCACACCCTCACCCCCGCGCTCGTGACCGACGGCGCGGCGGCCGCGATCGACTTCTACGTCCGCGCGTTCGGCGCCGAGGTGAAGCTGCGCCTCGACGCCGGCGAGACCGTCGCCCACGCCGAGCTGCGCATCGGCGACTCGCTGCTCACCCTGTGCGATCCGATGCCCGACTACGGCCTCGTCGCCCCCGATCGCGAAGGGCCGGTCACCTCGTCGCTGATGCTCTACTGCGAGGACGTCGATGCGGTCCACGCTCGCGCGATGGCCGAGGGCGCGACGCTGATCACCGAGGTCAGCGACCAGTTCCACGGCAACCGCGGCGGGGCGGTGCGCGACCCGTTCGGCCACCGCTGGGTCATCGCGACGTGCATCGAGGACGTGGACGGCGCGGAGATGCAGCGGCGGCTGGACGCGTCGATGGGCGCGAACGCCTAGATGGTTGATGCGGAATCGAGCACGGCCGCGCGAATTTCGCATCAACCATCTAGCGCTTGTCGAGCGCCTCGAACTCGCCCGTCTCCATCTGCCGCTGGACGTCCTCGTCGACCTCCGTCTCGTGCGCGTCGGGACGGAGGCGGCGGATGCGGATCGCGCTGAGGCGGCGGAGCTTGAGGATCTCGAGCACGTAGACGAGGTAGATGCTGGCGGCGACAACGACCAGCGCGAACGCGGCGACCACGAGCATCCACCCCGTGTTGAGGTTGCCGTGGTTGTCGGAGTACGGGATGAACCGCAGCCCCACCGCGAAGCCGCCGAGCAGCAGCGTCCACGCGTACAGGTAGACCAGCGTGCGGCGCTCGCTGAAGCCGATGCGGCTGAAGCGGTGGTGGAAGTGGTTGGCGTCGGCGACGTAGACCTTGCGCCGGTACTTCATGCGCTTGAGCACCACGAACGTCGTGTCGAGGAACGGCACCGCCAGCACGACCAGCGGGATGACCAGGGCGAGGACCGCCTGCGTCTTGACCGCGCCCTCGACCGCGACGCAGCCGAGCAGGAAGCCGAGGAGGTTCGCGCCGCAGTCGCCCATGTAGATCGAGGCGGGCGGGAAGTTGTGCACCAGGAACCCGGCGGCGGCGCCGGCGGTGCA
>DASYBY010000682.1:0-2439 GCA_036500525.1 Baekduia sp. | reverse complement strand
GAACACGCCCAATGGGGGGTGGGGTAACGGCAGCCCGCCGGCCTTTGGCGCCGTGCAGTCTCGGTTCGAATCCGAGCCCCCCAGTCGCCGCCGGCGATCGCCCTTTAGCCTTCAGGCCGTGACCTCCTTCACCGCCGTCGTCATGGCCGCCGGACAGGGCACCCGGATGCGCTCCGCGTTGCCGAAGGTGCTGCACGAGCTCTGCGGCAGGCCGATGGTCGCCTGGCCCGTGCTCGCCGCCATCGAGGCCGGGGCCGAGCGGGTCGTCGTCGTCTCGTCGCCGAGCGTCGACCTGAGACTCGCGCTGCCCGAGGGCACACGCACTGCCGTCCAGCCCGTCGCCGACGGCACCGGCGGTGCCGTGCTCGCCGCGCTGCCCGACGCCCTGCCCGGCGTGCCGGTGGTCGTCCTCAGCGGCGACGTGCCGCTCGTCTCGGCCGACGCGATCCGGGAGCTGGTCGCCGCGCACGCCACCGCGCGCGCCGCCGCGACCATGGCCACCACCATGCTCGACGACCCCACGGGCTACGGCCGCGTCGTCCGCGACGCCGTCGGCCACGTCGAGCGCGTCGTCGAGACCAAGGCCGAGGGCGACGCCACCGCCGAGCAGCGGCTCATCCGCGAGGTCAACACCGGCATCTTCTGCTTCGACCACGAGGCGCTGACCGAGGCCCTCCCGCGCGTGGGCACCGACAACGCGCAGGGCGAGCGCTACCTCCCCGAGGTGCTCACGCTCCTGCGCGACCAGGGCCTGATCGTCGCCGCGCACGTCGTCGACGACCCCGCGCTGGTCCACGGCATCAACGACCGCGTCGCGCTCGCCGACGTCCGCGCGCTGGCCCAGCGCCGCATCCTGGAGCAGCACATGCGCGCGGGCGTGACGATCGTCGATCCCGCCTCCACGCTGATCGACGCCGGCATCGCGATCGGGCAGGACACGGTCATCGAGCCGTCGACCTACCTGCGCGGCGCGACGACCATCGGCGCCGGCGCCCACGTCGGTCCCGACACCACCATCATCGACGCGACGCTCGGCGACGGGACAACCGTCCGCCACTCCTACGTCCAGCAGGCCGAGCTGCGCGCGGGAGCGACCGTCGGCCCGTTCGCCTACCTGCGCCCCGGCACGCTCCTGCGGGAGAACGCCAAGGCCGGGACGTTCGTCGAGATCAAGAACTCCGACATCGGCGAGGGCACCAAGGTGCCGCACCTGTCCTACGTCGGCGACGCCGACGTCGGGCCCAACACGAACCTCGGCGCGGCGACGATCACCGCCAACTACAACGGCAAGACCAAGACCAAGTCGAGGACCACGATCGGGGCCGACGTCCGCACGAGCGTGGACACCACCCTGGTCGCGCCGGTGTCGCTCGGCAATGGTGCCTACACTGCCGCTGGTTCGGTCGTCGTCTCTGACGTGCCGGACCGCGCGCTCGCCATCGCGCGAGCGCGGCAGCGCAACATCGAGGGCTACGCGGACCGCGACTAGAGAAGGACCCGGAAGGTGACCACCCAGATGCCGCTCGAGGCGTCGGCCCAGCCGATTACGATGGATGGCGACGTGAGCACCCCCACGCGGACGATGCCGGTGGCGACCAGCCTTCCGATCGACTACGACAAGCGGTTGATGCTGTTCTCGGGGCGGGCGAACCCCGAGCTGGCCGCGAAGATCGGATCGAAGCTCGGAGTGGATCTCGGGCCGATCACCCTCAAGACCTTCAAGAGCGGCGAGGTCTACTGCCGCTACGAGGAGTCGATCCGCGGCGCGGACGTCTTCCTCATCCAGCCGATGTGCGCCAACCCGGAGACGGGCATCAGCGCCAACGACGCGCTGATGGAGCTGTTGGTGATGATCGACGCCGCGATCGGCGCGTCAGCGCACCGCGTCATCGCCGTCACGCCCTGGTACGGCTACAGCCGCCAGGACAAGAAGTCGGCGCCGCGCGAGCCGATCAGCGCGCGTCTGGTCGCCCGCATGCTGGAGTCGGCGGGCGCCGACCGCGTGCTGACGATGGACCTCCACGCCGGCCAGGTCCAGGGCTTCTTCAACATCCCGGTCGACCACATGACCGCGCTGATGATGCTCACGCAGCACTTCGACGACATGCAGCTCAACGACCTCGTCGTCGTCGCGCCGGACGCGGGCCGCGTCAAGTTGAACAAGAAGTTCGCGTCGAAGATCGGCGCCGAGCTGGCGATCCTCGACAAGGAGCGCCCGGCGCAGCAGGTCGCGGAGATCGGCTACGTCATCGGCGACGTCAAGGGCAAGACCGCGGTGATCGTCGACGACATGATCGACACGGCGGGCACGCTGAAGGCCGCGGCGCACACCGTGCGCGACGAGGGCGCCAAGCGCGTCTTCGCCGCCGCGACGCACCCGGTCTTCTCGGGCGCCGCCTACGAGAACCTCGAGGCCGCGGGCTTCGAGAAGATCGTCGT
>DASYBY010000681.1:0-10722 GCA_036500525.1 Baekduia sp. | reverse complement strand
CTACCTCGGGACGTTCTCCAAGATCCTGTCGGCGGGGCTGCGGCTGGGCTGGGCGGTCGCGCCGGCGCCGGTGCTGGCCAAGATGAACATGGGCAAGCAGGGCGCCGACCTCTGCTCGTCGTCGCTGACGCAGCACTTCGTGGCGCAGTACTTCCGCGAGGGTCGCTGGGAGTCCTACCTGGACTCGCTGAAGCGGTTGTACCGCGGGCGGCGCGACACGCTCCTGGGCGCACTGGCCGAGCACTTCCCCGCCGAGGCGACGTGGACCGAGCCTCAGGGCGGGCTGTTCGTGTGGGCGACGCTGCCCGATTTTTTGGACACCACGGACCTGCTGGCGCGCGCGCTGCAGCGCAACGTGGCGTTCGTGCCGGGGCGGGGCGCGTACATGGACGGGCGTGGCGGGTCGTCGATGCGCCTGAACTTCTCGGGGGTGAACGACGCGGAGATCCGCGAGGGCGTGCGCCGCATCGGCGAGGTCATCGGCGAGCAGGTCGAGCTGTTCGGGACGCTCACGGGTGCGCGGCCGGCGGTCTCGGAGCCGCCGGCGCCGGCGGTTTCGGCACCCGACAGCGAGCTGGCCGACGTGCTGCATCTGCCGCGTACTCCGCGCCCGGATGCGCAGCGGTCGGACGGCCGCTCGTGACGCGGGTCGCCGGGCAACCCGGTCGGCCCAGCCGGTCTCTGCGAGGCGCTCGATGACCCGGGTTGCCGTCCTCAAGGGCGGGCGGTCGCTGGAGCGCGAGGTATCGCTGCGCTCGGGGGCGCGCGTGGAGGATGCGCTGAAGCGCCTCGGCCACGAGGTCCACGGGCTCGACGTCGACCACGACCTGGTGCGCCGCCTGCGCGCCCTGGCGCCCGACGTCTGCTTCCTGGCCATGCACGGGCGCGACGGCGAGGACGGCACGGTGCAGGAGCTGCTGGAGATCCTCGGCCTGCCGTACACCGGCTCGGGCGTCTCGGCGTGCATCCGCTGCTCCGACAAGGTGCTGGCCAAGCACCACATGCTCGACGCGGGCCTGCCGACGCCTGACTTCGTCGCGTTCACCGAGACGGCCTTCAAGCAGCTCGGCGCCGCCGAGGCGCTGGGCGAGATCGAGGCGCGCCTGGGCTTCCCGATGGTCGTCAAGCCCGCCGATCAGGGCAGCGCACTGGGGCTGCGGATCGCGGGCAGCGCCGCCGAGATCCCGACGGCGCTGGTCGCCGCGTTCTCCTACTCGGGCAAGGTGCTGCTGGAGCGCCATGTCGCGGGCCGCGACCTGGCGGTCTCGGTGCTCGACGGCGTCGCGCTGCCGATCGTCGAGGCCGTGCCCGAGGGCGGCGGCGCCTACGACTTCGACGCGCGCTACGAGATCGGCCGCTCGGCCTTCGTCTGCCCGGCCGACCTGCCGCCGGCGGTGACTGCCCGGGCGCAGGAGCTGGCCGTGGCGGTCCACGAGCTGCTGGGCTGCCGCGACGTCTCGCGGATCGACCTGCTCTGCGACGCCGACGACGAGCTCCACGTGCTGGAAGCGAACGTCATCCCGGGGTTGACGGACACCAGCCTGCTGCCCCAGGCCGCCGACGCGGCCGGGATCGGCTTCGACGAGCTCATCGGCCGGCTCGTCGAGCGGGCGCTGGCGCGAGCCTGAGGGCTCGCGCGGCGGCTCAGCCGTCGCTGGCGAAGTCTTCCGGCGAAACCGAGCTATCGCCGACCAACGCCCTCAGCCGTCCGACGCGAAGTCTTCCGGCGAGACCTGGTCCAGGAACTCCTTGAAGCGGTCGACGACCTCTTCGGTGTCCTCGACCTCGTGCTCGAACTCGATCGCCGACTCGGCGATGACCTCTTCGGCGGCGAAGATCGGCGCGCCGGAGCGCACGGCGAGGGCCAGGGCGTCGGAGGGCCGCGAGTCGATCTCGACGTCGCGTCCGGCGACCTGCAGCGTGATCGTCGCGAAGAACGTGTTGTCGCGCAATTCGGTCACGGCGACCTGCGTGCACTTGACCTCGAGCTCACCCAGCATGTCGCACAGGAGGTCGTGGGTCATCGGGCGCGGCGTCGTCGCTCCCTGCAGTTTCATGAGGATCGCTGCTGCCTCCGGATGTCCGATCCAGATGGGCAGGAACTTGTTGCTGTCGACGGTCTTCAACAGCACGATCGGCTGCTTTCCGACCATGTCGAAGGAGACGCCGTAGATGACCATTTCCTGCACGAGAAGAGCTCCTCGGTGGTGTCCGGCCAGTATAGGCGCGGCCCGCCCGCACCTTCCCCGGCAGGGTCGGATCGCCTGTGGAAACAGCGAAGCCCCCGGGATGACGGGGGCTTCGAATGGGCGATCCAGGATTCGAACCTGGGACCTCTTCCTTATCAGAGAAGCGCTCTAACCGACTGAGCTAATCGCCCGCTGCGGCCCGGAAGTGTAGCGCGGGCCTAGGCCCCGTTGCGGACTCGCTGGGCGAGGGCCAGTGCCTCGTCCAGCGAGTCGACGGCGAGCTCGACCTTGTAGCCGGTCCCGCGCGGGCGGACCTTGACCTCGGTGCCCAGCGCGCCGCCGAGCGCGTCGGCGATGTCCGAGGCCGCCGCGACCTGGTCGGGGTGCGCCGCCGCGGCGGTGCGGCCGCGGCCTCCGTCGGCGTTGTTGGCGAGCCGCGCACGCTCCTCGGTGACGCGGACCGACCAGCCGCCGGAGGCGGCGGTGTGCGCCAGCCGCCGGCGATCGCCCTGGTCCTCGGCGAGCAGCAGCGCGCGGCCGTGGCCCTCGGTCAGGGCACCGGACTCCAGCAGCGCGAGCGCGTCGTCGGGCAGGTCGAGGATCCGCAGCAGGTTGGAGATGGCGACGCGGCTGCGGCCGACCTTCTTGCCGACGGCCTCGCGCGTGAGGTTCAGCTCCTCGACGAGGGCCGCGACCGCGCGGGCCTCCTCGACGGGGTTGAGGTCCTCGCGGGCCATGTTCTCGACGAGCGCGATCTCGAGGGTCGTCGCGTCGTCGCGGTCCTGCACGAGGGCGGGGACCTGTTCCAGGCCGGCGAGCTTCGCCGCGCGCCAGCGGCGCTCCCCGGCGACGATCTCGAACGTCCCGCCCGCGCGCGGGCGCACGAGGACGGGCTGCAGCACCCCGCGCTCCTCGACGGACTCGGCGAGCGCCTGCAGCGCCGCCTGGTCGAAGCTGCGACGGGGCTGGGCCTTGTTGGGCTTGATGAGCGCAACCGACAGCTCGCGCAGCTCCGCGCTGCCGACGCCGCCGGCGTCCGGGGTCGAGACGCTGAGGATCGCGGCCAGGCCGCGCCCCATCCCACGCTCAGCCACGGGCCGCGACCTCCTTGGCCAGCTCGAAGTACGCGTCGGAGCCCACGCAGTGCGGATCGTGGTGGATGACCGGGCGGCCGTAGCTCGGCGCCTCGCCGATGCGGACGTTGCGCGGGATCACGGTGTCGAAGACCAGCTCGGGGAAGTGCTCACGCACCTCGCGCTCGACATCGCGCGCCAGGCGGGTGCGCCCGTCGTGCATCGTCAGGAGCATGCCTGCGACCGACAGGCGCGGGTTCAGCTCGCGCTGGATGAGCGCCAGCGTGTCAAGCAGGCCGGCGAGGCCCTCGAGCGCGAAGTACTCGGTCTGGACCGGGACGATCACGCGGTCGGCCGCGACCAGGGCGTTGACGGTCAGCGGACCGAGCGACGGCGGGCAGTCGAGGATCGTGAAGGCGAAGCGCTCGCGGATACCGCCGAGCGCGTCGCGCAGGCGCCCCTCGGAGCCGGGCTGGCGCGGCAGCTCGACGTTGGCGCCGGCGAGGTCCGGCGACGCCGGCAGGACGAAGAGCCGCTCGATCGAGGACGGCACGAGCGCCTCCTCGGCCGTGGCCTCGCCCGAGAGGACGTCGTAGATGTTCGGGACGGTGTCCTTGGACAGCCCGAGCCCGACGGTGGCGTTGGCCTGCGGGTCGATGTCGATCAGCAGGGTGTCGTACCCCGCTTCGGCGATGCACGCCGCGACGTTGACGGCGGTGGTCGTCTTGCCCACCCCGCCCTTCTGGTTCGCGATCGCGTACACGGTGCCCATACCGCGCCCACGGTAGCGGCGCAAGCGGTCGGATTCGGCCCCGAACGACAACCTTGACCCTCAGGTTCACGCTCGCAGCGGCCGTTTGCGGGCCATTCCCTCGCGGCGCGGGTAGCGGGAGGGCGTAGGACTGACCTTCAGGTAGACGTAGAGGTGCCGGTGTTCGGCGCCTTTTGCGGCGTCCACGCGGTGCGGCGGCTGCGGTTCGAGGCCGAGCTGCGACGCGGCAGCCATTCCATCAGCCTCCTCGGACGGATCCTTCTGTCCTTTCCACGCGACGAGCGATCCTCCCCCAACGAGGAGCGGCGCCGCGTACTCCGCGAGGACGTTCAGGGCGCCGAGGGCGCGGGCTGTGACGACGTCCTGGGTGCCGATCCCCGCCGGCCAGGCCTCGGCGCGGGCGTTGACGACCTCGACGTTGGCGAGACCGGCCGTGTCGGCCGCGCGCCGGAGGAACTCGCACTTCTTGCCGACGCTCTCGACGAGCGTGACGCGGGCGGACGGCAGCGCCGCGGCGAGCGCCAGCCCGGGGAAGCCTCCGCCGCTACCGAGATCGGCGATCGTCGTCGCGTTGCGGATCGCCGTGATCTCCAGGCCGGCGAGCGAGTCGGCGACGTGCACCTCGACGCCCTGCGCCGGATCGCGCACCGTGGTGATCGAGCTTTGCTCCGTGCCCACCAGGTCCAGGATCACCCTGAGTTGCGCCGGCGCCGCCTCAGGCAGCTCCCAGCGGACGGCTAGCTCGGCAAGGCGATCATCGACGGCGGACACGTCCGCAGCGTAGAGCGACCGATCCGTTCAAGCCGCGCGGGGATCCAGGCGCGACACTGTCGCCATGGCCGACCTGACGAGCATCCCCAACGTCGGACCCCGCATCGCCGCCGACTTCCACCGCCTCGGCATCAACGATCCCGAAGACCTCCGAGGCCACGACGGCGACCAGCTCTACGAACAGCTCTGCGCGGACGACGGCATCCACCACGACATCTGCCTCCGCGACACCTTCGTCGCCGCCATCGCCTACGTCGAGACCGGCGACGATCGCCCCTGGTGGATTCACAGCCGCGAACGCCTCGCGGCAGCAGCACAAGAACGTTCCACGTGAAACACCCCGGGCCGCGGCCCGGCGCACGCCGGCGCATAGCAAGCCACGCCAGGCGCACGCCACCGGATCACCATTCGTCGATCGCCCGTGATGAGGCACACCCAAGCGCACAATGCGCGCGCCAGACGCACACCGTCGGATCTCCCGCGAATCGCACCCGGGCCAGGGCCCGCGCATTACCCGCGAGGCACATCTGGGGCGCACTCACGCGGGCTCCAGGACCTCACTGGCTCGGGCGAGTCACACGGACCACTCGCCAGCACCGTTCCACGTGAAACGCTCCCTGCGCTCCTCAGCGCCGCCCGACGCGAGACCCGACGGTGTTCCACGTGAAATACCCCGAGCACCGCCTCGGCGCTCCGCTTCGCACGAGAAGCCCCTGCGCCTCACGCTGGCGGTCCCAGAGGGACCACCGGCGAGACGGCCACCGCTAGCGGCGACGATGGCACGGGTGCTCCGGGCCTGCACCCATCCAACGCGAGCCGCGGAAGCGGCGGATAACCACCGGCGCCGGTGCGGTCTTGCACCCTCCCGTGGCTGGTCACCGGCAAGGCGAGTCGCCTCGCCGGCACACAACCCGACCCCGGTCCGTCCTCCGCCAGAGACCCGTCGGCCGCTGCGATCCGCGCGGCGCACGCCAAAGTCAGGGCCCATCCGCAACATCGAGCACGTCGCGGCAGGTCGATGCCAACGCCGCGCCACCTGCATGGCCCACCATCCGGCGCCCCGCGCGAGGGCCTGCTGGCGCGGCCTGCGGCGACCGTGCGCAGCCCGACTCCTGGCGCCGACACGCGGATTCCGGCAAGGATCGAGCGCGTCTCGTCTCGCGACGCTCAGTGCAACACCTTCTCGATCGTCGCCACCAACCAGTCGCGCAGCGCGAGCCAGCCGGGCGTCGTATCCACCAACCCATCCCGGATTCGCCCGGCCTCGCATGGAAGCGTCGCCTCAGCAACGCAGCCCCGGCCCCACGAGCCGGCCGGCCGGCCCCCGACGCAATCCACCGCACCCCCGCAGCCGCGTCCCGCAGCCCCGCCACGAGACAGCCCGAACGCACGCGCGACACAACCGCCAGCGGACCCCGCGCTGCTTCACCGCACTGCCGGTGCGCGCCGACGTGGCTCGAACTGCCCGTCCCGGGAACGGGTGGTCCGCGCCGTCAAGTCGTCAGCGCGCTGGGCCTGCCCGCGATGTGACGCTCGCCCACGGGTCGAGGAGCCCCGGCCGCGCACCGGCGCGGCGCCTCAACCCCACGCAGCGGACCAGTGCCGCGGCCCACTCGCCTGCGCTCGCCACGTCAGCGCTCGCGTGCCGGGCCGACCGCGGCGGAGGTCGCGCTGGCCGGCCGGTGCGTCTCGGGCGTGCCGAAGGCAAGTGCCGCCCGCCTGACCTCCCTCTTGCACCCGCCGGTCCGGGTCCGAAGCAGGTCGAGGTCACGCGGGCCACGCACGGTAGACGCATGCAATCGGCCGATCTCCCGCGAACTGCCCCCTCTAGAGCCGCGCATCTCCGCGGCCTCTTGCCGTCGGTAGACCAGCTTCCATCCCCGAGGAGTGCATCCAAACGCGCTGGCTCCACTACGACGCACCCCGGCAGCCAAGCAGCCCGGTCCCTCTCGCCCCCGGGGGCGCTGACTCGGGCTTGGGTTACCGCCCGTCTCCCGCGACTGCGCGGACTGCAACCGGTCCGGGCCGCCGCTCGCCTCACCGTCCACCCGACGCACCTCCGGCGGAGCCGAGCCGGCCTGCGGCCCCTTCGCCTCGTCCGGAGTCGAGGCGGCCTGGCGCTCCTTCCGCCTCGCCGCTCGTCCGACGCCCCTCCCTGCAGGCGAGCCGGCCTGGCGTTCCCTTCGCCGTTGGGTGCCCGCCGGCGTCGGCGCTGCGTCGACGCCAGGCAGGTCGGTCCGGTGTGCCCCCGCGCCCGCCCGCCAGCTCGGCAGCAGCAACGCGGGTGTCAGGGCTCGGCGCCTCGCACTCGCCGCCCGCGCCGAGACGATGGAGGGATCATCGCCAGTCGCGGGCCGAGGCGCGCGGCCTCGGGCCAACACCGCCGCGCAGGCCGAGCCCGAGCCACGCCCGGAGGTCCGACGCGGCCGCGACCCGCGCCACCCACCGCACAGCCCGCCCGGCCCGCCCGGCGAAGCGGGTGACGTGACACGGGTCGTCCGGGAAACCGGCCCCGTGGGCGATCCCGGCTCTGCACCCTCATCTAACGCTTCGCGCCCACGAGGGATCCCCCGCGCGGCTCCCGGCGACCCCTGTCACGGCGCACGCCGACCACCAACGCCGCGCAGCCCCTCCGTCCCCACAACGACAAACGCCCGCCTGACCCCAGGCGGGCGTTTCATGTGAAACGGTCCAGCGACCCCGATTACGGCAGCGGCGTGACGACCAGGTGCCGCTCGGGCTCGTCGCCCTCACTGTGCGTGTCGACCCCGCCCCGCTCGCGCAGGTACTCGTGGACGTGCTTGCGCTCGCTCGCCGTCATCGCGTCCAGCGCGACCGGCCGGCCGAAGCTCGCGGCGTCGATGGCCGCCTGGTCGGCCTGCTTCTCCAGGGCCTCGCGGCGGCGGGCTCGGTAGCCCTCGGCGTCGACCACGATGCGCCGGCGCTCAACCAGCGGATCCGCCAGCAGGATGCGCTGCGCCAGGTGCTGCACGGCGTCGATCGTCTGCCCGTGGCGGCCGATGAAGATCCCGAGGTCCTCGCCCTTGAGCGTCCCGGTAAGCGCCTCGTCGTTGGAGTCGATGACGACGGTGGCCTCCAGGCCGAGGCCGCCCACGATGTGCTCGAGGAGATCCTGGAAGATCTCCTCCTGCGTCCGCTCCGCCATGGCTTACCGTCTCCTCCCGGACCGCTTCTTGCGGGTGCGCGGCGGGGGCGGCGGGGCCTTGGAAACCCGCGTCTCTTCCTTCGCGGCACCGTTCTTCGCGCTGCTGCTCTTCGTCGCCTTGACCGCCGCGGTCGACTTCGATCCCGACCCGGACCCGGAGCCGGACGACCCACCGCCCGCCGCCTGCCCGGACAACCGCGCCAGGAAGCCGCCCCCTTCGGCCGCGGCCGCCTTCTCCGCCTCGGTCAACGTCGGGAGCTCTGGCAGCTCCGTCTGGTTCTTGCCGTTGCCGATCACGCGCCGCAGGAACTGCTGCTGGCCGATGGTCCAGATGTTGGTCGTGATCCAGTACATCATCAGGCCCGCGGGGAAGCGGAAGACGAAGCCGACGAAGAGGAACGGTAGAACCAGCATGATCTTCTTCTGGTTCGCATCCGCGGTCGCGGTCATCATCAGCAGGCTGGAGACCAGCTGCGAGCCGACGTAGAGCACCAGCAGCACAACGAGCACGGAGCCCGTCGCCTTGTCGGTGATGTCGTGGATGAAGAAGAACTGCGACGCGTCGGTGTGCCCGCACGGGACGGGGTTCTGGACGCCGGCCGGGTTGATGTCCGGGCAGATGTCGTGCCGGAGGTCCTTGCGCAGCATGTAGAAGAGCGACAGGAACACCGGCAACTGCGCCACCAGCGGCAAGCACGAGGCAAACGGGTTGACCTTGTGCTCCTGGTAGAACTTCATCGTCTCCTGCTGGAGACGCTGCTTGTCGTCCTTGTACTTCGCCTGGAGGACCTTCAGGTGCGGGGCGACCCGCTGCATCGCCTGCATCGAGCGGAACTGCTTGACCGCCAGCGGCAGCAGCGCCGCGCGCACGACGATCGTGAGCGCGATGATCGACAAGCCCCAGCTGATGCCGAAGGTGTCATGGAAGAACTTGAGAACCGTCTCGAAGACATCGACGAGCGGCTGCAGGATGTTCGCGGTGATGGGGACCATGGCTCAGGCCTGGGGAGGCCGTACGTGGGAGGACGGCGGACGGAAGAGCCGCTGGGCTTCGACAGGGTCGTAGCCGCCATGGCTCCAGGGGTTGCAGCGGAGCAGCCGCCAGCCGGCGAGGATCAGGCCCCGGAGTATGCCGAACCGACCGATGGCCTGCGCGGCGTAGGCCGAGCATGTCGGCTCGTACTTGCAGCGTCGCGGGAACAGCGGCGACACGAAGCGCTGGTAGGCGATGATCGGCGCGACGACGACCCGTCGCGCCCACCCGGTCACGACGGCGTTCCGGGCCGCTCGCCGACCGACCGGCCGATGAGCTCGCCCAGGGCCGCTCGCACGCCCTCGAGCCCCTCGCGCTCGGCCAGCTCCCGAGCCTCCGGCCGCGCCACGACGACCACGTCGGTGTCGGACGGCAGCCGCTCGGCCTCGGTCACGAACGCCTCGCGCAACAACCGCTTCACGCGGTTGCGATCCACGGCGCCGCCGACCTTCCGCGACACGGACAGGCCCATGCGCGGTCCCGCCGACAGCTCTTGGGGAGCCGTCGACGCCACCGGCGGAGCGCCGGCGCCGGCACCCGCGCCACGCGGGAACACGTAGAGCACCAGGTGCCGGTTCCCGATGGAACGGCCCTGGCGGTAGACGCGCTCGAACTCGGCGCTGCGCGACAGGCGGCCTTTCTTGGGCCGCTTGGGACTGCCGCTCACGCGCGAGGGCGCGTCGACATTCAGACGGTCAGCCGCTTGCGGCCCTTGTCGCGGCGACGCTTGAGCGTCAGTCGACCCGCGCGGGTCGCCATGCGGTTGCGGAAGCCGTGTGCGCGGGCGCGCTTACGACGCTTGGGCTGGTAGGTGCGCTTCATGAGAAGTTGGAGCTCCGTCGGGGCCGGCGGCAGGCAGACTGCCGCGCAATGACCGGCGGGCCAGTCTAGCGGCCCGAGGCATGCGGTGGCTTTCCACACCGTCCTCCACAGCTGCTAACACCCGCCAACACGAGGAACGGACCCGTCCGGATCGGGTTTTCCGCGGCATTTGCGGCGTCCTGCGCAGCGGTCTGCGGAGCAGTGCCGAGGGCCCCAGGTCACCTGCTACGTTTTCGGCGGTCGGCGCCACGCCGTCTCCCTTGGAGACCGCGGCGTCCGGCTTCCTCCCCTATTTGCCGGACCCTGCTCCGAGGAGCTGCACAGCGCTGCCGTGACGACGGACCCTGCCCACATCTGGACCCGCCTGCAGGCGGAGCTGCGACGCAGGATCCCCGCCTCGACGTACGACATCTGGCTCGAGCCACTGCGCTGGGGCGGCATCGACGGCGATCGGGCGATCCTCCTCGCGCCCGCGGAGGTCCGCACCTGGGTGCAGGAGCGCTTCTCCTCCGTCCTCGACGCCGCCGGCCGCGAGGCCTTCGGCGACGAGCCGCTGCGCATCGAGATCCGCGGCGAGGACGACGCGCGCTCGGCCACGGCCGCCGGTACGCCCGACCGCAAGACCAAGGCCGCCCAGCAGGCGACCCACGCCGCCGGCGACACCCGCACCGACCTCTTCGGCGACGAGCCCACGCGCCTGAACCCGAAGTTCACCTTCGAGCAGTTCGTGATCGGCGACGCCAACCGCTTCGCCCACGCGGCCGCCCTGGCCGTCGCCGAGCTGCCCGGCCAGGCCTACAACCCGCTCTTCATCGTCGGCCCTCCCGGCGTCGGCAAGACCCACCTCCTGCACTGCATCGGCAACTACGTGCGCGCCTACGGCGGCGGCCTGACCG
>DASYBY010000680.1:0-2921 GCA_036500525.1 Baekduia sp. | reverse complement strand
GCAGGACCGATCCGAGGGCCACGATGCTGAGTCCGGAGACGAGGGTTGCGAGGTCGGGCCGGGTCACTCCGGCTCACCGGCGCAGCCGGCCTTCGCGAGGGCGGGGGCGATCTGGTCGGGCACGCCCTCGTCGAAGCGCTGACCGGGGTGCTTGTAGCGGCTGCCCGCGCGGTGGTGGCGGATCTCCAGCGCGCCGATCCCGACCTTGCCGTCGACGATCAGCCTCGGCCCCGTGTACCGCGCGACCGTGCCGCTCTGGTCGTCGAGGTCGGCGCCGCCCCAGTCCTCGCCGAGGACGTTGACGTAGCCCAGGCCGGCGTGGGTCTTGGCCTGCACGCAGACGTTCGGCGGGACGACGACCAGCGCGTGGCCGGTGCCGTTGCGGATCTTCACCGAGACGTCGCCGTTCTTGGGCCACTGCATGGTGCGCAGGTCGAGCACGATCTCGCCGATGCCCAGCTTGTAGCCGTTGGCCTTCAGGTCGGCGACCGTCGCCGGCGTGTAGGTGCGCTGGCCGACGCCGCCGTGGATGTCGACCCCGGCCGCCGAGACGACGCCGGCGGGGATCGCCAGGACGAGCGCGGGCAGCGCGAGCCAGCGCGCCTCGCCGTAGCGGAAGGAGAGCGCGATCATCGCGATGCCGAGGGCGACCACGGCCGCGGCGACCGCGGTCCCGCCGCCGGACGCGGTGGCCCACGCCGAGCCGGCGAAGAGCAGCACGCAGGCGATCAGGATCACGAAGAGCAGCAGGCCGGCCTTGACGATCCGGGCGACCGGCGGGTCGTCGACGCCGCGGCGCCGCAGCAGCCGCTGGCCGACGATCGCCAGGATCAGCACCAGGAACCCGAACGGCGCGAGCGTCCACCCGAAGCCGAAGCCGAACCCGAAGTCGGAGTTGAAGAGCGCGACGCCGGCGAGGACGATCGCGACGGCGCCGAGGATCGTCGCCAGGCGCGAGGGCGTCTCGTTGGTCGGCCGGCCGGTGCCGTCGTCGGTGGGGACGAGGAGGTACGCCGCGGCGTAGGCGATCAGCCCGGCGCCGCCGACGAAGGAGAGCGCGACGAACGCGATCCGGACGATCAGCGGGTCGATGTCGAAGTAGCGGGCGATGCCGGCGGCGACGCCGGTGATGACGCGGTCGTCGCGGCTGCGCAGGAGGCGGCGCGGGCCGGGGGTGGGCGCGCTCGTCGTCGGTGCCTCGTCGGCGGGCGGGGCGTCGGCGCGGGGCGCCTGCTCGGTCGGGGCCTCGCCCTCCGGGGGGAGGTTCTCGGGCTCGGGCGGGCCGGGGGAGTCGGGGGTCTCGGGCATGGCACCAAGATCGCGCGCCACGGCCGCGCGCACCATCCGGGATGACCCTAGACGGCGTCGGGGATGACCCTCAGAGGTCGATCGCCTGAGCCAGGGCCGCATCCGGCCGCCCGGCGACCAGGTAGCCCAGGATCTCCTCGCGGAACTGGACCTCGATGCGGGCCGCCAGCGCCTCGGAGACGCGTGCGACGGCGAGCATCAGCGCGGCGCCCTCGACGAGCTCGTCGGTCCGCAGGTAGGCCCCGACGGTGCGGTCGGCGCCGCCCGCGGGATCGTCGAAGAAGCCGGCGCCGGGCACCTCGCGCGCGGCGGCGCGCAGGGCGTCGGCGTGGCCGTCGTCGGCGTCGTCGGCGACGAAGAGGACGAGGTAGGCGTCGGCCATGGCGCACGACGCTAGCGGTCCGGAGCCGCCTCCGTCCATGGCACACTCGGCGATCCGATGATCGCCCGCGCCGACGCCGTGACCGCCCTCGCCGGCGAGGAGTTCGACGTGGTCGTGGTGGGCGGTGGCATCACCGGCGCGGGCTGCGCGCTCGACGCCGCGACGCGCGGCTACAGCGTCGCGCTGGTCGAGCGCCACGACTTCGCCTCGGGCACGTCGAGCCGGTCGAGCAAGCTCGTCCACGGCGGGCTGCGCTACCTGCAGAACTTCGATCTCGGCCTGGTGCGCGAGGCGCTGATCGAGCGCCAGATCATGGTCGGGCTGGCGCCGCACCTGGTCAAGCCGCTCCCGCTGATCGTCCCCGCCTTCGACGGCGCGCACCCCGATCGCATGATGGGCATGGGGCTGAACCTCTACGACGTCATGTCGGTCGACAAGCTCCGCTCGCCGCTGCGCCGCCGTGGCCGCGACGCCGATCCGTCCTCGACCACCTCCTGGTCGCCCGACCGCCACCGGATGATCGACGCGGGCGAGGTCGCCGAGGGCCTCCCGGCGCTGGCCGCCCGCGAGCCCACGTCGGGCTACCTCTTCTACGACTGTCAGACCGACGACAGCCGCCTGGTGCTGACCGTGCTCGGCGAGGCCGAGCGCTTCGGCGCGGTGTGCGCGAACGGCCTGCTGGTGACCGAGCTGGTGGAGGAGGGCGGCCGTGCGCGGGGCGTGCGCGTCGTCGACTCGGGCAGCGGCGAGACGTTCACCGTGCGCGCGCAGAACGTCATCAACGCCACCGGCGTGTGGGCCGACCGCCTGCGGCCCGAGGAGCTGCACGACGAGGCCGAGGTGCCGATCATCCGGCCCAGCCGCGGCACGCACATCACGTTCCGGCCGCGCCGACCTGCCGCTGAACGTCGGCGCGATCGTGCCCGCCGGCGGCGGGCGCTTCATCTTCGCGCTACCGTGGCTCGGCGGATCCCTGGTCGGGACGACGGACAGCGACCACCCGACGCCCGACCTCGACCACGTGCGCCCGGCCGACGACGACGTCGAGTACCTGCTGGAGGCCGTCAACGCGTTCTTCGGGACCGAGCTCGGCGCCTCGGACATCACGGGCGCGTTCGCCGGCGTCCGGCCGCTGATCTCCTCGGCCGACCAGGGCAAGTCGGTGGACATCTCCCGCAAGGCCGAGCTGTACGAGACCTCCAGCGGCATGGTCACGATCACCGGCGGCAAG
>DASYBY010000679.1:0-6336 GCA_036500525.1 Baekduia sp. | reverse complement strand
ACGCTGGCGCTGGTGGCGGCGCGGCGCTTCGAGCCCGCGCGCTACACCGCCGCGCTGGCGGTGACCGCGATCGTCGCGGGGTGGGCGCTGGCCCAGCAGCCGCAGTTCCTGCCGGGGCTGACGATCGAGCAGGCCGCGGCGCCGCACGACGTGCTCGTGGCGATCACGGTCGCCGTGGTGGGCGGCGGGATCATCCTGTTCCCGTCGCTGACGTTGTTGTTGCGGTTGACGCTCGGCGGGGCGCTGGTCCACGGGGACGAGGGGCACGCGGGGGCGGGCGGGGCGGCGCCGGCGTCCGCGTCGCCGCGCGTGGCCGGGCCGGCGATCCCGATCGCTCCGGGCCTCGCCGGCCGGGTGGCCGGGGCCTGCCTGATCGCGGGGTTCGGCTTCCTCACGCTGGCCGAGACGGGCTGGGCGCACGCCATCGGCGTCGTGGCACTGTTCGGCTTCGTGGTGTCGGGCGTCATCGGGGTGCTGCCGGCGCTGCTCGCGCCCGAGCCCGACGCGCCGCCGAGCTGATCAGCCGCGCGCGAGGTCGACGGCCTCGGCCGTCTCGCAGATGACGAGCCCCGTCTCGTCGGTGATCGCGTCGACGATCGCCAAGGCCGCGTCGATCCGGTCGGGCGTGTCGACGACGGTGGTCACGACCGGCACGCGGCGGCGGAGCTGGAGGAGGCTGTCGCCGTGGGGCGCGTGGTCGCCGTGGTAGCCCCAGACGCCGCGCAGGCCCGTCGCGCCCGCGACGCCGCCCGCGCGCAGGGCCTGCAGCAGCTCGCGGTGCAGCGGCCGCCCGGCGTGGCGCGACTGCTCGGAGGCGAAGATCATCACCTTCTGGCGGACGCCCGGACGGGCGTCGATGGTGCGCGGCGTGTCGAGGGTCTGCCCGTCGCGCTTGCAGACCTGCACGCCCTCCAGCGTGACGATCGGGCGCGGCAACATGGTGTCCAGCTCCGGCAGCGCGCCCGCGATCCGGTCGCCGTCGCCGACCGCGATGACCATCAGCGGAACCTGCGCGTTGCGGGCGAAGAAGCGCGCGCGCTGCCGGGTGCCGTGCGCGGTCCCGTCGATGCCGAGCAGCACGGTGGCGCCGGCGATCCCACGGCGGTGCAGGAGGTCGACGACCGCCTCGTGGCGCTCCTGGCGCCCGAGGTAGAGCGTGAGCTTGGTCGGGCCGTCCAGGGCTCCCGCTCCGGCAAGATCACCGATGAGCAGCCGTGCGTCCTCCAGCAGCACGAGCCCGCTGAACCGCGGCAGCGCGCGCACGTCGGCCAGCGCGGCCGCGATCCGCTCGCGGCGATCGACCGCCACCGCGACCAGCGGCAAGTCCTCCGACATGCTCAGCAGCCGGTCGGTGCTCTGGTGGCGGGCGCCGAAGCCCGCGACGCCGCGCATCACGAGGCTCGTCTGCAGCTCGTGCCGCGCGAAGACGTCGATCAGCGCGTCGGCGAGGAAGGCGCCGTCGGCCCGCGCGCGCTCGCCGAAGAAGATGGTCAGCTTGGAGGCGTCGGGGCTCACAGCGCGCCTCCGAGGTACCGGCCGAGGAGCACCGCGAGCACGCCGAGGACGAGGTTGACGGCGAAGTTCAGCGCGCCGAGCCGGGCCTGGCCCTCCTCGGCGAGGCGATGGCTCTCGAGCATCCACGTGCTGAACGTCGTGAACCCGCCGATCAGGCCGACGCCCCACAGCCGGTAGGCGTCGCCGCCGACGCCCGCGCCCACGAGCACGCCGAGGACCAGCGCGCCGCTGACGTTCACCGCGAGCGTCCCGTAGGGGAACGCGCGGCCGGTGCGGCGCGAGACGGCGCCGTCGAGCACGAAGCGCCCGACCGCGCCCGCGCCGCCGAGGAGCCCGAGGCCGAGGACGACGAGCAGGCTCATCGGCCGAAGCTCGCTCGCCGGACCAGGTTGGTGGACAACGCGACGGCCGCGAACCCGGCGGCGAGGCTCGCCGCCGTGTACCCGAGCGCGAGGCCGAGGGCGTGCTCGTCGAGCATCCGCAGGATCTCCAGCTGCATCGTGGAGAAGGTGGTCAGCCCGCCGCAGAGGCCGGTGCCCAGCAGCGGCCGGCGGTAGGCCGAGAGCGGCAGGCGCTCCTGCAGGCGCGTCGTGAAGTACCCCAACAGGAGCGCGCCGGCGATGTTGACCATGAACGTCGCCCACGGCCACTGGTCGTTGCCGTGCGGGAGCGCGTCGGCCAGCTCGGCGCGCGCGATCGTGCCGAGCGCGCCGCCCACGAAGATGGCCGCGAGCTCGCGGCGGTCGAGGCGCAGCGTCACGGACGCCGCGCCGGCGGGGTGACGTCCTGGCCGTGCATCGGGTCCGCATTGTGTCGCGCGGGTCGGCGGCGCCGCAGACCGCTTCTCGGCCGCCCCGCCCCAAGGGCTGAGGATGGGTGAGGCGGCCGAGTCGCGGCGGTCCCAAAAGGACCGTTCGGCGGGTACGAACCCCAGGGTTACCCAAGATCACACACGAGGTCTCGGCGGTGACCCGAATGGGTGAGCGGCGGCCGGGCCGCGTGGGGCGCGGTGTCTAGGGGCGATCGGGCGTGGGGGCGGCGGTACCTAGCTCTTGCCCACGAAACGTCTACTGGTCACCCGCCGGCCCCCGCTGCAACGCGTCTTGCCGTCAGTCCTTGAACTCGAACCGGAACGCCTTCGCGCCCTTGGTGCAGCGCCATTGGCCGCCGTACTGGCTGCCGCTGGCCTGCCGGCACGTGAAGCCCTGGGGGGCCTTGAACTTCCGGGAGATGTCGCCCCGGTAGGCCTTCATCACCGTGACCGCGGCCTGGCACGTCATCCCGCGCGCCGAGCTGATCTGCGTGTTGGGGAAGTCCGAGTAGGTATGGCAGTCGATCACCTTGGCCGGGGTGGCGGCGGTCGCCATCGCGGGTGCGGCGAGGGCGAGCAGCGCGCCGGCGAGCAGGAGCGGCTTGAGCGTCATGTCGGCAACCTACGGGAGAACCGGGGGCGAGTTCCGGGCTCCGGCCACCTAGTCGAGGTATGGCCCAGGATCCCGACTCCACGCCGGCCGAGGCGATCGGCGAGCTGGTCGACGAGCTGCTGCGCGCCACCGCGACCCTGTCCCCGCTGGCGCCGGCGACGACCATCGTCCGCCGCCGCCTCTCCGCGGCGCTCGACCGCGCGCTCACCGGCCACACCGTCATCGAGCTCCTCGACGCGGCGGGCCTCGTCGGCTGCGCGACCGACGCCATCGCGCGCGAGCTGCGCAGGTGAGCCGATCCGTGTCGGATCGGGCTCCATATGGAGGCCCAAACCGACACGCACTCGGTCGCGGGCCCGTCGCGCCTACCGCTCCACGCCCCACCGCGTCCCGTCGCCGACCTCGCCGGCTGCGGCCTGCGCCACGGCCGCGCGGGCCTGGGCGCCGACGCCGATCACGGCGGCGTAGCCCTCGCCCGCGAGGCCCGCGGCGGTGGCCTGGGCCTCGAGCGAGCCGCCGACGCGGCGGATCTCCGCGGCGCCGCGGACCGACCCGGCGGCGCGGGCCACGGCGGCGTTCGGGGCATCGGGGCCGGCCAGCACGGCGGTCCGGACGCCGACGGATGCATCGGTCGCCGACGGCGACGCCGCGGCGGTCACGCCGGCGCCGGCACCCGCGGCGAGCACGGCGGCCACGAGCGCACTGCGCGCCAGGGTCGAGGGTGAACGATCGGAGAAGGGGAGGGTCATACGTACCAGCGTACTACGTATGACGCCACACTTCGAGCCCGACCGTGCTGAAGTCCCGCCATCGCCTCGAACTCCCGCACCTCCCGCCCGGTCACCGGGGCCGCCTCGCGCGCCGCGCGCAAGGTCACGAGCATCGACGTCGCCAAGCGCGCCGGGGTCTCCCAGACCACCGTCTCGCTGGTCCTCTCCGGCAAGGCCGTCGGCCGCGTCTCCGAGGCGACCTCGGAGGCCGTCCGCCGCGCCGCGCGCGACCTCGGCTACCGCCCCAACGCCGCCGCCCGCGCCCTGCGGTCGGGCTCCGCGGCGGCCGTCGGCCTCGTCGTCCGCGACGTCACGCACCCCTTCTTCGGCCGCACGCTGCGCGGCGCCCAGCGGGCCGCGCGCGAGATGGGCCACGTCGTCGTCCTCATCGACGACAACTACGGCGCCGCCCTCGGCGACGGCTCCGTCGAGGTCCTCCGCGAGGGCACCGTCGACGGCTTCCTCTTCTTCGCCGCCGACCCGCCGGCCTCCCTGCGCCTCCCCGGCGCGCCGCCGGTCGTCCTCGTCGAGGTCGAGCAGAGCCGCATGCCCTTCGTCCGCCTCGACGTCGAGACCGGCACCGACGCCGCGCTCGCCCACCTCCACGAGCTGGGCCACACGGACATCGGCTACCTGCGCTCCGCCGTCGGCGGCCAGACCTTCGACCGCCGCCACGCCCGCTGGGTCGCCCACCTCGAGGCCCACGGCCTGGATCCCGCCGCGCAGGTCACCGCGTTCAGCCAGTTCGACGCCGAGAGCACGATCGCCGCCGGTCACGCGATCCTCGCCCACCCGGACCGTCCCTCCGCCGTGCTGTGCGACGACGACATCCTCGCCGCCGGGCTCCTCTCCGCCGCCGCCGCGCTGCACATCGACGTGCCGGGCGAGCTGGCCGTCGTCGGCTTCGACGACCTCGACATCGCCCGCCTGACCAACCCGCCGCTGACGACCGTGCGCTTCGACTCCGAGGCCCTCGGCGCCGCCGCCTTCGAGCTGCTCTACGCGCGCCTGCAGGGCAAGCGCCCGCGCAACCGCGTGCTGCCGTCGGAGCTGATCATCCGCGGCTCCACGGACCCGACCGCCGGATAGGTTCTCTCCATGGAGATGACGAGCACCGTCGCCGAAGTGATCCGTCGCAGCGCGCGGCGGCACCCGCAGCGGATCGCCGTGCACTTCGGCGAGCGCCGCTGGACCTACGAGGAGCTCGACGACGCCGTCAGCCGTGTCGCCGCCCGCCTGCTGGAGCTCGGCCTGACCAAGGGCGATCGCGTCGCCGCGCTGGGCACCAACTCCGACGCCTACCTCCTGCTCTACCTCGGCTGCGCCCGCGCCGGGCTCGTCCACGTGCCCGTCAACTACAACCTGGTCGGCGCCGAGCTGTCCTACATCATCACCCAGTCCGGGAGCACCGCGCTGTTCGCCGACCCGGCGCTCCAGGACGCGGTCGACGCCGTCGCGGGCGACCTCGGCGTCATCGCGCACCGCGGCACCCTGCGCGACGGGATCGACACCAACATCGATGTCCTCGACTGGGCGCTGGTCGGCGAGGTGCCCGACCTCAGCCACGTCCAGGTCGCCGACGACGACCTCGTCCAGTTGTTGTACACCTCGGGAACGACCGCCGCGCCGAAGGGCGCGATGATGACCCACCGGGCGTTCATCCACGAGTACGTCTCGTGCGTCGTCGGCAACGACTTCGCCGCCGGCGACGTCCCGCTGCACCCGCTGCCGCTCTACCACTCGGCGCAGATGCACGCGTTCCTGATGCCCTACCTGATGCTCGGCGCGACCAACCACATCGTCGAGAAGCCGGTCCCGGCCGACATGCTGGAGGCCATCGAGCGCGACGGCATCACCAACCTCTTCGCGCCGCCCACCGTCTGGATCGCGATCTCCGAGCACCCCGACTTCGCCACGCGCGACCTGTCGGCGCTGCGCCGCGCCTACTACGGCGCGTCGATCATGCCGGTGCCGGTGCTGCACCGCCTGCGCGAGGCCCTGCCCGGCGTCGGCTTCTACAACGCCTTCGGCCAGTCCGAGATCGGCCCGCTGGCCACCGTGCTGCGCCCCGAGGAGCACGACGCGCGCCCCGACTCCGCCGGCCGGCCGGTGCTGTTCGTCGAGATCAAGGTCGTCGACGACGCGGGCGACGACGTCACCGCCGGCGGCCGGGGCGAGGTCTGCTACCGCTCACCGCAGCTCTGCACCGGCTACTGGGACAAGCCCGAGGAGACCGCCGAGGCGTTCGCGGGCGGCTGGTTCCACTCCGGCGATCTGGTGCGGATCGACGAGGAGGGCTACATCTTCGTCGTCGATCGCGTCAAGGACGTCATCAACACCGGCGGCGTCCTGGTCGCCAGCCGCGAGGTCGAGGACGCGCTCTACACGCACCCGGCCGTCGCCGAGGTCGCCGTCATCGCCACACCGCACCCGCGCTGGATCGAGGCGATCACCGCCGTCGTCGTCACGCGCGAGCCCGCGACCGAGGAGGAGCTGCTGGCCCACGCGCGCGAGCACCTCGCCCCGTTCAAGCTCCCCAAGGCCATCCACTTCGTCGACGAGCTGCCGAAGAACCCCTCCGGCAAGCTCCTCAAGCGCGAGCTGCGCGAGCGCTTCGGCGGCGACGG
>DASYBY010000678.1:0-8752 GCA_036500525.1 Baekduia sp. | reverse complement strand
TGCGCGGGATCGCCGAACACGTTGGAGGCGTCGGCGTACTGAGCGACCATGCGCAGCGTCTTGCGCTCGCCGCTGCCGCCGATGAGGATCGGGATGTCGCCGCGGATCGGCTTCGGGTTGTTGTAGGCCTGCTCGATGTGGTGGTGCTTGCCCTGGTAGGTCGCGCGCTCCTGGGTGAACATCGCGCGGAAGATGTTCAGCGCGTCCTCCAGGTGCTCGAAGCGCTCGCCCAGCGGCGGGAAGTCGAAGCCGTAGGCCAGGTGCTCGCCCTCGAACCACGCGGCGCCGATGCCGAGGATCGCGCGGCCGCCGGAGAGGACGTCGATCGTCGTGGTGATCTTGGCCATCAGCGCCGGGTTGCGGTAGGTCACGCCGCCGACCATGAGGCCGAGGTTGGCCGTCGACGTGCTCGCAGCCAGCGCGGCGAGCGTCGTCGGACCCTCGAGCATCCAGTTCTCCTCCGGACCGACGCCCTGGATCTGGTGGAGGTGGTCCATCACGTAGAGCGAGTCGAAGCCGGCGCCCTCGGCGGTATGGGCGATCTCGGTGATCTTCGCCAGCAGCCCGGCGGGCTCCACGCCCGGCAGGTTGAAGTTGGGGATCTGCAGACCGGCGCGAATCGGAACGGGAAGCATGTCTCCACCCTAGGACGCCGGGCGACCGTCCTCGTGACCGCTTTGCGAACGGTGGTTCAGCCGGGGACCTCGTGGACGCGGCCGCGCGCGTCGCGCAGGCGCCCACCCGGATGTCCGCGGCGCACGGCGATCAGCTCGGCGAGGATCGAGACGGCGGTCTCCTCGGCGGTCAGCGCGCCGAGGTCGAGCCCGACGGGGGCCGAGAGGCGGGCGAGGTCGCGGTCGCCGAAGCCGGCGGCCAGCAGCCGGTCGCGGCGCTTGGCCTGCGCGCGGCGGCTGCCCATCGCGCCGATGTAGGGCGCGTCGGAGCGCAGGGCGATCGCCAGCGCGGCGTCGTCGAGCTTGGGGTCGTGGGTCAGCACGACGACCGAGGTCGCGCGGTCGATCCCGCCGAGCGCGGGGACCGCCTCCTGCGGCCAGCCGGCGACGACGCGCTCCGCGGCCGGGAAGCGCGCGGCGGTGGCGAACCGCGAGCGCGGGTCGACGACGAACGCGCGCCAGCCGGTGGCCGTGGCCAGTGCCGTGAGCTGCGCGGCGAGGTCGACGGCGCCGAAGATCAGCAGCCGCGGCGGGGGCGCGACGACGTCGACGAAGAGCCGGCCGTGCTCGGTGTCGTGGAGGGTGCGGTGCTCGGTCCACAGCGCGTCTTGCGCCAGCGCGAGCGCGGTCGCGTCGAGGGCTGGATCGCCCAGCGTGCCGTCGACGCGGCCGTCGGCGGTGACGAGGAGCGTGGCGCCGGGGCGCGGGACGGAGTCGATGGCGGCGACGACCGCGACGCGCTCGCCCGCGCGGACGTGCGCCGCGAAGCGCCCGCCGTGGCCGGCCGGATCGTGGCGCTGGACCCAGACGGTGATCTCGCCGCCGCAGGGCAGCCCGACGTCCCAGGCCTCCTCGTCGGCGATGCCGTACTGCAGCAGCTGGGGCGGCGCGCCCGCGAGGACGCGCGCGGCTGCATCGACGACCGCGCCCTCGACGCAGCCGCCGGAGACCGCGCCGGCGATGTCGCCCGACGCGCTGAGCGCCAGCTTGGCGCCGACGGGCTGGGGCGCGGACCGCTTCGTCGCGACCACGGTGGCGGTCGCGACGGCGTCGCCGGCGGCCTCCCACCGCGCCAGGGCGTCGAGCAGCTCGCGCACGCGCTACCTCCGCCTCCGGTCGCGATCGTCGTGGGCTTCGCGGTCGTTCCGCACGGCGCCGAGCGTACGCCGCCGCGGCGCTGCGGTCCACGTGGTGCCGAGCGGTGAGCGTCAGCGCGCGGTCACGGGGTCACGCGGTCACGCCGGCGTCGGATCGTCGGCGAAGGCGAAGTGCTCGTCGTGGCGCAGGCCGGCCAGCGTGGCGGTCCGGGTGCTGTAGACGATGAAGTCGCCCGGGTGGCGGGCCACGGCGGGCCGCGCGAGCGCGACGTCGCCGGGCAGGAACGCGACGTCGCCACGCGTCATCAACATGTCGTGGATCGTGACGTGGACCCAGCCGTCGTCGGCGAAGGCCGAGGCCAGGTCGGGCCGCTGGTCGGCGGCCTGCGCGGCGAGGTCGTCCGCGGCGTGGGTGAGCTCGGTGAGCATGGGGAGCATGAGCCTTGGCGGGGAGGGGAGAGGACGGTCGCCGACAGGCTCGCAACGGGTGGTCGATCGCGCGAGGCGGCTGCCCGGCGTCCGCGGTGCAGGGAGTCCGGCGGCCGGAGGTGCGGCGGGCACGAACCGCGCGGCGGTGCGCTCAGGCGGGGCGGTGCAGCTCGGCGCGCCACCAGCCGGCCTGCTCCTGGCCGGGCAGCGCCGTCTGCTCGATGGCGACCGGGGTGAGGCGGTCGCCGGCGAAGGCGTCGATCTCGGCGCGGCTCAGCGGCCACGGCGGGCCTTGCTCGTCGACGCCGTCGCGGTGCTGCGCGGCGGCGACCGCGAAGAGCGTGCCGCCGGGCGCGACGAGCGGCGAGAGGTGCTCGATCGCCGTGGCGCGCGGCGGATCGGGCAGCGCCTGGACGGTCATGATCTCGACCACGAGGTCGAACGCGCCGTCCCAGCCGGCGGGCAGATCGAGCAGGTCGGCGGTGCGGTAGGCGACGCGCGAGTCCGGGAAGCGCGCCTGGGCCGCCGCGACGGCGGTCTCGGAGATGTCGAAGGCCGTGGTCGTGAACCCGAGCCCGGCGAGGTACTCCGCGTCGTGGCCGGGACCGGAGCCGACGACCAGCGCCGGCCGCCCGGCGCCGTCGAGCCCGCGCTCCTGCGCCCACTCGACCAGCAGCGGATGTGGCGCGGCGCGATCCCACGGGACGATCGCGTCGCCGGTCTGCGCCTCGGCGTAGAGGCGCTCGAACCAGCCGGTCGGATCGCCGGCGGCCAGCGAGGCGCGCGAGAGGCGGCCCGCGTCGCTCTCGCGGCCGTCGCTCATGCCCCGCGGTCGGCGAGCTCGCGCTGCAGCGCGGTGCTCGCGGTCGCGATCAGGTCCACGCAGGTCGCCAGCGGCAGCCGGGTCGAGTCGAGGACCAGGTCATACAACTCGCAGTCGGAGGGGTTGCAGTCGTAGTAGCGGCGGACGTAGGCCTCGCGCGCCCGGTCGGTCTCGCGCTGGCGCCGCTCGGCGGTCTCGCGGCTGACGTCCTCCAGGCGCATCGCCTGCACGATCCGGCGGGCGGCCGGCCCGTGGAGCCGGACGTGCAGCGCCCGCGGATCGTCGGCGAGCACCACGGCGGCGGCGCGGCCGAGGATGACCCCGCGGCCCGTGGCGGCCAGCTCCCGGATGACCTCGGCCGCGGCCTCGTGGTGCGCCGTGGCCTTCAACAACGCCGGGTCGACGCCGCCGATCCCGTACAGCTCGGCCATCGGCACGAGGTTGTGGAGGATGCGGTCCAGGCCGCGTTCGACGTCCTCGTCGCGGCGGTTGGCCTCCTCGTGCGAGATCCCCATGCGGTCCGCGACGGCGGCCGGGATGGCGCGATCGGCGAACGGCACGCCCAGCCGCTGCGCAAGCTCCGGACCGACCTCGCTGCCGCCCGCTCCGTAGGACGCCGAGAGGGTGATGAGCGCCGCCGGCGACGCGCTCCCTCCGGCCGTCGACCCTGCGGGCATCTCCATACCGGCCATCCTGTCCGTTGCGCCGGACGGGAAACCCCGGCGTGGCCCGGTGAGACCTAGACGGCCTCCAGCTCGGCGAGCTTCTCGCGGCCGGCCTTGGTCAGCGTCAGGCCGTTGGGGCCGCTGACGACGAGCTTGGACTTCGTGGCGTAGGTGGTGACCGCGCGGCTGACGGCGGGGGCGGCGATCTCCGTCTTGGCCGCGATCTCCTCGGGCGTGGTCGCGCCGTTGCGGATCGCGCGGAGGATCGCGGCCTGGTGGGCGCCGCGGGGCGCGGCGGGGGTGCGGGGCGCGGGCGTGCGGGCGGCCTTCGGCGCCGCGGAGGCGCGCACTCGGCGCACGTTCGTCGAGGGCGCCGCGCCGAGCGCCTTGAGGTCCTCCTCGATCTGCTGCAGCTCGGCCAGCGGCCCCTTGACTTGGCGCTGCAGCAGCGTGCGGCGATCCTTCAGCTTCTTGATGGTCTCGCGGAGGATCGGGCTGGCCATGGGCGCGTCACGTTACCCGGGCGGTCGGCGTGCGACGATCCACGGCGTGAGCGTCGTCAAGATCAATGCCATCACGGTCCCGCGGGAGCGCTTCGCGGACTTCGAGCAGCGGTTCGCCACGCGGGCGGGCAAGGTGTCGTCGGCCGAGGGCTTCGAGTCCTTCGAGCTGCTGCGCCCCAACGACGACCGCGAGGTCTGCCTCGTGGTCACGCGCTGGCGGTCGGAGGAGGACTTCCAGGGCTGGGTGTCCGGGCCGGACTTCACGGCGGGCCACCGCCAGCACCGCGAGGGCGGACCGGTCGGCACGGCGAGCGAGATCTGGTCGTTCGACGTGCTGGAGACCGAGGGTCCGCCGGCGGGCGGGGCCTGAGCCGTGCGCGCGCTGCTGGGTGCGGCGGTGGCGGCGGCGCTGCTGTCGGTCGCCGTGGGCTCCGCGGATGCCGCGACGCGCACGGTGCACCTGCGCGGCACGGCGTACGAGTTCAACAAGGTGGAGAAGCTCCTGCCCGGCGCGACGATCCGCGTGGCCGAGGACTCGCGGCTGCACGCCACCGTCGGGGCCGACGGGACCTACGACCTGGCCGTCCCCGCGCGCGCGACGATCACGCCCTACATCGTGGCCGCGGGCTACCACACCATCTACCTGCAGACGTTCCGCACGGCGGGCGCCGACCTGGCCAACGTGAACTTCCAGACGCCGTCGACGGCGGTGTACCAGGCGCTCGTCGCGCTGCTGGCCGTGCCGGTCGACGCCGCCGGCGATCCCTCGGCGTGCGCGATCGTCTCGACGTTCAGCACGCGGAACGTCCGCGACCGCGACTACCCCGGCTTCATCGCCTACGGCGCCCACGGCGTGGCGGGCGCGACGGCCAGCGCCACGCCCGCGCTGCCCCCGCCGATCTACTTCAACGCGGCGGTCCTTCCCGATCCCGCGCAGGTGCTCTCCTCGCGCGACGGCGGCGTGGTGTGGACCGGCGTGCCGGCCGGCGTCTACACGATCCGCGGGCAGCACCCGACGTCGCGCTTCGCGAGCTTCGTGGCGACCTGCCGGCCGGGCCGCGTCGTCAACGCCAACCCGCCGTGGGGGCTGCACGAGCTGGGCCTGGCCAACCGCGCCGTGATCGACGCGACCTGGTCGCGGACGGCGCTGCGCTCGCTGACGGTGCGGCGGTTGCCGAAGGGCGCGACGGTGCGGGTGCGCTGCACGGGCACGCCGCGCTGTGCGACGACCGTCCGGCCGGGCGGCACGTCGGTGAACCTGCGCGCCCGGCTCGGCTCCGCCGCCACGCGCCTGCGGCCCGGCCAGACGCTCGAGGTCACCGTCACCGCGCACCGCTACGACGGCACCGTCGCCCGCTGGCGGATCGGCCGCACCGGGACACCACGCCGGACGAGCCTCTGCCTGCCGCTGGGCGACACGGCGCCGCGGATGCGCTGCTGAGCGGGGACCGTCGCGCGCCGCGCCGCGCCGCGGCCGGCCTCCGGCGCGGCGCTCCCGATCGCCGCGGGCGCGCGGCGGTCGGGGTCGCGCCGCGGCTCGGCGCCGACCGCGCTATGCGTCGCGCTATAGCGTCGGCCTCCTCCAGCAGCCGCGCGCCGGCCAGCAGGCGGGGAGGTGTCGACGCGCGCGATCTGCGAGCGCGCGGGCGTCCAGGCGCCGACGTTGTACCACCACTTCGGCAGCAAGCAGGGGTTGTTGGAGGCCGTGGTCAGCCACGGGCTGCGGCAGTTCCTCGCGTGCCGGCGGGCCGAGGCCACCGGTCCCCGCGACCCGATCGCCGACCTGCGCGACGGCTGGGACGGCCACATCCGCTTCGGCCTGGAGAACCCCAACTTCTATGCGTTGATCTACGGCCGCGTGATCCCGGGGCGCCCGTGCGGCGTCGTGGCCGACGTCGAGGCGATGATCCTCGAGACGCTGCGCCCGGCGGCGCGCGAGGGCCGGCTGCGCGTCGCGCCCGAGCAGGCCGCCGCGCAGATCGTCGCCGCCAGCTCCGGCGTCGTGATGGCGCTCATCACGCAGCCCGCGGGCTCGGTGGACCTGGCGCTGTCGGACGAGGTCCGCGACGCCGTGCTGGCACGGATCACGACCGCGCCCGGACCGGACGCTCAGCGGGGCGAGCCGTCGGTCCCCGCCGCGGCCATCGCGCTGGCCGCGGCCCTCGACGACGATCCCGCCGCGCTCAGCGCCGGCGAGACCGTCCTGCTGCGCGAGTGGCTCGCGCGCCTCGCCGCTCCCTAAGGGGCCGCGGGCACCACGACGACCGGCCCGTCGCCGTCGCCGATCGCCTCGACCTCGAAGGTCGCGGACTCGAGCTGCTCGACGTTGGCCGCCTGCTCGGCGAACGCGTCGACCGGCTCCAGGAACGAGATGCGCTCGGTCCGGTAGTGCATCGGCACGATCATCCGCGCGCCGGTGGCGGCGGCGATCACGTGCGCCTGCTCGGCGCCGATCGTCGGTCCGCCACCGATCGGCACGAAGAGCAGGTCGACCGTGCCCAGCGCCGCGAGCTGCTCGGGGCGCAGCTCGCGCTGGCCGAGGTCGCCCAGGTGCGCCACGCGCCAGTCGCCGAGCGTGAACTTGAAGAACGTGTTCGGGCCGCGCTGCGTGCCGGCGACCTCGTCGTGCTCGGAGGCGATCCCGAGCACCTCGCCGATCGGCGACTCGTGCGTGCCCGCGGTCGACCGCAGCGTGACCGGGTCGCCGCCGACGACCTCGACGCCGTTGTGGTCGGCGTGCTCGTGGGTCACCAGCAGGAGGTCAGCCTCCAGGCCGGTGATCGCCGGGTACTCCCAGCGGATGCCGTGGGCGGCCACGCCCGACATGTCGCCGAAGGGATCGATCGCCACGGTGTGCTCACCGTCGGTCAGACGGAACGTGGACTGTCCGTACCACTCAACCTGCATGCTGCTCCTCTGGCTGGATCGCCGCCGGCGCGCGGCGGCGGGGGATGGGGTCCATCGGGACGTCGTCGTCGTCGACCATGCGCTCGCCGCGCATCAGCGACGCGACCGCCGCGATGAGGCAGGCGATGATCGCGAAGGTGAAGGCCGCGTGTAGGCCGGACCGGAACGGCGCCGAGATCAAGTTGGGGAAGAACGAGCTGCCGGTCAGCACCGACTGGTTGTGGGCCGACAGCGCGCCGAGCGCGTGCGGGCCGAGCAGGTGCTGCACCGGGTTGTACCCCAGGAACGCGGCGAAGAGGATCGACACCGGCGGCAGCGTCGCCACCTGGTGGGCGGTCGCGGGGTCGACGCCGTGGGCCTGCAGGCCGACGCTCATCGTGCTCGGCAGGGTCGCCGACAGCCCGATGATCATCAACGTGAAGAAGATGCCGATCGACAGCACCTGCGCCGAGTTCTGGAAGGTCTGGTTCATCGCGCCGCCGGCGCCGCGGTCGGCACGGGGGAGGCTGTTCATCACCGCCGCGCGGTTGGGCGAGGCGAACATGCCCATCGAGGCGCCGATGAGGAACAGCACCGCGCCGAACGAGATGTACGAGAAGTCGGTCGGCAGCAGCATGAGCAGCCCGAAGCCGATCGCCGTCAGCACCATCCCGGCGGTCGCGAACGGCCGGGCGCCGTAGCGGTCGGAGAAGTAGCCCGAGGTCGGTCCCGCGAGCAGCAGCCCGATCGTCAGCGGCAGCATGTAGATGCCGGCGTAGAGCGGCGTCTCGGTGAAGTCGTAGCCGTGCTGCGGCAGCCAGATGCCCTGCAGCCAGATGATGAGGATGAACATCAGGCCGCCGCGCGACACCGACGAGAGGAACGTCGAGAGCGTCCCGAACGTGAACGCGCGGATGCGGAACAGCGGCAGGCGGAACATCGGGTCGGCCGAGCGGCGCTCGACGATCACGAAGATCACGAGGCAGACGATCGAGGCGGCGAGCAGGCCGAGCACGCGCGGGCTGCCCCAGCCGATCGCGTGGCTGCCGTAGGGGCGGATGCCGTAGGTCACCGCGACCATGAGCAGGATCAGGCCGAGCGCGAACGTCACGTTGCCGGCCCAGTCGATCGGGGCCTTGCGCGGCGTGCTCAGCTCGCGCAGGCTGATGTAGGCCCAGACCGTCCCGATGATCCCGACCGGCACCGAGATCAGGAACACGAGGCGCCAGTCGATCGGCGCGAGGATCCCGCCGAGGACCAAGCCGATGAACGTGCCCGCGACGCCCACGATGTTGTTGATGCCCAACGCCATGCCGCGCTGATGCGAGGGGAACGCGTCGGTGATGATCGCCGCGGCGTTGGCCAGCAGGCATGCGCCGCCGATGCCCTGGACGACGCGGAAGCCGATCAGGTAGAGCGCGCCGCCGGTGCCGGTCAGCCAGTCGACGGCGAGCAGGAGCGACGCGACCGTGTAGATCACGAAGCCCAAGTTGTAGATCTTGACTCGGCCGACCATGTCGCCGAGGCGCCCGAGGCTGACGATCAGGACGCTCGTGACCACCAGGTAGCCGAGGATCATCCACAGCAGGTAGAACGAGTTGGCCGGGACCAGCGGGTCCAGGTGGATGCCCCGGAAGATGTCGGGCATCGCGATGATCGTGATCGAGCCGTCCAG
>DASYBY010000677.1:0-6406 GCA_036500525.1 Baekduia sp. | reverse complement strand
AGCGCGACGTTGACGATCGTGGTGTCGAGCACCGACATGATGGCGCCGAGGATCACGACGATCGCGATCCGCCAGACGTGGGGCTCGATGCGGGGAGAGGTGGGGAGTGCTGCGGAAGAGGAGGAAGAAGTCATTTCGATGACTAAAGTTTAGTCACCGAATGTTTCGGTGTCAAGACATCTTCGGCTGAGCCCCTCGCCGGCGCACCGACGACGTGGCCCGCGACGCCGTCGTGCCCGGCGGCCTCGGTCACTCTTCGCCTTCGGCCGCCACGCGCACGATCGAGGCGTCGATGAGCCACTCGACCGGCGCCACGTCGTCGGTGTAGACCCGGCCGCCGGTGGGCGCGGGGGCCAGCCGATCGGCGGCGCCGTCGGCGACGCGGGCGAGCCCGGGGTCGTCCATGTGGGCGGCGGCCGCGCGCAGCCGCCCGGCGCTCAGCGGCACGTCGGCGGCGACGAGCTGCGTGTTGGTGTCCTCGGACGGATCGCGCGCGACGTGCGCGAAGACCGCGCCCATCGTCGCCGACAGCACGCGCTCCAGCCGGTTCGATCCCTCGGGATGGCCGACGTTGACGATCACCGCGCCGCCCGGGTTCAGCCGCTGGCGGGCGAGCGCGAAGAACTCCTTGGTCGCCAGGTAGAACGGGATGTAGGGCTGGCGGTAGGCGTCGACGTAGATGACGTCGAAGCGGCGGTGGGTCGCCCGCAGCCAGGGGCGCGCGTCGGCGGCGTGGGTCCGCAGGCGCGGGGCCTTGAGCGCGAACAGGTCGCGGCCGACCTCGGTGATCCGCGGGTCGATCTCGACGGCGTCGATCTGCGTCGCCGGGAGGAAGTGCCCGTAGGCGCGGGCGACGGTCCCCGCGGCGCTGCCGAGGATCGCGATCGACCGCGGCCCGGCGGCGCGCGCGGCGAACGGCAGGACCAGCGGCTCGTCCCAGTAGTTGCCGGTCAGCCACTCGCCGGGGCGGTAGATGGAGTGCACGGCCTGGCCCTCGTTGAGCTCCAGGCGCCGCTCGCCGTCGTCGCGCTCCACCACGCGCGCGTACTGGTAGTCGGTCTCGCCCTCCCAGATCACGCGGCCGTCGTCGGTCGCCTTGACCGTGCCGACGGGTAGCGCGATGAGCAGCAGCGCAAGGACGGGCGCGATCGCCCCGATCCGCCGGCGCAGCCCGACCGCGGCGACGAGGCCGAGCGAGAGCGCGAAGACGAGGAAGGTCCGCCGCGTCCCGAGGAACGGGATCAGCACGAGCGCGCTGAGGAAGACGCCGACCAGCGAGCCGAGCGTCGAGATCGCGTAGAGCCGCCCGGAGATCCGGCCGGCCTCCTCGAGCTTGTCGACGCTGAGCCGCACCGCGTAGGGCGCGACGCAGCCGAGGACGAGCACCGGCGCGGCGATGAGCACGAGGACCGCGAGCAGCGAGCCGGCGAAGGCGCCGGCCTCGACGGAGTCCAGCGCGTCGACCGACACCCGCAGGAATGGCCCGGCGACGAACGGCACGGCCGCCATCAGCGCCGCGGCGACGAGGACGATCCGGCAGAGGCCGCGCAGCGTGGGGTCGCGGTCGGCGAGGCGCCCGCCGACCCAGTAGCCGCCGCTGAGCGCGATCAACACGGTGGCGATCGTGTTGGCCCAGACGATGGTCGAGGCGCCGAACCAGGGCGCGAGCAGCCGTGCGGCCGCGATCTCGGCGCCCAGCGACGACGCGCCCACGACGGCCGCCACGAGCGCGATGGAGCGGCGGTTCTCCACGGCGACGAGGGTACAGCCGGCGACCCGCCCCCGGCCGCGGGTTCGGCCCCCTAAGGCCGACACCCGCGAGGAAACCCGGCCCCCTGGGCCGGCGTTTCCCTAGTCCTCGTAGGCCACGAAGTCGCGCTTGCGCGCACCGCACACGGGACAGAACCACGTGTCCGGGATGTCCGCGAACGCGGTCCCGGGCGGGATGCCGCCGTCGGGATCGCCGTCGGCGGGGTCATAGATGAACCCGCAGGACTCGCAGATCCACTTCTGAACGATCGCGCTTTCACTCATGTCCCGCAAAAGGTACCGACCCCCGGCCGGTAGGCTCCCCCGGGTGGACGTTGATCGGCCGGGCCCCGGGGAAGAGCTCAACGACGGCGGCTCGGTGACGGTGCCGCGCCAGGCCGCCACGGTGATCGTGCTGCGCGGCGGCGCGGACGCCCTCGAGGTGCTGCTGGTCCGGCGCAACCCCGAGCAGCGGTTCATGGGCGGCGCCTGGGTGTTCCCCGGCGGCGCCGTGGACGCCGGCGAGGGCGAGGGCGACGGCGCCCACCGCGCGGCGGCCGTGCGCGAGCTGGCCGAGGAGGCCGCGATCGAGGGCGTCGACCCGGCGTCGCTCGTGAAGTTCTCGCAGTGGATCACGCCGCCCGAGGTCAAGATCCGGTTCGACACGCACTTCTTCCTGGCGGCCGCGCCCGCGGGCGCCGAGCCGCGCGTCGACGGCGCCGAGTGCGTCGACTTCGGCTGGTACACGCCGCAGGGCGCGCTGGAGGCCTACGCCGAGGAGCGCCTGCTCCTGGTGTTCCCCACCATCAAGCACCTCCAGCAGCTCGCGATCTTCCCCACCTCCGACGCGCTGCTGGACCACGCGCGAGGCCGCGACGTCGTCCCCGTGACGCCGCGCGTCGTCGGCGGCGGCGAGCAGGCGCGCGTCCTGCTGCCCGGCGAGCCCGGGTACGACGACATCCCGGCCGCCTGAGGCGCTGACGTGGGCCTCACCGTCGCGGTGACGGGTCCGACCGGCGAGATCGGCAAGCCGTTCATGCGCGCGCTCGACCGTGCCGCCGGCGTCGACCGGATCCTCGGCATGGCGCGCCGCCCGTTCGACCCCGCGGCGCACGGCTGGCGCAAGGTGCGGTACCGCCAGGGCGACGTGCTGGACCGCGGGTCGGTGGAGGAGCTCGTCGCCGGCGCCGACGTCGTCGTGCACTTGGCCTTCATCATCGTCGCGGGCTCGGCCGAGAGCGAGCACATCAACTTGGAGGGCTCGCGCAACGTGTTCGAGGCGGCGGTCGCCGCGGGCGCGCAGCGGCTCGTCTACGCGTCGTCGGTCGCGGCCTATGGGTTCCCCGACCTCGACCGCGCGATCGTCGAGAGCGACCCGGCGGCGGGCAACGCCAACATGCCGTACTCGCAGCACAAGGCGCAGGTCGAGGCGCTGCTGAGCGAGGTGCTCGACGACGCGGAGACCGACGCCTACATCTTCCGGCCGTGCATCGTCGCGGGGCCGGAGGCGCCGATCCTCGTCAACCAGATCCCGTACGTGCGCTGGGGCGATCGGCTGCCGGGCGCGGTGCGGGCGCTGCTGGATGCCGTGCCGGTCGTGAGGCCCGTGCTGCCGGATCCGGGCGTGCCGTTCCAGCTCGTGCACCACGACGACGTCGCGACGGCGCTGCGCGCGGGCGTGCTGGGCCGCGGCGAGCCCGGGGCCTACAACTTGGCCGGGCGCGGCACGATCACGATGTCGGACCTCGCGCGGGCGTTGGGCTACCGCAGCGTGCCGGTGCCGGACCTGGCGGTCGGCGCCACCGCGGAGCTCGTCTCCCGCCTGCCGCTGATGCCCGACGAGCTGACGTGGATCGAGGCGGTGCGCCGGCCCACGCTGATGGACACGGCGCGGGCGCGCCGCCTGCTCCGCTGGCGTCCCCGGCACGACGCGGCGGAGACGCTGCGCGAGACGGTCACCGCCGTCCGCCCGGACCTCAGCGCGTGACGCCGGTGACGGGGACGTCGAAGCGGCGCTGGGCCTCGCCGACGACGTCGTCCTCGCGGTAGCGCGCCTCGTCGTCGCCGCGGGCGAAGATGACGACGCGGTCGGCGGGGAAGGTCGTCAGCGCGTCCTGGAGGGCGAGCAGCGGCTCGCTCTCGCCGGCGTGCGCGGTGGTGCGGGCGCCGGCGGCCGAGAGCGCGTCGGCGGTGGTGCGGGCGGTCGACTCCGCGTCGAGGATCGCCTCGTCGCTGTCGGAGACCCAGAACGCGACCGCCGACTCGTTGACGGCGGGCGAGACGACCAGCACCTCGGCGCCGTCGAGGTCCTCACCGTGCAGCGCACCGCGCAGGTCGGACGCATCGACGGGATCGGTCGCCAGCACGAGGAGCTTCATGGACTCGCGGTTCCCGGCGCGCCGGGAGCGCAAACGACCTGCTGCTACGCGGGCGTCTCGTCCTCGGGGGCCGGGTCGGCGGGCGGAGCGTCGGTGGCCTCCGTCGTGGCCTCGGCGGCGGGCGCGTCGGCGGCCTCGGTGGCGTCGGCGGCGGGCGCGGCCTCTTCGGCAGCGGGCGCAGGCTCTTCGACGGCCGGCGCAGCGGCCTCCGCCGGCGCAGCTTCCTCGGCGACGGGCGCGGCCTCTTCGGCAGGCGCAGCTTCCTCGGCGGCCGGCGCAGCCTCCTCCACCGGCTCCACCGCCGGTGCCTCCGCCGTCTCGCTCGCCGACTCAGCAGCGGGCGCGTCCGGCGCTTCGACGGCGTCGGCGGCCGGCGCGGCCGGCGCCTCCGCCACGACCTCGGGCTCCGGATCGGGCTCGATGTCGGCCTCGACCTCGTGGGCGCCGACGGTCGCCGGCACGACGCGCAGGACCTTGCCGACGGGGCCCTTGGTGCGGACCTCGCCGCGGGCCAGGGCCAGCGTCGGGCTCAGCTCGCCGTGCAGGATCGCGCGGCCGGTGTCGGCGTCCATCGCGAGCACGACGTCGGCGCGAAGCTTGGTGTCCCCGAGGTCCACGCGGGCCCGCTTGTTGGCGCGCACGTCGAGCGTGACGGTCGCGACCGGGTCCCGGAAGGCGAACTGCACGACCGCGTCGGCCTGGTGCAGCTGCTCGCGACGAGCGGTGTTGTACACCAGGTTGGTCAGGATGCCGCCGAGTTGCTCATAGACCTCGGCGTCGGTCTCGTAGTGCGCCATGGGTCGCGGAGGGTACCTATCGCGTGCGCCCCCGCGCACCCAGAGGTGCGCGGGGACTGTGCGCTCCTACTCCCGGCCGAGCAGCATCGCGATGCCCTGACCGCCGCCGATGCACAGCGTCACGAGGCCGTAGCGGTGGTCGCCGCGCTCCATCTCCGACAGGAGCTTCGTCGTGATCGCCGCGCCGGTGGCGGCGATCGGATGCCCGAGGGCGATCGCGCCACCGTTGGGGTTGACGCGCGCGGGATCGAGGTCGAGATCGCGGATGACCGCCAGCGCCTGCGCGGCGAACGCCTCGTTCAGCTCGATCACGCCGATGTCGTCGAGCGACACGCCGGCCTTGTCGAGCGCCTTGCGCACCGCCGGAACCGGGCCGATCCCCATGATCGCCGGATCGACGCCGCACGACGCGTACGACAACACCCGCGCGCGCACCGGCGCGCCCAGCTCGGCCGCCTTGTCATCGCTCATCAGCACGAGCGCGGCGCCCGCGTCGTTCATCCCCGACGCGTTGCCCGCGGTGACCGTGCCGCCGTCCTTGAGGAAGATCGTCGGCAGCTTCGCCATGCCCGCCTGGTCGACCTGGTGGCGGATGTGCTCGTCCTTGTCGAAGGCCACCGTGTCGCGCTTGACGCGGATCTCGACCGGCACGACCTCACCGTCGAACAGGCCCGCGCCCTGCGCGCGGCTCGCCCGCACGTGGGACTCGACCGCGAACGCGTCCTGGTCCTCGCGCGAGATCCCCATGCGCTCGGCCAGGTTCTCCGCCGTCACGCCCATCTTGATGCTCTGGAACGGATCGGTCAGCGCGCCCTGGACGGGATCGACGATCGGCGCCGGGCCCATCTTCGAGCCCCAGCGCGCCTGGGTCATCCACATCGGCGCGCGGCTCATCGACTCCGCGCCGCCAGCCAGCGTGACCGACGCCTCGCCGGTCTGGATCGCCTGGCAGGCCGAGACGAGCGCCTGCACGCCCGTGCCGCACAGGCGGTTGACGGTGTACGCCGGCGTCTCCTTCGGGATGCCCGCCTTCATGCCCACCACGCGCGCCATGTAGGCGTCCGCGGTCTCGGTGTGGATGACGTTGCCGAACACGACGTGCTCGATCTGCTCGGGCGCGAGGCCGGAGCGCTCGATCGCGGCCCGCGCGGCCGTGGCGCCGAGGTCGCTCGGGCTCACGCCGGCCAGCGACTTGCCGTAGGAGCCGATCGCGGTACGCGCGGCGGAGGAGATGACGACGTTGGTCATGCGCGCGAAGACTAGGCGGTGGTTGATGTGAACGTTCTCTGAAAGACTCATGAGAAACGCGCAACCGTCATATGGGCCTCCCGTTAGAGTCGACGAAGGAGGATTACTGTGGAAGCTTCAGCGCTATCTCACCCCATCGGACTCGGCCGCATCTCGGTCACCGGCCCGCTCCTGCGCCTGCGCAGCGACGAGCAGCTGGTCGCGCTCTTCCGCGCCGGTCACGATGAAGCCTTC
>DASYBY010000676.1:0-4051 GCA_036500525.1 Baekduia sp. | reverse complement strand
GCGTTGAGCTGGTTGAAGCGGACCGTCTTGCGGTTGACCGCGCTGTACAGCTTGACGGGCACGGTGACGAGCCCGAAGCTGATGGCGCCGGTCCAGATCGAACGGGGCATGGACGGGAGAGTGTGCCCGACGGGAGGTGCTCCGTACACCTCCCGCAGGACATCTTGCGTTCGGTCGCCGTTTGCGGGCCGCCCGCTCGCGCCTGACGGCCCCCACCGGTTTGACGGGCTGGCGCCCGCCGGCACTCGCCGGCGACCATCAGCCACGACCGTGCGGGCCGCAAACGACGACCGCGGCGCTAGGCCTTCGCGCCCTGCTTGGAGAACCGCTCGGACGGCTTGTTGCCCTCGTGCCGGCCCTCCGCGAACTCCTCGATCATCTTCGCGTTGAAGGCCGGGAGGTCGTCGGGCTTGCGGCTCGTGACGAGGGTGGGTGGGTCCGTGTCCACGTGGACCTCCTCGTCGACCCAGGTGGCGCCGGCGTTGCGGAGGTCGGTCTGCAGCGACGGCCACGAGGTCAGCGTGCGGCCTTGGACGACGTCGGCCTCGACCAGCGTCCACGGCGCGTGGCAGATCGCCGCGACCGGCTTGCCGGCGTCGAAGAACGCGCGGACGAAGCTCACGGCGTCGCTGTTCGTGCGCAGGTTGTCGGGGTTGGCGACGCCGCCGGGGAGCATCAGCGCGTCGTAGTCGTCGGCGCTGATGTCGCTGACCGCGTGGTCGATCGGGAAGGTGTCGGCCTTGTCGAGGTGGTTGAAGGCCTGCGCCTCGCCGGTCTCGGTCGAGACCAGCTCGACGGTCGCACCGGCCTCCTCCAGCGCCTTGCGCGGCTCGGTCAGCTCGACCTGCTCGATGCCCTCGGTCGCGACCAGGATCGCGACCCGCTTGCCGTTCAGTGGGGTTCCAGCCATGGGTTCGTGCTCACCGCATCGGCACGGCGGCAAACGCGGACGCGGCGGGCCTGGTCACCACGTGCTGCGCGGGCGCGTCATGGCCTCGGCGGTGAAGATCAGCCGCTCCACGGCCTCGTCCGGGACGTCGAGCTCCGCCGCCCAACCGCCGACGATCTGGAGATAGCGCTCGTAGTCAGCGGGGCGCGGGTTCCGCGACAACTTGACCTCGGCCCGCTCCCGCAGCCAGGTCAGGACGTACTCGTCGAGAACCAGCGCGCGCCGCGACGGATCGGCCAAGTACATGAACTTCGTGAAGAACGCCGGCCCGAGACCCCGGAGGCGATGCTCACCGGAGAACGCGGCGAAGCCGGCGACCGGGCCGTCGTCGCACAGCTCGTCGTAGCTCGCGCGGACGTGCAGGTCCGCCTCCGGCTGGTCGAGGATCCGCCGTACGCGGAATGGCCCGTACCCGCTGCGGCCGTAGCCCCAGACCTGCGACACGACGAACGCCCCCAGCAGCTCGCCGGCCGCCAGCGATGCGGCGACGGCCGCGTGCGCCGCCGCCCGGTCGAGCCCGTCGCCGGGCAGCGCCCGCAGGGTCGCCGCGTGCTCCGGCAGCGCGGCGATCCACCGCTCGCGGACGTACGGGACGGCGCCCTGCGGGGGCCGGCCCTCGGCGCGCCAGGCGCCGACCGCCTCCCGCAGGGCGGCCGGCACCGATGGCACAGCCGTCACGGGGTGATCGGCACCGCCGCCTCGGGGCTGGCGACCCGGAAGCTGAACGACTGCTCCAGGTACAGCGTCACCGCGTCGGCGTCGTGGCTGTCGTAGCCGACGGCGATGTCCTGACCGCTCTCGAACAGGAAGTCGCCGCCGCGCAGGCTGAGCACGACGCCGCCGACGACGCCCGGCGACCACACGATCGGACCGCCGAGGATCTTGCGGAGATGGTCGAAGAGCGGGTAGCCGCCGTGCTCGGCGGTCTCGGTCACGCGGGTGTACTCCTCGCGGCCGAGCGCCAGGCCGTACGGGCCGCTGACGCCGTTGCGCAACAGGACCTCCACGGCCCGGGCGACGTGGCTCGGGTAGCGGTCGATCGCGTCGCCGCAGGGGATCGGCTCGTGCGGCGACTCGGAGGCGATGCCCTCGATCCCCGCGTCCTCCCAGCCGTGGAAGACCGCGGTGTTCTCGGCGACGACCATGCGCTGGGTGGCGTCGTCGAGGTCGTCGAAGTCGACGTCCTCGGCGCCGCGGTCGCCCGCGCGCAGCTCCTCGCGGGAGACGCGGAACGGCACGCGCAGCTCGACGAGCGGCAGCACGCGACGGCGGCGGCCCTCGACCTCGCCGATCGGGCTGACGTCGACGTCCTCGACGCGCCCGAGGTTCGTGCCGGAGTACTCCCAGCCGAGCGGGCCGGCGAAGTCGACCAGCCGGCGCGCGGCCAGGCCGGGCGTCAGGCGGTCGCGCGCCTCGTCGTCGATGAGCTGCCAGGCGGCGTCGGAGATCGGCGCGTGGCTGCGGAGCAGGTGATCGCTCACAGGCCCTCACCCCGCAGGCTGCCGATGCCGAGGGAGCCCGAGGAGGCGGTCGCGCCGACGGGCGCCGGCGCGGAGCCGCCACCTCCGTCGTCATCGTCGCCCGCCGCGGCCTCGGCGGCCTCGCCGCGCTCGACGATGTCGCCGCCCTGGAACAGCACGCCCTGGGCGATCGCGCGCCACTTGGGCTTGCGCCGCAGCAGGAACTCCAGGTCCATCGCGAAGTGCTTGTACTCCTCGCCCACGGCATCTGACATGACGGCGTGCGCCTCGGGGTCCTTCTCCAGCGCGAGGCGCTGCTCGTACCAGCCGATCGCCTCCGCCTCCTCGGTCAACGAGGCGCACAGCCGCGCGAAGGTGCGCGTCTCGGCCGGCAGCTCCTCGGGTGGTTCGTGGTACTGGTCGAAGCCCATGGCGGGACCCTACTCCCCGGGCGCCGGGGGCTCGACGGGCTCGGCCGGCGGCTCGATCGGGTCCTCGCGCGGCGTGTCGGGCTCGGGCACGTCGGGGCCGACGGGCTCGCCGGGCGGGGCCGGCTCGCTGGGCGGCACGGGGTCGGCGGGGACCGACGGCGTGGGCGGCACGACCGGGGTCGGGGGCTCGACCGGCTGGGGGACTTCGAGGAGCGGCGTGATGCTCATGAGGCGAGCGCTACCCGAACGGGGTGTCGTCCAGCCGCACGCGCAGCTCGTCGATCGAGCCGAAGACGGCCGACGCGCCCGCCGCGGTCAGCTCCTCCTCGGAGAAGCCGCCGGTGAGCACCGCGATCGACGCGATCCCGGCACGCTCGGCGGCCTCGCAGTCCCAGGTCGAGTCGCCGACCATGATCGCCGGCGCGCCGTCGAGCTTGGCCAGCGCGGCGAGGACGAGGTCGGGCGCGGGCTTGGTCTGCTGCACGTCGGCCGAGGTGGTCCACCCGTCGGCCAGCGAGCGGGCGTCGAGCAGGTCGAGGTAGTGGTCGACCTCGTCGGCCTTCGCGCTGGAGGCGAGGACGACCTGGCGGCCCCGGTCGCGGAGATCCTCCATGAGCGCGCGGGCACCGCGCAGCGGCTCGACCTCCTCGATGAACGTGAGGTACAGCGCACCCTCGGCGGCGCGGATCGCCTCCCCTTCGCGCTCCTCGACCTCCTCGCTCAGCAGCGCGGCGATCATCTTGTCGCCGCCCATCCCGATGTGGCGGTGGATGCGCCACACGGGCACGACGTGGCCGTGCTGGCGGAACGCGCGGTACCAGGCGACGGCGTGGTGGTAGTTGGTGTCGACGAGCGTTCCGTCGATGTCGAGGATCGCGGCGGGCGGGGGTTTGGCGGTCACCAGTCCGTCTTGCCCGCCGCGAGCCGTCGCAATGCGACGCCGAACCAGAGCCACGCGAAGAGCGTGATCGAGCAGGCGAGCGTGATGGCGACCGTGCGGCTCTGGAAGAGGAAGTCGGTGACCAGCAGCAGCGCGCCGTTCATCGCCAGCCCCAGCAGCGCCATGCCGACGATCGTCTGGCGCGTCCCGAGGTGGATGAGGTGCGGCTTCTGGCGGGCGCGGAACGTCAGGCGATGGAAGGCCGACGGCGCCATCAGGAACGCGGCCGACGCGGCGGTCAGCAGCAGCGTGGCGAAGTAGACGTCGCGCT
>DASYBY010000675.1:0-5288 GCA_036500525.1 Baekduia sp. | reverse complement strand
GTGGTGCCCTTGCCCGGCGTGGAGGAGACGTCGATCGTGCCGCCGTGCAGGTCGACCAGCGACTTGACGATCGAGAGCCCCAGGCCCGTGCCCGGCGTGCCGGTCGAGCCGCTGCCGCGCGAGAAGCGCTCGAAGACGTGCTCCAGCTCGGCGGAGCTCATGCCGCGACCGGTGTCGGACACCTCGATCCGCACGCCCGCCGGCGACGCGCCGGCCGCCAGGCTCAGCGTGCCGTGCTCGTCGGTGTAGAGGTGGGCGTTGGTCACCAGGTTGGTGAGCATCTGGCGCAGGCGCGCGGCGTCGGCCAGGACGCGCGGCGTGCCGTCGTCGACCTCGATCTCCAGGTGCTGGTGCTTGGCCTCGATGCGCCCGCGCAGCAGCGTCGTGACGTCCTCGAGCACCTCGGCGACGTCGATCGGCCGGCGGTGGACCTCGACCCGCCCGGCCTCCAGGCGCGCGACGTCCAGCAGGTCGTTGACGAGGTCGACGAGGCGGTTGGTCGACACGAGCACGATGTCGAGGAACTCACGCTGGCGGTCGTCGAGGCCCTCGCCGGTGCGCAGCAGCTCGACGAACCCCTTGATCGAGGTCAGCGGCGAGCGCAGCTCGTGCGAGGCGGTCGCGACGAACTCGCTCTTGAGGCGCTCCAGCCGGGCGCGCTCGGTCGCGTCGCGCAGCGTCCAGACGACGCCGCCGTCGGCGTGCGCCTCCAGCCGCGCGGACGTGACCGCGAGCGTGCGGCCCTCGTGCTCGATCAGCACCTCGGCCCCGACCGCCTCGTCGGTGCTCGGCAGCGCCAGGCCGCCGATCTCCGGCGGGTGGCCGAGCTGCAGCTCGGGGACCAGCCGCAGCGCGCGCGGGTTTGCCGAGGCGACGAGGCCCTCGTCGTCGACGATGACCAGGCCGTCGCCGAGGCTGCGCACCGTGACGGCCAGGCGCCGTCGCTCGGCGTCGAGCCGCTCGTTGGCCTGTTCGAGGTCGACGGCCATCGCGTTGAACGAGCGGCCGAGCTGGCGCAGCTCGTCGGGGCCGGTGTTCTCGTTGACGCGCGCGGTCAGGTCGCCGCCGGCCAGCCGGCCCGACGCGTCGACGAGGCTCTCCAGCGGGCGCCGCACGCCGGCCAGCAGGAGCGCGACGAGCGCGATCGCGCCCGCCAGCGCCAGGCCGCCGGCCGCCGTGATGGCCGCCAGCGCCTTGCGAGAGTCGTTGCGCGCCGCGTGGTCGGCGGACGCCAGGCGCTCGTCCTGACGGCGCGAGAGCGCGGCGATCGGCGCGCGGGCGGCCAGCGCGGCGCCCGACGGCGCCTTCGGACGGCGCAACGCGGCTTGCGCCGTCGCCGCGCGGTCCAGCAGCGCGAGGCTCTGCGGGTCGTCGGAGGCCCGCCGGCGGCTGACGGCGAGCTGCTGTTCATAGGCACGGCGGGCCCGCAGCTCCGTCGATGCCGAGGTACCGCCGGAGCGCTGGGCGCGCAGCGTGGCCTCCTCCACGACGGAGGCGGCGAGCAGCTGGCCGGCCTGCGCCTTGACCTCGAACGCGCGGCCGAGCTGATCCTCATAGTGCTGCCGGGAGGAGTACAGGGCGCCCACGCCGAAACCAGCGATCGCCGTGAGAGCGATCGTCAAGCCCAGCAGCGCCAGTTGGATCGAGCGCGCGATGGAGAGTCGCCGCACGGACACGACGGTACCGGGAGCGGGGGACAGGCGGGAGCGGATCTCCCGTGCGGCCCTTCCCGCGGTGCTCGTCGGGGTCGCCGTCGTGGGCGTCGCGACGGTCGGGACGGGCGGCTTCGGGCGCGCCCATTACCTCCGTCAGCTCGTCTTCGGGCCGGCCGGCCCGGGCGTCACGCACGAGCCGGTGGCCGTGCAACAACACGACCAGACCGCGGTTCCGGCGATCCCGTCGGGGCCCGGGGGCCTCGCGGCGCCGACCGTGGCACGATCAGCGGTCCATGGCCATCGCCCTCGCGCTCACCGCGGCAGTGTGCTGGGGCCTGTCGGACTTCCTGGCCGGCCTCGCCAGCCGCCGCGTTAGCGTCCCGATCGTCCTGCTGCTGGTCGAGGGCGGCGGGCTCGCGGTGATCGCGCTCATCGCGCTGGCCGCGCGCGAGCCGTTCTTCACCGACGCGACCGACGCGCTCTCGGCCGTCGGCGGCGGCCTGGCCGGCGTGCTCGCCCTGGGCTGCTTCTACCGCGCGCTGTCGATCGGGACGATGAGCGTCGTGGCGCCGATCTCGGCGGCGGGCGTGGCGCTGCCGGTCATCGTCGGGGTCGCCACCGGGGATCGCCTGTCGGCCATCGCCGCGGCCGGGCTGGCGGCGATCGTCGTCGGCGTCGTGCTCGCCTCCCGCGAGGAGCACGACGACGCCGCGTCGGCCGCCGCGGGCCGCCAGGCGATCGTCCTCGCGCTGCTCGCCGCGCTCGGCTTCGGCGGGCTCTTCGTGCTGACCGACGCGCCGGCCGACACCTCGGTGCTCTGGACGATCGTGCTCGCGCGCTCGGCGCCGCTGCCGTTCGTGGCCGCGGCGGTCCTCTTCCTGGGCGCGCCGGGCGTGCGGCCGAGCCCGCGGCTGGCGCTCGGCATCGCCGCGGTCGGGCTGATCGACCTCACCGCGACCACGCTGATCGCGATCGCCGAGACGAAGGGAGAGCTGAGCATCGTGTCGGTCCTCGGCGGCATGTACCCGGTCGCGACCGTGCTGCTGGCCGCATCCTTCCTCCACGAGCGATTGGCCCGGGCGCAGATGACGGGCGTCGTGCTCGCCCTCGGCGGGATCGCGGCGGTGGCGGCCGGATGAGCCCCCTAGCCCTCGCCTCCTTCCAGTTCGCGCCGCTGCAGCTCGCGCCCGCGGCGGTGAGCATGCTGCTCTACGGGCGGCGCGTGGCGACGCTGCGCTCCACGCCCCGCGCGGTCCCGGCGCTCCGCCAGGCCTCGTACTACGGCGGCGTCGCGCTGATCGTCCTCGTGCTCGTCTCGCCGCTGGCGACCTACAGCGAGCAGCTGTTCTGGGCGCACATGTCCGAGCACCTGCTGATCGCCGACGTCGGCGCGCTGCTGATCGTCCTCGGCCTGACCGGGCCGGTGCTGGCGCCGATCCTGCGGATCAAGGCCTTCGACAAGCTGCGCGTGCTCGCCCACCCGCTGGTCGCCCTGCCGCTGTGGGCGATCGACCTGTACGCGTGGCACATCCCGGCCCTGCAGGAGGCCGCGCTGCACCACGACGGCATCCACGCGATCCAGCACTTGTGCTTCATCTTCTTCGGCGCCAACGTGTGGATGTGCCTCTTCGGACCGCTGCCGACCCCCGAGTGGTTCGGGACCGGCGCCAAGGCGGGGTACATCCTCGCCGTGCGGCTGGTCGGCGCGGCGCTGGCCAACGCCTTCCTCTTCGGCGGCGGCGCGTTCTACCACGCCTACGCGCCCGGCGAGGCGCTGCACCACATCTCGCCCAGCGCCGATCAGGTCGTGGCCGGCTCGATCATGATGGTCGAGGAGTCGCTGCTGACCATCGGCCTGTTCTGCTGGCTGTTCCTGCGGGCCGCGCGCGAGAGCGACGAGCGCCAGGAGCTGCTGGACCTCGCGATCGCCCGCGGCGTGCCGCTGACCACCGAGCGGGCGGCGCGCGCCGTGTCGGCGGGGCGCGGCGCCGAGCTGCGGGCGCGCATCGAGCGCGACGCCGCGGCGACGTAGCCGACCGCACCGTTTGCCGGGCGGACCGCCCGGGGAGGTCGAAGAGACGATGTCGACGCGCTTCCTCGAGCAGGTCACCAAGATCGCCCGCGGCCCCCAGGGCCGGCGGGTCGCCGACGAGGCGAAGCGGCTGGCCAAGGATCCGCGCACCAAGGCGCGGATCGAAGAGGCCCGCCGGCGCCTCGCCCACCGCGGCCGGCCGGCGTAGCGCCGGCCGGCCCCCGGCGTAGCTCAGGCGCCGCGGGTCAGCGCCTCCGCCCGCTCGGCCAGGCTGACGACGCCGTCGCCGAAGGCGATCAAGTACGGGTCGTCGCTCATGCCCGACGACGCGCGCTTGAAGTTCCCCTCCATGAACACGACGGACTTCCAGAGCGCGAGCGTCTGGTACCAGCGGATGTCGTTCATCGAGCGCCCTGACCGGTCCTCGTAGCGGGCGATCAGCTCGGCGCGGGTCGGCCAGCCCTCGGCGCGGGTCACGCTCGACAGCTCGAACTTGCCCAGCGACGGGTCGTCGCGCTCGACGTAGAGCGTGCACAGGTAGCCGAGGTCGGCCAGCGGATCGCCGATCGTCGACATCTCCCAGTCGAGCACGGTCGCCACGCGGGCGGGCGCCTCGGGCGCCAGCAGCACGTTGCCCAGCCGGTAGTCGCCGTGGACGATCGTCGCCGGCGGCGACTGCGGCAGGTGGTCGTTGAGCCAGGTGCCGACGGCCTCGACCTCCGGGATCTCGCGCGTCTTGTTGTGGTCCCAGAGCCCGCGGAAGCGGCGCACCTGGCGCTCGCAGTAGCCCTCGGGCTTGCCGAAGCCCTCCAGCCCGGCGGCGCGCCAGTCGACGCCGTGGATCTCCACGAGCGCGTCGATCAGCTCCTCGGCCGTGCGCCGGCGCTCAGCCGGCGTGTCGAGGGCCGCGGGCATCGCGGTGGTCACGGCGTCGCCGACGACCTCCTCCATCACGTAGAACGGCGCGCCGATGATCGCCTCGTCCTCGGAGAAGGCGAGCACGCGCGGCACCCGCGCGCGGCCCTCCAGGGCGCGCAGCACGCGGGCCTCGCGCACCATGTCGTTGGCGCTGGGCGGGATCGGCGGGCGCGGCGGACGGCGCAGGACGAAGCGCGAGCCGCCGCGGTCGAAGAGGTAGGTGACGTTGGAGTGGCCGTCGCCGATCGCGTGGATCTCCGGCTCCCCGGCGCCGAGGTCGTGCGCGTCGAGGAAGGCCAGCAGCGGCTCCATCACCAGCAGCGGCGGGCGGCCGTTCGCGGAGCCCTCCTCCGCGGTGCGGACGATGTCGTCGGGCGCGATCTCGTGGGCCATCAGGCGAGGTCCCCGGTCGCGGCCTTGGTCGATTCGCCCAGCATGGCGAGCTTCAGCAGCTCGCGCGCGATGGTCATGCGATGCACCTCCGAGGCGCCGTCGTAGATGCGCGCGGCGCGCGCATCCTGGTAGATGCGCCCGACCGGGAGGTCGAGCGCGATGCCGGCGGCGCCGTGGATCTGCACCGCGCGATCGGCGATGCGGCCGAACGCCTCCGACACGAAGGTCTTGGTCATCGCGACCTCCTGGCGATGGGGCAGGCCGCGCTCCAGCTTCCACGCGGTGTGGAG
>DASYBY010000674.1:0-2498 GCA_036500525.1 Baekduia sp. | reverse complement strand
CCCTCGAGCCAGCGCTCGGTCTTCTCCCCCGCGCCCGACTTCTTCTCGAAGGGGCCGGGGAGGATCCGTGCCAGGTCGCGCCCGACGGACGGCTTCTCGGCGATGACGAGGGTCTTGGCCATGTGACGCCGGAGCGTAGCGACCACGGGCGGCGCCCGGTGACCCTGACGCGAAGTTGTGACGGTTCGGCGCGTCAGTCGGCGCACGGGCCGGTCGAGACCGGCGCCGTCCCGGCCCCGACGCCGGCCAGCCGGCGGGCCACGATGGAGTTGGGCACGCCGTAGCCCCCACGGGGCGACGTCCCGGTCGATCGCGCGAAGACCGTCGTCACCACGTGGCCCGACGTGTCGACCATCGGCCCGCCCGAGTTGCCGGGCTCCACCGTGCCGCGGAACGTCGTCATCTGCCGCGTGACCGGCCCGTTGCCGTAGGCGTCCTGCGAGACCACCGCGCGCGTCTGACCGAGTCGCGCGGCGCGCACGCGATAGGGCCCGTCCTCGGGGAACCCCAGCACCGCCGCCTGGCTGCCGACCTGCGGGTCCGACGCCAGCGTCAGCGGCGGCACGCCGTGCAGCTCGCCCACCCGCAGGATCGCGATGTCGTTGGTCGCGTCGAAGGCGACCGGCACCGCGTCGAGTTTCGGCCCCTCGCCCTCGCGCTGCACGACCGTGTCGTCCTCGCCCGCCACCACGTGCGCGTTGGTGACCACCAGCCCGTCGCCCGCCACCCAGCCCGAGCCCTCCACGCCCAGGCCGCACGCGGTCCCCAGGATCCGCACGACGCTCGGCGCCGCGGCCTTCACCGCCGGCACGCGCGCGATCGCCGCGTTGGGCGCGGGCACGTCGGCGTCGGGACCGTCGATGTGCGGGAACGGGTCGAAGCGCGCCAGCGCGTTGAGGATCGGCCCCGACGGCGGCAGGGCCGAGTTCAAACGCGACAGGATCTCCGAGCGCTGGATGTCCGAGCGCAGCTCGCGCGCGCCTGGCGTCTGGAGCGCCACGGCGCCGCCGAGCCACGCCAGCCCCAGCGCGATCGCCGCGCTGAGCACCGCGCCGAGCGCCCCGTCGAACACGCGTAGTCCGGGGATCGGCACGCTGCGACGCACCAGGAAGCCGGCGGTCTCCAGCAGCCCCGCCAGGATCGATCCACCCGTAACCGCTGCAACGAGCGACACCAGCGGCGCGTAGGGCGACGACGAGCCGTCCGGGAGCAGCGACGGGCCCAGCCGGCTGCCGAGGAAGGCACCGCCCGCGAAGCCGGCCAGCGCGAAGGCCCCGGCGACGAAGCCCTGGCGCCACCCGATGGTGGCCATCACGACGGTGAAGGCGACGATCAGCCAGTCGATGCGCGTCAACGGGGCGCACCCTACCCGCGTGTCCGTCGGTACCTTGCATCGCTCATGCCGCCGAGCCGCCCCCAGGACGCAACCACGCGGCGACGGCGCATGGTCGCCGTCGGCGTGGTCGTCGTCGCCGGACTGGGCATCGGCGTGGTCTGCGCCACGTCGGGCGGGCCGAGCGAGAAGGACGCCGTCCACCGCTTCTCCATCGCCTGGGAGCACGACAACTACCCCGCGATGCGGCGCGAGATCGAGACCAGCGCCCAGGAGCGCTACCCGCTCGCCGCCTTCACCGCGCGCTACCGCGCCGCGCAGGACACCGCGACGCAGACCGGCCTCGTCACCGGCCCGGCCAAGGACGAGGGCGACGGGCACTGGCGCGTGCCGGTCACCGTCCGGACGCGCGCCTTCGGCCGGATCCGCACCAGCATCGACCTCGACATCGTCCGCGACGGCGACGACGCGCGCATCTCGTGGGAGCCCAACCTCGTCTTCCCCGGCCTGCGCCCCGGCGACCAGCTGCGCCGCACCACCACGATGCCCGCGCGCGCCGACCTGCTGGCCCGCGACGGCACGCCGCTCGCGCAGGGCCCGGAGCGCAGCTCGCCGCTCGGCGCCGCCGCGACCGCGATCGTCGGCGCGCTCGGCCCGATCCCCGCCGACCGCAAGGAGCACGACGAGCTCCTCGGCTACCCCCAGAACGCGCAGGTCGGCATCACCGGTCTGGAGCGCGCGTTCGACGACCAGCTCTCGGGCACCCCGGGCGGCCAGCTGCGCGCCGGCGCCCGGCTGCTGGCCGAGCGCGAGCCGCACAAGTCGGCGCCCGTGCGCACCACCATCGCCCCGTCGGTCCAGGAGGCCGCGGTGACCGCGCTCGGCGGCCGGCTCGGCGGCGTCGTCGCGCTGCGCCCCAAGACCGGCGAGGTGCTCGCGGCCGCCGGCATCGGCTTCAGCGGCCTCCAGCCGCCCGGCTCGACCTTCAAGATCATCACCGCCACGGGCGTGCTGCAGTACGGCGTCGCCAAGCCGCAGGACACGTTCCCGGCGCAGACCGCGGCGACCCTCAGCGGCGTCGACCTGCAGAACGCCAACGGCGAGTCCTGCGGCGGGACGCTCGTGGAGTCCTTCGCGCTGTCGTGCAACTCGGTCTTCGCCCCGC
>DASYBY010000673.1:0-6171 GCA_036500525.1 Baekduia sp. | reverse complement strand
CACGCTCCGCGGGCACGGATCCGAGCGGGAGGTCGCCCGAGGGCTCGCTCCCGCGAAGGGGTTGGTCCTCAGGCGTGAGGGCGCCGGGGGAAGCGGGCACGACCCCTAGGATATGGCCCTGATGACGTCCCACCCGGCGCTCGAACACGATTGGCTCGGCGCCTGCCGCCGGGCGGCCGAGGGACTGCGGGCGGTGCTGCGCGAACACCCCACCAGCGCGGAGCGGATCATCGAGACGGGTGTGCGCGGCGAGGGCGGCGATCGGACGCTCGTGATCGACGCGCTGGCCGAGGACCGCGTCTTCACCGAGTTGCAGACCTTGCACGACGCGGGCGCGCGCTTCACCGCCGTCTCGGAGGAGCGCGGGACCGTCGACTTCGGTGGCGGCGACACGCTCGTCGTCATCGATCCCATCGACGGATCGCTGAACGCCAAGCGCGGCCTGCCGCACCACGCGCTGTCGGTGGCCGTCTCGACCGGGCCGATCATGAGCGACGTGATCTTCGGGTTCGTCTACGACCTCGGGCCGGGCGAGGAGTGGCGCGCGACCCTCGGCGAGGGCGCCTACCTCAACGACGCGCGGATCGCCCATCCGCCGCCAGAGCGCAAGACGACCGACGGGCGCTTCGAGCTGCTGGCCGTCGAGTCGGCCGACCCGCGCTGGCTTGCGCTGGCCTCCGACGACCTCGTCGCCGCGACGCGCCGCATCCGCGCGATGGGCTCGATCGCCGTGTCGATGTGCCAGGTCGCCGCGACGCGCGTCGACGCGATGGCCTCGCTGGCCCGGACGCGCGCGGTCGACTGTGCGGCGTCACAGCTGATCGTCCGCGAGTCCGGCGGGCACGTGGCGTTCGCCGGCTGCCCCGACGGACCGCTCGGCGCGCCGCTGGACCTCGTGCCGCACTATCCGGTCCTCGCGGCCCGCACGCCGGAGTCGCTGGAGCGCCTGATGGCGCTGCCGGCGGTCTGACGATGCAGGTCGACTGGGCTCTCGCGGCACGGATCGCGCGCGGCGCCGCCGGCGATCCGCCGCCCTCCGTCGCGCCCGCCGGGCTGACCGAGCGCGCCGAGGCCGCCCGCGAGCAGATCGTCGCCGCCACCGGCCTCGTGCCGGCGGGTCCGCTGCCGCCGGCCGAGTGGGTCGACCGCGGCGCCTGGATCGACGCGAACCTCGCCACGATGCGCGCGACGCTGGCGCCGGTGCTCGGCGGCGAGGTCGCCTCGTCGGGCCCGGCCGCGCTGCAGGCCGCCGCGGGCGCGGTCGTCGCCGCCGAGCTGGGCGGGCTGATCGGCATGTTCTCCCGGCGCGTGCTCGGGCAGTACGAGCTGAGCCTGACCGACCCCGACGCGCCGGCGCGGCTGCTGCTGGTCGGGCCCAACCTCGACAAGGCCGCGACCGAGCTGGGCGCCGACCACGAGGAGGTCGTCACGTGGGTGACGCTCCACGAGGTCACCCACGCCGTGCAGTTCGGTGCCGTGGAGTGGCTGCGGCCGCGCCTCGGCGGCGCGCTGCAGGAGCTGCTCGCCGCGATGGACGTCAAGCCGGACCCGCGGGCGCTGCTCAAGCTCGACGTCGACGACCTCAAGGCGCTGGCCGGCTCGGTGCGCGAGGGCGGGCTGCTCGGCGCGGTCATGGGGCCGGAGCGCAAGGCGGTGCTCGATCGCGTGCAGGGCACGATGGGCATGGTCGAGGGGCACGCGGAGTGGGCGATGGACCGCGCCGGCTCCGAAGTCCTCGACGACGTCGACGGCCTGCGCGCCGCGATGGACCGTCGCCGCGAGGACCGCGCCCCGGTCTGGCGCATCTTCGACCGCCTCCTCGGCTTCGACCTCAAGCTCAAGCAGTACACCCAGGGCCGCATCTTCTGCGACGCGATCGTCTTCGCCCGCGGCGAGGACGGCCTCCGGGACGCCTGGGCCGCGCCCGAGCTGGCGCCGACCTCCGCCGAGCTGGCCGATCCGGCCGCCTGGCTGCGCCGCACGGCGCCCTCCGCCGCGGCCTGACCACCAGGGGTCAGACCCCTTTTCGCACACGCGCTGCAAGAAGGGGTCTGACCCCTGTGGCGGCCCACGAACCGGCGTTCGAGCTGTAACCCGGACGACCTCCGGGTTTACAAACGTGTGTTCGCTGCTACGCTGAAGGCGAACAACGACTTAGATCTAACTTCCTTAGACCGAGGAGCGAGACGCATGGCCACCACGCCGAACACCGCCACCACCGCACGCAAGACCGCCGCGACGAAGCGCTCGACGACCGCCAAGAAGGCCGCGCAGACCCGCTCGGCCAACCAGGCCGCCGAGGCCCGCAAGCGCAGCACCGCCGCCAAGAAGGCCGCCGAGACGCGCCGCGAGCTCGCCAAGACGCCCGTCGATCGTGTCCAGGAGTACGCCGAGCGCGCCGCGCTCGTGCAGCTGGGCGCCGCCCTCGTCGCCCGTGACGCCGTCACCGACGCCGTCGGCACCCTCCGCGGCACGCTGGGCTCCCGCGCCCAGGCCGAGAAGGAGCTGCAGGTCCGCCGCCGTCGCTTCGAGGCCGAGCTCAAGCGCTTCGAGCGCCGTGGCAGCACCGCCCGCACGCGCATCGAGCGCGACGCCAAGAAGACCCGCACCCGCGTCGAGCGCGACATCAAGTCCCTCCGCACGGACGTCACCAAGCAGGTCAAGCCGATCACCACGCAGGCCGACTTCGTCACCTCGCGCGTCGAGAACCTCCTGCAGACCGGCCTCACCGGCGCGCAGAAGGCCGCCACGACGGTGCAGGAGCGCGTCGCCTCCGTCGTCTAGGAGAACCAGACCCCGCACCACCTCCCCCGTCACGGGCCGCTTCAGGGCGGCCCGTCGTCGTGTGAGGACGGCTTCGCGTTTGCGACAATGTGACGTATGGCCATCCCCACCCGCGACGAGATCCTCCAGTCGCTGACCTCCGTCATCGACCCCGAGCTCCACGAGAACATCGTCGAGCTCGGCATGGTCCGCTCGATCGACATCGCCGACGACGGCTCGGTCGCGATCATGATCTCGCTCACCACGGCCGGCTGCCCGATCCGCAACCACTTCCAGACCGGCGTCGCCAAGGCCGCCCAGGAGGCCGGCGCCACGAAGGTCTCCATCGCCTTCGACGTCCTCTCCGACACCGAGAAGGGCGCGCTGCAGAAGAAGCTCGGCCGCACGACCAACCTCCCCAGCGGCGCGCTCGCCCAGGTCGACAACGTCATCTGCATCGGCTCCGGCAAGGGCGGCGTCGGCAAGTCCACGCTGACCGCCAACCTCGCCGCCGCGCTCGCCGCCGACGGCAAGAAGGTCGGCATCCTCGACGCCGACGTCTGGGGCTACTCGATCCCGCGCATGTTCGGCCTCGGCGGCGACCGCCCGCCGGTCTCGCCCGAGCGCAAGATCCTCCCGTTGGAGGCCCACGGCGTGAAGATCATGTCGATCGGCTTCTTCGTGCAGGAGGACAGCGCCGTCGTCTGGCGCGGCCCGATGCTCCACAAGGCGCTGACCCAGTTCCTCGAGGACGTCGACTGGGGCGAGCTCGACTTCCTGCTCGTCGACCTGCCCCCGGGCACCGGCGACGTGTCGATGACGCTCGCGCAGCTGCTGCCCGACGCCAAGTTCCTGCTGGTCACCACGCCGCAGCCGACCGCGCAGAAGGTCGCCCGCCGCGCCGCCGAGATGGCCCACAAGGTCCAGCTCGAGGTCGCCGGCGTCGTCGAGAACATGTCGGTCTTCACCACGCCCGACGGCGCGCGCTACCCGATCTTCGGCGAGGGCGGCGGCCAGGAGCTGGCCGACGAGCTCGACGTGCCGCTGCTCGGCAAGGTCCCGCTGACGATGCCGCTGCGCGAGCAGGCCGACAACGGCGCGCCGCTCGTCGGCACCGACCCCGACGACCCCGCCGCGCAGGCGATCCGCCAGGCCGCCCGCGGCCTCATCGCGCTCATGCCGGTCGAGCTGCCGGTGCTGGCGACCGCGCCGACGATCGAGGTCATCCCCGCCGCCGCGCCGTCGGGCATGAGCCTGCCGATGGCGGGCTAGGACACCACCGCGATGCCCGTGAGGCCCGCGGCGGTCGTCCGGCCGTGAGCCTCACCGACCACATCGGCTACCCGCTGCTCTTCGTCCTCGTGGGCGCGGAGTCCAGCGGCGTGCCGGTGCCGGGCGAGACCGCGCTGATCGCGGCGGGCGTGCTCGCGTCGCGCCCGAACGCGAGCCTCACGCTGCCCGTGGTGCTCGTGGTCGCCGCCGTCGCCGCGATCGTCGGCGACAACCTCGGCTACCTCATCGGCCGTCACGGCGGACGCCGGTTGCTGGAGCGCCCCGGCCGCTTCGCGGCGCAGCGGGCCAAGGTGCTGGAGGTCGGCGAGCCGTTCTTCGAGCGCCACGGCCCCAAGGCCGTCTTCTTCGGCCGCTGGATCCTCGGGCTGCGCGTCTGGGCGTCCTGGCTGGCCGGGATCACGCACATGCGCTGGCGCTCGTTCCTGGTGTACAACGCCCTGGGCGGGATCTCGTGGGCCGTGACGATCGGCGTGCTGGCCTACGTGGTGGGCCACAGCATCGAGGCGCTGATCCGCGACATCGGTGTCGCGGCGCTCGGGATCGTCGCGGTCGCGGCGGTCGGGCTGTTCCTGCTGCACCGCCGCCGGCACCGCTCCGGCGCATCGCTCTAGGAGCCGCTGGGCTCCAACGCGAGGACCTCGCGCAGCCGGCCCGTCTCGACCTCGTAGACGAAGCCGCGCACCGCGTCGCGATGCGGGATGAACGGGCTCTGCCGGATGCGCGCCATCGAGCTGCGCACGTCGTCGTCGAGATCGGTGAACGCCTCGGCGACCCAGGCCGGCTTGATGCCGGTCTCCTCCAGCAGCTCGCGCCGGAACGCGTCCTCGGTGAAGGTGAGCATGCCGCAGCCGGTGTGGTGCACGAGCAGCACCTCGCGCGTCCCGAGCTTGCGCTGCGAGATGGCCAGCGAGCGGATGACGTCGTCGGTGGCGACGCCGCCCGCGTTGCGGATCAGGTGGGCGTCGCCCGGCGCCAGGCCGAAGATGCCGAACAGGTCAAGCCGCGCGTCCATGCAGGACACGACGGCCACCTTGCGGGCGGGCCGCGGGGTGTCGAACGGGTCGGAGAACGCGGCGGACCATTCCGCCGCGCTCGCGACCAGCTCGTCGATGACCGAGCCCGACGTGGCTCAGCCCTTGTTCTTGAAGTAGTCCGCGTTGATCTGCACGAAGTTGCCCCACTCCTCCGGGACCTGGTCCTCGGCGAAGCACGCGTCGACCGGGCAGGCTTCGACGCACGCGTCGCAGTCGATGCACTCTTCCGGGTCGATGTAGAGCATCTCGACCTTGTCGTAGTCGGGCTCGTCCGGGGTCGGGTGGATGCAGTCGACCGGGCAGACCTCGACGCAGGAGTTGTCCTTGGTGCCGATGCAGGGCTCGGTGATGACGTACGCCATAAGGGAAACGGGTCCTCGTGCGGGTTCGACGGGAGGTGAGCGCGGCATTCTGCCAAAGCCGGCGCGAAGTGGGTCCCAGGGCTGATCGGCAGTGCCCCGTGCACAGCTTCGCAGGTGCTTCGCCGCCAGAAACGTTCCAATTGGCACCCTGGGTGAGATTCACCACCCAGATGGGCAGACTGGGAGTCGGCTGAGGGTGACGTTGACGTTCGACCCAGGATGGATCATGGAAGTTGCGACGCCGCCCACCATCGAGACGCTGGACCGACCCCGCACGCGCGAGGCGCCTCAGCGCACCCTGCGCCGGGCCACGTGGATCGGGCTCGACGTGCTCGCCGTCGGCGGCTTCCTGGCCTACGCGATCCAGGCGCTCACCTGACGCGGCCGACCTGAGACCCGTCTAGTGTCCGCGCCGGATGCTGTTGCTCACCGGCGCCACCGGCCTCGTCGGCTCTGCCGTGCTGCGCCGCCTGACGGCGGCCGGCACTCCCGTGCGGTGCCTCGTGCGCGATCCGCGGCGCCTCGGTCCCGAGCGCGTGCGGGTGCAGATCGCGCTGGGCGACCTCGCCGACCCACCGTCGTTTCGCAACGCGCTGCGCGGCGTGACGACCGTCGTGCACCTCGCCGCGGCGATCCGCGACCAGCCGCGCGGCTCGATCGAGGAGCTCAACGGCATCGCCACCTGGCGCATGGTCCAGGCGGCCGAGCGCGCCGGGGTC
>DASYBY010000672.1:0-4405 GCA_036500525.1 Baekduia sp. | reverse complement strand
CCACGCCGACGAGGTAGCCGTTGTTGAGGATGTTGCGATGGCTGAGCGTCGCGCCCTTCGGCGCGCCCGTCGTGCCGCTGGTGTACTGGATGTTGATGGCGTCGGTCGGCGCCAGCGCGGCCTCGCGCGCGGCGAGCGCCTCGTCGGCGACCTCGTCGCCGCCGGCCACCAGCGCGTCCCACGACGTGTCGCCGATCCACACCACGTGCTCGACGGTCGCCAGCTCGTCGCGCACCTCGTCGACCATCGCCGCGTAGTCGGAGGACTTGAACGAGCGCGCCGCAATCAGCAGGCGGCAGCCCGACTGGTTGAGCGCGTAGACCAGCTCGGTCGTCCGGTAGGCCGGGTTGATCGTCACGAGGATCACGCCGGCGCGGGCGGTCGCCAGCTGCGCGAGCGCCCACTCCGCGCCGTTGGGGCTCCAGATGCCGACGCGGTCGCCTTGGGCCAGGCCCGCCGCCAGCAGCCCGCGCGCGAGGCGATCGACCTCGGCGTCGAGCTGGGCGTAGGTGAGCCGCCGGTCCTGATGGCGGCTGACCAGCGCCTCGCGCTCGCCGAAGCGCTGTGCGATGCGGCGCAGCGTCTGGCCGATGGTCTCCTCGAGCAGCGGCGGCACCTGCGGCCCCTGGGTCTGGGACGTCGTGCTCATGTGCGCAGGCTCCCAGGATCGGCGAGCCCGCGCACCGGCTACCGCTCTTGGAGGACCGACAGCACGTTGCCGGCCGGGTCGGCGAACCACGCGATGAACGGGCCGCCCTCGCGCATCACGCCGCGCTCGTCCTGCGGCATGCCCTCGTAGCGGAGGATCTCGACGCCGCGCCCGGTCAGCGCGTCCACGGCGGCGTCGATGTCGTCGACCGGGAAGTTGAGGATGGTGTAGGTCGCCGGGACGTGGTTGGGGCTCGGATAGGCGATCGTCGGCCGGTCGCCGGCCAGGTGCAGCGTCAGGATCCCGTTGGCCTCGGAGGTCTCGACGCCGAGGGTGTCGCCGTAGAAGGCGCGCGCCTTGGACACGTCGTCGACCGAGAACCCGCTGAAGGCCTTCGTGTTCTTGAACATGGTGCTGAGACGGTACGGCGGTCCCGAACTCATCGGGCCGGGCTCGCGACCACGACGAACCAGTGGCCGTCATGGAGCACCTCGCCGCCGCCGAGCTCGCTCACCAGCTCGTCGCTGCCGAACCAGCGCTTGTACACGCGGTGGCGCGAGCCGTCGTCGAGGATCCGCTCGTCCCACGCCTCGGCGTCGGTGCCCGGCCGCCGCGCGGAGTCGACCACGACCAGCGTCCCGGCCACCCGCCGCGTCTCCGCGAGGAACCGCTCGCGCTCGCCGGGTTGGAGGTGCCCGTAGAAGTGGCTGGTGAGCACGCGATCGAACGCGCCGTCGGCGAACGGCAGCGGCACCGCGTCGCCCTCGATCACCTCGGCGTCCGGCATCCGGCCGCCGGCGATCTCGACCATCCGCGGGCTCTGGTCCAGCCCGACGACGTCGCCGCGCAGGTGCCGCGTGAGGAAGCCGGTGCCGCAGGCGACGTCGAGCACCCGCGCGGGCGGGAGCGCCGCCAGCACCGCGACGAGCTGGTCGACCTCCTCGGCCCAGCCCGGCCGGTCGCGCTGCGCGAACCGTCCCGTCCCGAGCCACCAGTCGTCGTACTCGGCCGCCCGCTGGTCGTAGTAGGCCCGCATGTCATCGTCGATCACCCGGTTGGTCATGGGCGTCTCCTACCCATCGGTCGAGGATGACGACCCACCCCGGCGCGGGCGCCTGAGCTGCGGCGCGTCCGCTCGTGCGCGCCACTTGCTTTCTCCTGCTCATTCGTCATAGGTTCGTGCCCGGCGTCGCCAGACGCCGGAAACCAGTCTCCCGGAGGAGAACCCCACATGTCCCAAGCACTCCGCCGCCGGTTGGTCACCGCGGCGATCACCGCTGCCTCCGTCGCGCTCGTCGCGACCCCGGCGGCCGACGCGGCCAAGAAGAAGCCGGTCTCCAAGACCGACAAGACGCAGAACGCCGCCATCAGGAAGCAGGGCACGGCGATCAAGAAGGTCACCAAGACGGCCGCCAGCGCGGGCAAGAGCGCCAAGAGCGCCGGCAAGAGCGCCGCGCAGGGCGTCGCCGACGCGAAGGCCGCGGCCGGCAAGGCCGACGCCGCCCAGGGCACCGCCAACGCCATCCTCGGTGGAGTCCCCCAGATCCTCGACGGCCTCAGCAAGCTGGCCACCGGCCTGCAGCAGGCCGCCGACGGGCTGAACAAGCTCGCCGCCAACGCCGCGGCGCAGGAGTACGGCGTGGTGAAGGTGCAGATCAACGGCGTCGACGCGCCGGGCGCGATCCTCACGTCGGGCGACATCCCGGACGACTCCAACTCCGCGATCGTCAGCGGCACGATGCTCGTCTCTGTGCCCCTCGCCGCCACGAACCAGAAGATCACGCTGCTCGCCGGCGTCCGCTCGGGCGAGGCAGACGGCACCGGTCCCGGTGACCCCGTCGCCTCGGCGGGCATCGTCACGATGAGCGTCGCCGACACCACCGGCGGCCTTGTCTCGGTCGGCGGCGGCAACGGCCTGCCCGCCGGCGCTCCGATCACCTCGGCCCCGAACGCGGCCGCGGGCGGCGCCCCGGTCTACCCGATCCCGAACAAGGCACCGCGCGTCGATGCGACGCCGAACCCGTTCTCGTTCCCGTCGGACCTGGCGATCGACCTGACCGATCCCGCGACGCTGCAGAACTTCGGCGCCGGCGTGGGCCCGTTCACGGTCACCAACAGCGGCCCGTCGGCACTGCCGGTCACGGTCACGGTGACCGTCCGCTTCAACGACCTGACCGCGTCCGCCTCGGACGTCACGGCCTAGTCCCGAACGACCCACGCGCCGCTCCCGGGCACGGACCTCACGGTCCGTGCCCGGTTGCACGTGGCGCGCCGCGCCGTACGATCGTCCACGTGTCCGCTCCGTGGCCCCCGCCGTCGGCGTTCGAGCTTCCACCCGACGGGTACCGCGCCGTCGTCGGCGAGTCCTTCCACCAGGACCTCCTCGCCGACACCGTGCCGCTGACCCGTCCCGGCGAGGAAGGCCGTCCGATGTTCCGCGCGCTCCTGATCGCCGAGCCCGAGAACCCGTACGACCCCAACGCGATCGCGATCCACTCCGCGGCCGGCCTCGTCGGCCACCTCTCCCGCCGCGAAGCCCTCGACTACGCCCCGGTCATGGCCGCCCTCACCGACCACGGCCACTCCGGCGGCAGCTGCGACGCCTTCCTCAACGGCGGACCCACGGAGGGCAAGTCCTTCGGCGTCGTCCTCCGACTCTCCCCACCGGGCGACTGCCTCCTGGAGATCCGCGCCGCAGGGCGCTGACCCCGGCCCGAGAACGAGCGAGGGGGCCGTCGCTTTCGCGACGGCCCCTCTTCACTACCGCTCGTACGGGTGTGGACTAGTCGACGCTGGCGGCCGTGGCAGCCGAGGAGCCGAGCTTCGTCGTGCCGCTCAGGATGGCCGAGTTCTGGCCGGCGGCGGCCGGCAGGCCCTCCTTGAGGTTCACGGCCGCCGTGATCAGCGGCTTGTCGAGGAACGTGAAGCCACAGCCGGACGCGGCCGGCACGGCGAACGTGTTGTCGACGATGTTGACGCCCGTGGCGATGTTCAGCGTGGGGTCGATCGTGCCGTAGCAGCCGGGGCCAAGGACGTGTTCTGGAGATGCACGCGCGCCGCGCCGTTGCACTTCCTCATGCTTCTTCTCCTCACTGCGTGGACATGAAGCCTGATGAGCGCACAGCCGTGAAAGCCCCTGTGACTGTCTCCCCCGCGCGCCCAGGGCGGACGGACTGTAGCCAGCGCCGTGTTCCGATGCAATAGACGATTGACTGTTGGACGCCAAGTACGTACGACTACTTGCCGCATTGGCAGTTAAGACCACTCCACATTCCTGATCCTCAGGGGGGTGCCGGCGTCTACACACCGTTCGGTGTTTGAGACCCTCAGCCCCGCAGCCGCACGACGCCACTCCGCGCCGCGCGCCCCGCCCCGCTGTGCGCGGTGAACCGCACGCTGGCCCGCTCCGTCAGCTTCTTGCCCTGCGCCAGCCGCCGCGCCGTCGCGCGCGTGATCTTCAGCGTCAGGCGCACCGTCTGCCCCTTGCGGACCTTGCGCTTGACGGTCTGCAGCCGGCCCGAGGCGCCGCTCGCCGTGATCCGGCCGGCGGCCGGGGCCTTGGCCGTGAGCGTCACGCGCCCGCCGGCGAGCGCCCGCGCCCGGCTCAGCTTCGGTGCCTTCGGGCACGGCGTCGCGAGCGTGTTGGTGGTGTTGCGCGCCTTGCCGTTCTGGCCGGTCGCGCTGACCTGCGCCTTCTGCACGACGGCGCACAGGTCGCGCTTGCTCGTCACCGCGAGGATCCCGTGCCGCCCGCCG
>DASYBY010000671.1:0-1989 GCA_036500525.1 Baekduia sp. | reverse complement strand
CCTCCGACGACCACGACATCTCCTACGTGCGCGTGGCGCTGTCGACCGCGGCGCCCGACGGCTGCGCGGCGGCCGGGGGCACGCACGCGCAGATCGAGGTCATCCCGAAGGTCGACCTGTCGGACGCGCATCCGGCCCTGTGCGCGCTCGGCGCCGCCGCCGCCGAGCCGTGCGCGGTCACGACGCGCCCGGGCGAGTTCGGCGGCGTGATCGTCGAGGACGCCCGCTCCGGCACGCCGGGGCCGTGGGCGGTCGGCGCGCCCGGCGCGCCGCTCACCGTCGAGCTGCCCTACGACGTGGCCAACGGGACGTTCCGCGGGGAGCCCGAGCACCGCTGCGCCCCGGCCGGCCCGTGCTCGCCGGAGGCCGCGGGCTACCGCGCGCAGATCGTCGTCCGCTACCTGCCCGGGACGGGCGGCACGCCGTCGGCGCCGATCCTGACGACCGTCGGGCTCCACGGCGACGACGACGAGGACGCCGCGGGCACCGGCCCCGCCACCGACGACGACGACCGCGACTCGTTCCTCTACGGCCCGTTCCCGTCGCAGATCTCGCGGCCGTCGCTGCGCCGCGGCTGGACCGTCCACGCCTACACGCGCAAGGGCAAGGGCGCGACGGTCAAGGTGACCGTCGGCAAGCACCTGATCGCGTCCGGCTCGGCCAAGGCCAGGCACACGGGCAAGTTGTCCATCAAGGTCAAGCTGACGCGGATCGGCCCCCAGTACCTGGCCCACCGCGACGCCTACCTGTCGATCCACGTCGCCGGCGGCACCTCGCAGTCGGGGCCGGTCAAGTTGTACGGGAGCACCAAGGCGCACGCGGTCAGCGGCTCGGGTCGCGGCGCCGCAGCCGCAGCTGCCCGCCGAGGCTGATGAGCGCCAGGAGCAACGTCAGCGCCGTGTAGGCCGCGACCGTCGGCACGACGCCGAGCGGGCCGGTGAGCTGGCCGGCGATGACGATCGGCACGCCGAAGGCGACGTAGGACACGATGTAGATCACGCCGACGACCCCCGCACGTTGATGGGGCTCGGCGAGCGGGAAGATCAGGCGCAGCGCGGCGGTGAACGAGGCGCCGAAGCCTACGCCGGCGATCGCCTGACCGACCATCATGATGGCCAGGACCCCGGCCAGCGCGCCGCTGATGATGCCGAGGGCCCCGACGATCGACGCGTAGATCCCGATGGTCATCGCCCGGCGCGGGTTGAGGCCCGCGAACGCCAGCCCGACGACGGCCGAGGTGGCCGGCGCGATGAACCCCGCGACGCCGTTGACCAGGTCGCTGTCGATGTGGAAGACGCTGTGGACCATGCTCGGGGCGAGCCCGCCGGAGAGGCCGGCGAGCATCCAGACCGCGGCGACCACCGGTGCCGCCGCGGCGATCTCCTTCCGGGTGGCGGGCGGGATCGCGACGCGCGGGATCAGCGTCCGCAGCGCCCCGGGCGTGCGGGCCACGCTCTCCGGCGACAGCACGACGACGACCATCCCGAGCACCGTCAGCACGATCAGGACGATGAAGATGATGGAGTTGGCCGACCCCGTGAGCTGGGCCGCGAGGCCGGCGAGCAGGGAGCCGACGCCGAGACCGCCGGTCAGGCCGACGCTGCCGAGGTTCGTCCCCAGCCGCTTGCGGTTGGCCGGGGCGAGCTCGACGAGCGCGGCGGTGAACGCCGTCGTCGCCGCGCCGCCGGCCAGGCCCTGCACGACGCGGCCGGCGATCACCCAGCCGATGCTGGGGGCGGCCAGGAACATCACGTTGGATCCGAGCTGCACGATCAGCGCGCCGATCAGCACCGGGCGCCGGCCGATGTAGTCCGAGAGCGACCCCAGCGTGAGGACCGCGGCGAGGAAGCCGACGGCGTAGGCGGCGAACGCGACCGTCAGCATCGACGCGGCGAAGTGCCACTCGTTCTTGTAGACCACCAACAACGGCGTCAGCGCGCCGGCCGCGAGGTACAGGCTGGTGAACGTGATCGCCGTGCCGGCCAGCGC
>DASYBY010000670.1:0-5364 GCA_036500525.1 Baekduia sp. | reverse complement strand
CATGATCGACGGCAAGATGCAGGACGACGCCACATGGAAGCAGTGCAAGGTGATGGTCAACCTCGCCGAAATGCTCGCCAAGAAGGACCCGGAGCTCGCCGAGGCCTACGGCTTCGCCCCCGCTCCGGCCGCCGCATGAAGTCGCCGCCCAAGTCGGCGTATAGGCTTACCGGCCGCATGAGGTCAAGCAAATGAGGTTCTTCGAGTTCGAGGCGCGCGAGATCGTCAAGCGCGCGGGCATCCCCGTGACCGACTACGGCTTTACGACCGATCCGGCCGAGGCGGCGCAGATCGCCGAGCGGATCGGCGGCCCGACGGTGATCAAGTCGCAGGTGCTCTCGGGCGGGCGGATGAAGGCCGGCGGCGTCAAGTTCGCCGACACGCCGGCCGAAGCCGAGTCCTACGCCAAGGACATCCTGGCGCTGGAGATCGGCGGGCACATGCCACGCGGCGTGCTCGTCGACCCGAAGGCTGACGTAGCGCAGGAGTACTACGCGGGCGTCGTCTGGGACGGCACCCGCAAGCAGCCCGTGATGATCTTCTCGCCGGTCGGCGGGATCGACATCGAGCAGGTCGCCGAGGAGCAGCCCGACAAGGTCGGGCGCCGTCACTTCTCGAACATCCTGCCGTTCGGCGACTTCGAGGCCAAGGAGGTCATCGCCTCGACGGGGGTGACCGGCAGCGCCTTGAACAAGCTCACGCCGATCCTCACCAAGCTGGCCAAGCTGTTCGTCGACAACGACATGACGCTGGCCGAGATCAACCCGCTGGCCCGCATGGCCGACGGCTCGTTCATCGCGCTGGACGCGCACATGGACATGGAGAACGAGGCCCGCGGCCGCCACAAGCAGCTGCTCAAGGACCTCGGCGTCGGCGACGACGAGACCCGCGAGGCCCGCGAGCCCACGCCGTTCGAGCTGGCCGGCGAGGCCGTGGACTCCCAGGACCACCGCGGCGTGGCCGGCAACGTCACCGAGTTCGACGGCAACCTCGGCCTGGTCATCGGTGCCGGCGGCGGCTCGCTGACGCTGTTCGACGCGGTCCGCAAGTACGGCGGCGAGCCCGCCAACTACTGCGAGATCGGCGGCAACCCGTCGGTCTCCAAGGCCAAGGGCCTGGCCAAGCTCGTGCTGACCAAGCCGGGCGTGGACAAGATCGCCGTGATGATGTCGATCGTGTCGAACACGCGGGTCGACATCGTCGCGCGCGGCGTGATCGCCGCGTGCCTGGAGCTGGGCATGGACCCGGCCGAGAAGATCGCGATCTTCCGCATCCCGGGCGCGTGGGAGGAAGAAGGCTTCAAGATCCTCGAGAAGTACGGCGTCGAGTACGCCGACCGCTCGACCTCGCTGCACGAGGCGGCGCGGCGCGCCGTCGAGAAGATCCAAGGAGTGTCCGCATGAGCATCCTCGTCGACGAGACGACCACGTTCATCGTCCAGGGCATCACGGGGCGTGAGGCGGTCAACCTCACCCGCGAGTGCCTGGACTACGGCAAGGGCGCGAAGGTCGTCGGCGGCGTGACGCCGGGCCGGCTGGGCCGCGAGGTCCACGGCGTGCCGGTGTTCGACACGGTGGCCCAGGCCGTCGCGCACCACGGCTTCCCCATCGACGGCTCGGTCGTCACCGTGCCGCCCGCGTTCACCAAGGACGCGGTCTTCGAGGCCATCGAGAACGGCATCAAGATCATCGTGATCGTCACGGAGCGCATCCCGCGCCGCGACGTCGCCCAGATGGTCGAGCTGGCGTCGCTGCGCGGCGCGCGCATCATCGGCCCGAACTGCCTGGGGATCATCGTCCCCGACGTCATCAAGATGGGCGGCATCGGCGGTCCCGCCAAGGATGCGGCCAAGTCCTACAAGAAGGGCTCGATCGGCGTCATCTCCCGCTCGGGCGGCATGACGACCGAGATGTCGTCGACGCTCAGCGCCGCCGGCCTGGGGATCTCGACCGCCGTCTCGATCGGCGGCGACGCGATCATCGGCCAGAGCTACGCGGAGCTGATGCCGCTGTTCGAGGCCGACGAGGAGACCGAGGGCATCGTCATCTACACCGAGCCGGGTGGCCGCATGGAGGCCGAGCTGGCGCGGTGGGTGACCGAGAACAACTCGCGGCTGCCGATCGTCGCGTTCATGGCCGGCCGGTTCATGGACGAGATGCCGGGCATGAGCTTCGGCCACGCCGGCACGATCGTGGAAGGCAAGGAGGACACCGCGACCGAGAAGATCGCCCGCCTCGCCGAGGCCGGCATCACGGTCGCGGAGGAGATCTCCGAGATCCCGGACATCATGAAGGCCAAGCTGGCCGAGAGGAGCGTCAGCGCATGAGGGTCGACGGCACGTTCATCGGCGTCGAAGTGAGTGACGAGGTCGTCGGCGACAGCGCCATCGCGGCCAAGCTCCGCGAGGTCTGCCCCGTGGACATCTACGGCGACGAGGGCGGCAAGGTGCAGATCGTCGAGGGCAACGTCGACGAGTGCGTGCTCTGCCGCCTCTGCATCGACGCCACGCCTCCGGGCACGGTCAGCATCCTGAAGTTGTACGACAACGAGGCCTCGCTGGCCTAGGCGGCTGCGGGCGTCCCGCGCTCCTCGCGGAACATCGCGAGGGCGTGGGCGCCCGCCGGCGTCGCCCGGTGCTCGCGCACCGTGGCGGCCATCGCGGGCGGCAGCCGGTCGACGGCCGGCAGCGGCACGCCGTACTCGGCCGGCACGACCAGCGGCGCGGCGAGCGCGGCGAAGGTCAGGTCGGCGATCGAGAAGCGGTCGCCCACGAGGTGGTGGCGGCCGTCGGCCAGGCGCTCGGAGACCTCGGCGAAGACGGTGCGGAAGACGGCCTCGGACTGGTTCACCGTGTCCGCGTCGATGTCGAGGACCTTGTGCACGACGAGGTTGATCGGCGCGTAGGTCAGCGCGAAGGTGCGCCGCTGCCAGGCCGGGACGCCGGCGGTGATCGCCTCGCTCACCAACGTGCGCTGCCCGGCCAGCTGGAAGTACACCCAGCGGCGCGTGTGCGGGCCGAGGCGCTCGTCGAAGTCGGCGGCCAGCGCGCAGGCCTCGGCGGCGGCGTCGGGATCGCCCGGGATGACGCGGCGCTCGGGCGCGATGCGCTCGTCGGCGTAGGCGATGATGTCGCGCGACTCGCCGATGACGCCGCGGTCGCACACCAGCACCGGGCAGGTCGTCCCGGCGCTGCCGGTGCGCTGGACCGCGACGCGATGCAGCGCCGGCAGGTGCGCGTGCTCCTCGTAGGCGATCCCGGCCCGGTCCAGCGCCCAGCGTGGCTTCTCGCAGTAGTGACTGATCGGGATCGTCACGAGGATCGGACGGCCGGACATCGTGCACCGATCATCTCCTACTGTGACGATCGATGCCAGAGCTTCCCGAGGCGGAGACCGCCCGCGCCCTGATCGAGGAGCGCGGCCTGCACCGCGAGATCGTCGACGTCGACGACAGCGACAGCTACGTCTGCCGCCCGCACGCCCCGGGCGAGCTGGCCGACGCCCTGATCGGCCACACGCTCGTCTCCGCCCACCGGCAGGGCAAGGCGCTGTGGGTCGAGACCGACGGCGACGCGCCGACGCTCGGGCTGCACCTCGGCATGGCCGGGCGCATCGTGATCGACGACCACGCGGCCGGCGACTACTGGTCCGACGGCGGCAAGCGCCACGAGCCGGTGTGGGACCGCTTCACGCTGCGCTTCGCCGACGGCGGGTGGATGGCGCTGCGCGACAAGCGTCGCCTGGGCCGCGCGGTGCTCGACCCGGACCTGAGCCGGCTCGGGCCGGATGCGGCGCTGGTCGACCGCGAGGCGTTCCGCGAGCGCGTCGGCCGCGGCCAGGGGCCGCTGAAGGCCCGCATCATGGACCAGTCGGTCATCGCCGGCGTCGGCAACCTGCTGGCCGACGAGGCGCTGTGGCGCGCGCGGCTGGACCCGCGCCGCCCGGCGGGCGGGCTCGACGACGGCGAGCTGGACCTGCTGCGCCGCGAGATCCGCGCGACCGTGCGCCGGGCGATCGAGCGGGGCGGCGTCCACACCGGCGACGTCATCCCCCACCGCCGCCGCGACGGCGTCTGTCCGCGCTGCGGGGCCGACATGGCCCGCGCGACGGTGGGCGGGCGGACGACGTATTGGTGTTCGGCCGAGCAGCGATGAGCCGCGCCGCGGCGCCCTACACCGGGTAGAAGCGCCGCATCAGCGGCAGCAGCACCGAGCGCGGCGTGTAGCGACCCGCGACGGCGGTGGCGCGGATCGGCAGGCCGGGGACGACGACGCGGCGGTTGCGCGCGAGGCCGTCGATGGCCGCGCGGGCGCAGTCGGCGGGTGACACGCGGGCGAAGCTCGGGACGGTCGCGAACGCCTCCTCCATGCCCGCCCGGCCGGCGAACTCGGTGGCGACCGGTCCGGGGCAGAGCGCGGTGACCGCGACGCCGCGGTGGCCGACCTCCTCGTGCAGCCCCTCCGCGAAGCTCAAGGCGAAGGCCTTGGTCGCCGCGTAGACGGCTTGGCCGGGGATCGGCTGCATCGCCGCCGACGAGGCGACCACGAGGATCGCGCCGCGCCCGCGCTCCACCATCGCCGGCGCGTAGGCGCCGCTGAGCGCGACGACCGCCTCGCAGTTCAACCGCACCATGTCGGTCTCGCTCGCCAGATCCAGGTCGACGAACTGCCCGGCGCTGCCGTAGCCGGCGTTGTTGATGAGGATCTCGATCGTCAGGCCCAGCTCGGCGATGCGGCCGGGGAGCGCGTCGCGCGCGGCGGGATCCGTCAGGTCGGCGGTGAGCACCTCGGCGCGGATGCCGTGGGCGGCGCGCACCTCGGTGGCGAGCTGCTCCATCCGGTCGCCGCGGCGCGCGACCAGCACGACCCCGTGGCCGCGGCCCGCCAGCTCTCGGGCGAGGTCGACGCCGATGCCCGACGACGCGCCGGTGACGAGCGCTGCGGTGGACGGCGAGGGTGCGGGCAGGGCGGCGGCCATGGCCGCGAGCCTAGCGTGCTAACCGCTCGAAAGATCCTTGCGGTACTTCACCATCCACGTCCGCGGGAAGTCGGCGTGCGTCTGGGTCCGCATCGCCGCGACGTCCTCGTGGTGGTACGGACTGGTCAGCGACTCGTTGTGGCCGATGACGTTCTTGGTGGCGATCCCGTACTTGCTCTGCAGCCACCGGGTCAGCCTCCGCGACGCGCGCAGCATCTTCACGTTGCCGAACACCGACGACTCGGCCGTGCCGACGTGCTCGATCCCGATCGCCGTCCAGTTCAGGCCGACCGTGTGGCGGCAGATCCACTTCAGCGAGACGAGCTGGTGGATCGTCCCGCTCTGGTCGATGACGAAGTGCGAGCAGGTCCCGGGGCGCTCGTGCAGC
>DASYBY010000669.1:0-5277 GCA_036500525.1 Baekduia sp. | reverse complement strand
GCGCAACTCCTTCCCGGCCGAGGACTCCGGCGTCGCCAAGAAGCTGCGCGAGCACGGCGTGGTCATCCTCGGCAAGGCCGGCCTCTCGGAGTGGGCCAACAGCTTCGGCAGCAACCCGTCCGGCTTCGGGAACCTGACCGGTCAGGTGCTCAACGCCATCGACGCCGACCAGAACCCGAGCGGCTCGTCCTCCGGCAGCGCCGCGGCCGCGTCCGCCGCGCTCTCGATGCTGACCATCGGCACCGAGACCTCGGGCTCGATCATCAGCCCGTCGAGCACGCAGGGCGTCGTCGGCCTGCGGCCGACCGTCGGGCTCGTGCCCGGCTACGGCATCGCCCCGATCGATGCCTCCCAGGACACCGCCGGCCCGATCGTCCGGACCGTCTCCGACGCGGCGATGACGCTGCAGTCGATCGCCGGGCCCGACCCCGAGGGCGACCAGGAGTACGACGACATCTTCGGTCCCGACTACCTCAGCACCGGCGTCATCCCGACGCCGCCGGCCGAGGTCCCCGACTACATGTCGGCGCTCGACACGCACTTCGTGCAGGGCAAGCGCATCGGCTACAACGGCACCCTCACGCCCGGCAGCGCGCTCCAGGCGGCGTATGACGCCCTGACCGCCGCCGGCGCGATCATGGTCTCCGATCCGGTGACGACCGTCGCGTCGATCCCCGCGCTGCCCAGCGGCTACGAGCAGCACAAGACCATCGACGAGTACTACGCCCACCTCGGTCCGGACGTGCCGATCAAGAGCCTCGCCGAGGAGGTCGCCGACAACCAGGCCAACGCCCAGGAGTCGCTGAAGTTCGGCAACTCCGCCCACCTCAGCGAGTCGCTGGCCGACATCTCGGCCGGTGGCGCCAACGAGACGCAGTACCGCACCAACCTGATCGTCCGCAAGGCGGCCTACCACCAGGCGATCGACTCCATGTTGAACATGGGGACGCCCAACGATCCCACCGACGACGTCATCGCGGTCCTCGGCTCGGTCCCCAGCGGACCGCAGGCCGGCTACCCGCAGATCACGATCCCGATGGGGTACAACGCGACCACGCGGCGCACGGTCAACGTGTCGGTCAACGGCGGGGCCTACGACGAGCGCACGCTGATCGGCGTCGGCTACGTCATCGAGCAGGCGACGCACCTGCGCAAGCCGGCCAGCGAGGTCGACCCGAGCATGTACCGCTGCGCCAAGACGGTGCCCGCGGCGCCGTTCAGCGACCGCGGCGGCTGCAACCCCGACTACGACACCATCATGGCGAAGGTCGGCACCGCGCCCGATCTCGGGTTCTCGCTGGAGACGACGTCCATCAAGAGCCTCGACAGCAAGCTGGACGCCGGCTCGCTCACGTCCGAGCAGCTGGTCAAGGCCTACCTCGCGCGCATCGCGCTCACCAACGCCGAGGGCCCGGCGACGCAGGCCGTCCGCTCGGTGAACCTCGACGCGATCGCGGAGGCCAAGGCGCTCGACGACGAGCGCGGGGCCTTCGGTGCCCGCGGGCCGCTGCACGGCATCCCGGTGCTGGTGGACGACTCGTTCGACGTCGACGGCACGCCGACCACGGCGGGCTCGATCGCGCTGCAGCACTCGGTGCCCACGCAGGACTCCAAGGTGGTGGCCCAACTCAAGGCGGCCGGGGCGATCATCCTGGGCAAGACGAACGTCACGGAGCTCAACGGGCTGTTCGACACCAACATCCCCGAGGGGTACTCCTCGCTCGGCGGGCAGGTCCTCGTGCCGTCCGACACCGACAAGACGCCCGGCGGCTCGTCGGCCGGCTCGGCGGCGTCGACGGCCTCGGGCCTGGCGGCGGCGACCGTCGGCCTGGAGACCTCGACCGACACCGCGCAGCTGATCGGCCCGGCGGCCGTCAACGGCGTCGTGGGGCTCAAGCCCACGGTCGGCCTCGTCGGCCGCACCGGCGTGCTCGGGGTCGCCAAGTCGCAGGATTCGCCGGGCCCGATCGCCCGAACGGTCTACGACGCGGCGGCCGAGCTGCAGGCGATGGCGGGCCACGACCCCGACGACTCCGCCACGGCGGGCGCGCCGATCCCGACCGACTACCTGGCCGGGCTCACCGCCACCGCGCTCAGCGGCAAGAAGGTCGCGGTCGTCACCGGGGTCGGCGCCACGGCGGCGCCCTACCCGTCCGCGGTCACGACGGTCACGGGCCTCGGCGCCAGCACCACGGTCGGGGTCGACGTGCCGACGACGTCGCCGCAGACCCTGCCCACCCCGACGGTCAACCCGCCGAGCATCGTCTCCCGGGAGTTCAAGCGTGACCTCAACGCCTACCTCGCCACCGGGCACGCCGGCGGCGCCTCGACGCTGCAAGGCATCATCGACTACAACATCGCCAACCCCGAGGAGGGGCTCAAGTACCAGCAGGGCGAGCTGACCGCCGCGCAGGCCGTCGACCTCACCGACTCCGCGACGGAGACGGCCTACGAGGGCGACCGCGACACCGGCAAGGACGGAGCCCGGGACTACCTGGACAACATCCTCGACGCCGGGACGCCCGGCGATACGACCGACGACCCCGACGTGATCATGGTGCCGGGCGGGAACGCGACCGGGGCCGCCCTGGTGGGCATCGCCGACCGCGCCGGCTACCCGGTGCTGACGGTCCCCGCCGGCTACGGGACCGGCTCGGCCGGACGCAACCCGATCGGCATCACGTTCATCGGCGGGGCCTACAGCGAGGCCGAGCTGCTCGCCGACGGCTACGCCTTCGAGCAGGCGACGAAGGTCCGCCAGGCGCCGAGCTTCACCAACCCGAGCATGTGGCGGTGCGTGCCGCAGAGCACGTTCTTCTCGCCGCACGAGTGCAACCCGGGTGACCGGGCGTACACGGCGCAGTTCTCGCCGATCCCGCCGCCGCAGGAGGATCAGCCCGACACGCCGGTTGACCCGACGCCGCCCGTCGGCCCCGGCCCGGCGCCCGCGCCGACCCCCGCGCCGGCGCCCGCCCTCCCGCTGCTGCCCAAGCCGGCGCCGCCCGCGGCCAAGGCGTTCAAGGTCGGATCGGCCACGGCCGGGAGCACGCACAAGTCGGTCCAGGTGACCGTGCAGCTGCCCGGAGGCGGGACGGTGACGGGCACCGCGACCGCCTCCTCCAAGGTCAAGGGCAAGGTGAAGAAGGTCACGCTCGGCCGCGTCTCGGTCAAGCACAAGGCCGGCGGCACGTCGCACCTGACCATCAGGTTCAGCGCGGCGGGGATGCGCGCGCTGAAGGCGGCCAAGGTGCTGAAGGTGACGATCCGCGTCACCTTCACCCCGCCGGGCGGCAAGGCGCGGGTGATCACCAAGACGGTGACGGTGAAGAGCCACTAGCGGCAACGCCATCGGGGGGCCCGGCCACGTGCCGGGCCCCTACGGCGCCGTCACCGCCCACGTCCCCTGGCTGTAGGCGCCGTTGGACGTGTAGACGACCATGCCGGTGTGCCCGGTCTGCCCGCTCAACATCGTCTCCGGGTCGTAGGCGAGGACGTTGCTCCCCACGGTGGTGCCGAGCGTCGCGTAGAAGCAGACGTACCCGGGTGCGGCGGTGGGGTCGGCCGGCGTCCCCTTGCAGTGCGCGGTGGAGGTGCCGTTGGGCGTGACGATCTCCTCGGTCACGATGGTGCTGAGGCGGTAGCCGAACGACACGTTGGTCTGCTGCGCGGGCGACGTGGAGGCATCGGCCCGGTAGATGCCGCGCAGCGTGGCGCCGCTGGGCAGCGTGCCGCCGATGCCACCCTGCGCGCCGGCGGGACCGGTCGCGCCGTCGGCGCCCTGCGCACCCACCGGCCCGGTCGCGCCCGCCGCGCCCACCGCGCCCGAGGCACCCGAAACGCCCGCCGGACCCACGGCCCCCGCCGCGCCCCGGGCGCCGGCGAGCGCCCGCAGCGTCGTTCGATCGATCTTGGCCTTGGTCACCGCACCGTTCTTCAGCTCGCGAGCGCCGACCGACTTGGCCGGGAGCTTGACGGCCGCGTAGGCGCCACCGCTCAGGGCGATGAACACGGCGATGGTCGCCATGGTGTTGGCGTAGGTCAAGTGCTGACGTGCGAAGCGCATCGGCGGGACCGTAAGCGCGGGTTGGCGCGTCCGCAGTGTCGGACTGGTCTCACGGCCCGATGAGTTTCCGCACCGCCGTCGTCTCAACGGGCACACCCCCAACGCGAAGGAGCCCGTCATGCCCGCCATCGTCCCCAACCTCTGGTTCGACACCGAGGCCGAGGAGGCCGCGAACTTCTACATCTCGGTGTTCCCGAACTCGCGCGTCGTCAACACCATGAACTACACCGAGGCCGGTCCGCGCGCCGCGGGCACGACCATGCTCGTGGAGTTCGTGCTCGACGGCACGCGGTTCGTGGGCATCAACGGCGGCCCCGAGTTCACCTTCGACGAGGCCGTCTCGTTCCAGATCGACTGCGCCGATCAGGAGGAGGTCGACTACTACTGGGACCGCCTGTCGGAGGGCGGCGCCACCGGCCCGTGCGGCTGGCTGAAGGACCGCTTCGGCCTCTCGTGGCAGGTCGTGCCGGCCGGGATGGACCAGCTGTTCGCCGATCCCGATCCCGAGCGCTCCCGCCGCGCGATGGAGGCCATGCTCAAGATGAGCAAGCTCGACGTCGCCGCGCTGCGGCGCGCCGCCGACGGCGCCCCGGCCTGATCGCGCTACCGCGCCGGCAGGTCCAGCGTCTCGCCCCGCGCCACGCCCTCGCCGAGCTGCTGCTCGCGCTCGATCTCCGCGTTGAGCTCGGCGCCGAAGAGCAGCGCGACGTTCGTCAGCCACAGCCAGACGACCAGGAGGATCGCCCCGGCGAACGCGCCGTAGACCGCGCCGACCCCGGAGACCTTGGACACGTAGAGCGAGAACCCGTACGAGCCCAGCAGCCACAGCACGACGCCGGTCACCGCGCCCGGCGTGACCCAGCGGAACGATCGCTGGCGCACGTCGGGCGTCACGTAGTAGATGAAGGAGAACACGAGCATCGCGATCGCGACGGCGGCCGGCCAGCGGGCGATGTCCCAGATCCGCGCGATGGTCGGCCCGAGGCCGAGGAAGCCCAGCAGGTCCTGCGCGAAGCCGCCGCCGACGAACACCAGGACGAGGCTCACGAGGATCAGCGCCATGAGCACGACGGTGCTCACGATGTCGACGGACTTGCGGTGGAAGAAGCCGCGGCCGCCGTCGACCTCGAAGACGACGTTCAGCGCGCGCCGCACGGCCTCCAGCGCGCCGGTCGTCCCGTAGAGCGTGACCACGACGCTGATGGCCAGCGTCG
>DASYBY010000668.1:0-16464 GCA_036500525.1 Baekduia sp. | reverse complement strand
CACCGCCGACGCGGTCCACGAGAACATCGCGGCGGTCGACCTCGCCGGCGGCCTGGTGCGCTGCGAGCCGCCGCTGATCGACGACATCCTGCTCGGCGCCCGGGCGCTGGTCGAGCTCGACGGCCGCTGGGCGGCCACGCTCCTCGACGCGTGGGAGGAGGGCCGCACCGCGCTCCGCGCCCCGCTGAGCCACGGCGGCCTGGTGGCGGCATGAGCCAGCCCGCGCGCATCACGCCCTACCGCGACGGGCCGCTGCTTGTCCGCGGTCCGTTCGCGATCACCGATCAGGAGGGCAACGAGATCGAGGTCCATCAGGGCACGGTCGCGCTCTGCCGCTGCGGGCGGTCGCGGCGCAAGCCCTTCTGCGACGGCATGCACAAGGTCGTCGACTTCCGGGCCGAGAGCGGGCCGCAGCAAGCGCGTCCGCGGTGAACGCCGTTCGTGTTTGCGCGGGCGGCGTCCCCGGCAACGCTCGTCTGCACATCGTCCCCCATCTCCCACAGGAGGGTCCGCATGATCACCCGCATCGACCGGCTCGGCGTCGAGCTGCCCCTGCCGTCCGACCCCGATCCCGACGGCGCAGCCGCCGTGCAGGAGCTGATGGGTGGCCGCTTCGGCGAGATGTCGACGTTCATGAACTACACGTTCCAGTCGTTCAACTTCCGGGGCCGGCAGGCCGCCCGGCCGTTCTACGACCTGATCGCCAACATCGCCGCCGAGGAGTTCGGGCACATCGAGGTCGTCGCCGCGACGATCAACACCATGTTGACCGACCCGGCGCAGGTCGACGCGCAGGCGCCCGACGCCACGCTGGCCAAGTACAAGGGCGTCGGCGCCTCCCATCACTTCCTGGCCGGCGGCAAGGGCGCGCTGCCCGCCGACTCGCGCCAGATCCCGTGGACGGGCGATTACGTCTTCAGCTCCGGGGATCTCGTCGAGGACTTGACGCACAACTACTTCCTCGAGACCGGTGCCCGCAACGGCAAGTTGAAGGTCTACCAGATGGTCGAGCACCCGGCGGCGCGCGCGCTGACCGGCTACCTGCTCGTCCGCGGCGGCGTCCACCAGGTCGCCTACGCCCGCGCGCTGGAGAAGCTGACCGGCGTGGACATGATGAAGGCCTTCCCGGCGCCGCGGATCGCGACGGACAAGATCCCCGAGTGCCGGCCGCACATCAAGAAGAACCTGCACCGCATCTTGTACCGCTTCTCGACCACCGACTACCACGAGATCTCCGCGGTCTTCAACGGCCCGCACCCCGAGACCGGGGAGGACCTGATCGTCGAGGACGGCCCGCCGGAGGGCGCGCTGCCCAACGACCTGCCGCCGCAGACCGACGTCTTCGCGCCCGACTACGCGCCCGAGGACATCGCGGAGATCGCGCAGCGGCTGCGCAAGGCGGCCGGGTTCGACAAGCCGACGGGGAAGGTCGCCAACGGCTGAGGCTCGCTCAGAGCGGAAGCTTGCCGCGGCTCTTGCGGCCGGCGGCCGCGCTGCGGTCGCTGGCCTTGCGCCCGGTGCTGAACGGCTTGGCCAGCCAGCGGCCGAGCTTGCCGGGCGCCTTGCTGCCGCCCCGGACGCCGAGGCCCCACGCGCGGTCGACGCCGCGCTGCGGGTGCCGCGACAGCCGCGGCGCGAGCAGCGCCAGCAGGAAGAGGATCACGCAGAGGGCGATGACGGCGCCGATGAGCATGAAGGTGGAGTACCCGGCCCGGGCCGACGGCCAACCACGGACCGCGTCTACCGCGGGCGGATCCGGGGCAGGCAGGGGGAGAGGAGGACCCTCACAACCGAAAGAACCGTCATGCCCGACCGCGATCCCGACCCCGACCGCCCGCAGCGGCGCCCCGTCCGCTCCGACGATCCGAGCCTCTCCGACGAGGCCAACCGGATGCTCACCGACGAGGCGCGCGCGATCATCGGCCGCGACGAGGTCGACGTCCCCGCCTCGCGCGCCGATCCCGCCCACCGGCGCCACGCTCGCCACAGCGGCTTCGTCGCCGACCTGATCGCCGAGCGCGTCGGCTACGTCATCACGGCGTTGGCCGCCATCGTGGTCCTGGCGGTGATCGCGTTGGTGACCGGCAGCGCGATCGTCCTCATCGCCGCGATCGTCGTGCTCGTCGTCGCCACCCTCGCGGTGGTGATCGAGATCATGCGCCTGGCCGGCGAGACCGAGCACCTGAGCCCCGAGGCCTCCGAGGAGCTGGAGGCCGAGGGCGTCGGCGACCCCGACCGCGTGCTCACCGACCTGGTGAAGGAGTTCACCGAGGAGGAGGACGCGCCGCGCGGGCGCGACGACGACCCGCCGCCGCCGTGGCGCCGCTAGGCGGGCGGCGCGCCGCCGAAGCCCAGCTCATTGCCGTCGGGATCGCGGAAGGTCACTTGCGCACGCCGTTGGTGTAGGTCTCCCGCTCGTCGGGCTCGAGGCCGCGGGCGGCGATCGCGGCCACGTGCGCGTCGAGGTCGTCGACGAAGACCAGCGCGACGCCGTGCCCCGCGCCGTCGGGGTGCTCGACGATGTAGATCGAGCGGTCGTCGGCGAGCGTCCACACCGCCTCGGTGTCGTGGGGGAAGAACGACGGCTCGCCGAGGAGCTGCTCGTACCACGGGCGCGCCGCCGGGTAGTCCCGGACGCGCAGACCGGCGAAGAGGTGCAAGGACATGGTCTTGAGTCTACGTCCCCCTTGACCCTCCGCGGCAACCCCCGATAGGGTCTCTGACCGAATCCATTAACAAAGCGCCCCCGCGCCGTTTGCACCGGCCGGGGGCATGGCCCAAGGAGCTTCCACTCCCATGAGCACCCACCAGCGTAACCACGCTTGCGTGATCGCCGTCGAGCCGTCGCTCGGCGCCGTCCTCCACCGCGAGACCCTCCTGGTCCTCGAAGACCACCATCACTTCTTCGAGGACCTCTCAGAGCTCAGCCCCGCCGCGCAGTACGGGCTGTCGCTGATCTTCCGCGAGTCCTTCGCGGTCCTCGACGCCCTCGGCTGGCCGACAGCCCACACCGGCCCCGCCTCCGTCCCCCTGACCACCACCCACATCGACCGCCTCCGCCGCCGCCACCACGACCTCATCCGCACCCACCACGACCAGCTCGCCACCACGACGAGCCCGACCGACGCCACCACCATCCGCACCCAGATCGACGCGACCCACCTCGCGGCACTGGCGCTCGCCCAACTGTTCACGCAGTTCGAGCGGGCCATGCGGGGATGACGCGGCGCCGCCGACCTCCTGCTTGTCGAGCAGGAGGTCGGCGGTACGCGTCCCCGTATTCCGAGACTGCACGCCCGCCGAGCAACGTCGGCGGGCGGCGTTGCGTCGACCGACCCGCGTAAGCGCAAGCGGTGGGATACGGAACACATACGTTCCGGAACGAATCCGTTCCGGGACGCCGCTGCCTGGATTATCGACATGTGTCGCCTGCTGACTGTCCCCTTCACGCCAACGCCGGCGGCCAACTGACGGCCGACCAGGTCGTCGGACGCCAGGCAGCCCTGGACGAGATCCTCGTGGCGCTCGAGCGTCGGTCCGTCGTCCTGACCGGCGAGCGGCGCACGGGCAAGACGTCAGTCACCGCCCTGCTCGAGTCCAAGTCCAGCGCTTGGATCGTCGTGCGGCTCACGGGTGAAGGCCTCAAAAGCGAGGAACGCGATCACGGACTCCGTCGGGTTCGACAGCGCCCATCCGGTGGGGCGCGCACCGCGACCAGGTGCTCGCCAACAAGACGATGTCCTACGCCGCGCTCGCCCGCGGGTCGAACAAGAACGTCCCCGACGAGGCCTACAGCAAGGGCTGGAGCGGCGGCTACGCGCGGACGGTCCTGCGTGACGCACGCCTGACCGACCGGGTGTGGGTCCAGATCGCGACGTACGGGCCCGCCCAGCCGTGGTCGGACGGCTTCGCCGTGAAGCGCCTCACCCTCTGCGCCGCTTCGCGCTAGCGCGCGGGCTGCCGGTCAGCGCCTCGGCACCAGCGTCTGCGCGAGCGCGCCGCTGCGGAAGCGTCGCTCGTCGACGACTTCCAGCTTGAGGTGCTCGTCGAGGTCGGCGAAGGGGCTGCGGCCGGCGCCGATCGCGATCGGGACCGTCGAGAGCTGGAACTCGTCGACGAGACCCAGGCGCGTCAGCGACTTGGCGAGGTCGGGACCGCCGTGGACCAGGATCGTCCCTTCGTCGTCGCGGGCCTTCAGGTCGGCGATGCCCGCGCCCAGGTCGCCGAAGATCTCGGCCGGTCCCCAGTCGGCCGTTTCGAGGGTGTGGGAGAAGACGGCCTTCGGCTTGTCGTTCATCGCCGTGGCGATCGGCCCCTCCGACGCGGCCCAGTGCGGGCCCATGATCTCGTAGCTGCGGCGGCCCATCGCGTGGACGCCGGCCTCGTCGAGCGCCTGGAGGCTGCGCTCGGTCGAGTCGTCGCCGAACCACTCGAACATCCAGTCATGGGTCCCGTCCAGGGACGTGGCGAAGCCGTCGAGGGACAGCACCATCTTGAGGATCACTCTTCTCTCGCTCATGACGGTAGAGACGTCCCCTCGCGCGGGAACTCATCGCCCAGCAGCAGGCGTCGCACCGCGCCCCGTGCCGCGAGCAGGGCGAAGACGAGCAACGACACCGAGATGAAGCCGCCGAGGCTCACCGAGTTGCCGAAGACGAGCGCGACCAGCTCGAGCACGACGAGCTTGCTGCCGGCCGCGACCACCCACAGCGACACCGCCGCGGCGAGCTTGCCCGCGCGCGTGGCGGCCGCGCGCAGCCGGGTCAGGAGCTCGCCCTTGGCGAGGATCACCAGCTCGAGGGCGACCTTGAGGAGCGCCGCGGTCAGCAGCGAGAGCGTGAACCCATCGCTGATGACCGACGGGACGTACTCGACGGCGAGGTTGAGGACGACGACGTAGACGAAGAGATCGATGACGTCGGCGGGGCGGGCACGGATCCACCGGCCGACCACCTCGCTCGGCGGACGGGATCGTGCGGAGGCCGTCCGCCGGGGCTCGGTCGTCATGGCACGCGCATCTTGCAGCACATCGCGCTCGGGCGGCTACCGGCGGCGTGTCGCCGGGGCGAGAGACGTCGTGCTCGTGTTCCACATGTTGTCGGCGATGTTCACCGTCTGGCCGGGAGGGACGATCGCGTCGATCCGGTCGAGCAGGTCGTCGGAGAGGTGGACGCCGTCGGCGGCCAGGTAGGACTCGAGGTGGTCCATGGTGCGGGGGCCGACGATGGCCGAGGTCACCGCCGGATGGCGGAGGATGAAGGCGATCGCCATCTGGACCAGGCTCAGCCCGGCCTCGTCCGCCAGGGCGCCGAGGGCGTCGGCGGCGTCGAGCTTGGCCGCGTTGGCCGGGTTGGCGCCGTCGAGGGCGGCGCCGAAGCGCTGCTGGCGCGCGGGCGAGCCCGGGCCGCTGATCGCCTGGCCCTTGCGGTACTTGCCCGACAGCCAGCCGCCGGCGAGCGGGCTGTAGGCGAGCACGCCCATGCCGTGGCGCTGGGCGGTGGGGAGCACGTCGTACTCGACCGCGCGGGTCAGGAGGTTGTAGGGCGGCTGCTCGCTGCGGAAGCGCTCGTGGCCCCGGCGGTCGGCCAGCCACTGGGCCTCGACGATCTGCGAGCCGGAGGCCGTCGACGCGCCGAAGGCGCGGATCTTGCCCGCGCGGACGAGGTCCGACAGCACGCTGAGCGTCTCGTCGAGGTCGGTGGCCGGATCGAGGCGATGAACTTGGTAGAGGTCGATCCAGTCGGTCTGCAGGCGCCGCAGGGAGCCCTCGACCGCCTCGGTGATCCAGCGCCGCGACGTCCCGCGGTGGTTGGGGTCCTGGTCGAACGGCAGGCCGACCTTCGTGGCGAGCACGACGCCGTCGCGGCGGCCACCGGCCAGGGCCTGGCCGACGATCTCCTCGGACTCGCCGCCGGAGTAGACGTCGGCGGTGTCGATGAAGGTGATGCCGGCGTCGAGCGCGCGGTGGATGATCCGGATCGCGTCGTCGTGGTCGGCGTTGCCGAAGGCGCCGAACATCATCGCGCCGAGGCACAGCGGGCTCACGGAGAGGCCGGTGCGGCCGAGGGGGCGGTAGTCCATGGTGAAGTCCTTGTGGGGTAGAGTCCAGGGAGAAGCGGACACCCTGTCCGTTCCACTGTAGCGGAGAACCTATCCACTTCATGCCGAAGACCCCGCCCAGCGCTCCACCGCCGGCCCGCCGCGCCGACGCGCAGCGCAACCGCGACAAGATCCTCGCGGCGGCGCGCGAGGCCTTCGCCGAACCCGGCGCCGAGGTCTCGATGGCCGAGGTCTCGCGGCGTGCCGGCGTCGGGATGGCGACCCTCTACCGCAACTTCCCGGGGCGGCGCGAGCTCCTCGAGGCGCTCTACCTCGACGAGGTCGACGCGCTCTGCGCGGCGGCCGCCGGGGACGAGGGCGCGACGCCGGGCGCGCGGCTGGACGCGTGGCTGCGCCGGTTCTTCACCTACTTCACGTCCAAGCGGCCGATCGCCCTGGAGCTGCTCTCGCACGTCGACGGCGACGACCCCATGTTCGGCCAGAACCGCGCCCGGGTGCTCGCCGTCGCCGCGCCCCTGCTCGCCGCCGCGCAGGAGGCGGGCGAGATCCGCGCCGACCTCACGCTCGAGCAGATCCTCGACCTGACGATCGCGATCGCCAAGCTCCACGGTGACCCCGGCTACGTCGCGCCGATCCTGCAGACCGCGCTGGACGGCCTGCGCCCGCGCTGAGCCTCGGCATCATTGGTCCAGATCTCGGTGTCTGTCTGATACCCGGCTAGGGTCGGCGGATGCATCGAGCACGCTGGATCGGGATCCTGATGTCAGCGGTGCTCGTGGGAGCCGTAGGAGCCGGCCCGGCCTACGCGGTCCCGGCGGCGACGAACTTCTCCCAGCTGTCCACGGCGTTCGCCGGCGGCGGCACCGTCGTCCTCGCCAACGACATCACGCAGACCGGCCAGTCGCTCAACGTCGGCGCCGGCCAGAGCGTGAGGCTCGATCTCGCCGGCCACACGCTTTCGGTCACCGGCGCCCCCGCCGGCCAGGCGGCCATCGGCGTCCCGCTGGGCACCACGCTGATCGTCGAGGACACGCCGGGCGGCGGCGCCATCACGGCCGTCGGCGGTGACGGCGGCGCGGGGATCGGCGGCGGCCGGGGTGCGGACGGCGTGAACCCGGTGGCCGGCGGCCCCGCGGGCGTCACCGGCGTGTTCGGCGCGACGGGCACGGTCACCGGCGGCAACGGCCTCCCCGGCGGTGCGGGCAACCCAGGCGGCACCGGCGGATCCGGCGGCGCGGTCGCCGGTAACGCTCTGCTCGCCACCGGCGGGAGCGGCGCAGTCGGCGGTGACGGCACCCCCGGCGCCGGGGGCGGCGCCGGCGGCATGGGTGGTAACACATCGACCACCGGCGTGAACGGTGTCGCCGTCGGCGGCAACGGCGGCGCCGGCGGCGCCGGCGGCACGGGCTCCACCACGGGCGGTGCCGGAGGCGCCGGGGGCGCAGCCGTGAGCGTGAACGGCACCGCCGTCGGCGGCGACGGTGGCACCGGCGGCGACGGCGGCATCGGCGCCGCCGGTGGCGCGGGCGCCGGCACGGGCGTGGTGACCTTCCTCGGCGGCACGATCACCACGACCGGTGGCAACGGCGCCGCCGGCATCGGCGGCGGCCTCGGCGGCACGGGCGACGTCGGCGGCAACGGCGGCGTCGGCGGCGCCGGCGGCGCGGGCACCGGAGGGGGCGTCACGGGCGTAGGCGGTACCGGCGGCCTCGGCGGCTCGGGGGCGACCGGCGGCCCCGCCGGGAACGGCGGCGCAGGCGGCGCGGTGACCATCCTCGGCGAGGCCGTCATCGGCGTCACGGCGACCGGCGGCGGCGGGCAGGACATCGGCGGTGGCGCCGCAGGCGTGAACGGCGCCGGTGGCACGGCCGGCGCGAACGGCGCGAATGGCGCCTCGTCCCGCCCGGCTCCGGTCGCGGCCCGGGCCGCGGCGCCGCACGCTCCCAGCTTCGGTTCGCCAGGCGCCAGCGGAACGGTCTCCTACGGCCCGCACCCGCCCACCGGCGTGTCGGCGACCACGGGGCACGCGTCCGCCCGGGTCACCTTCACCCCGCCGAGCGACCCCGGCAGCAGCGCCATCATCAGCGCCACGGTCACCGCGACCGACACGACCGATCCGTCCCGCGGCGGCCAGCAGGCGACCGGGACCGACAGCCCCGTCATCGTGAGCGGGCTGACGCCGGGCGACACCTACACCTTCACGGTCACGGCGACCAACGGCGTCGGTATCGGCGCGCGGTCCGCGCCGTCCAGCGGCGTCGTCACCGCGGACACGCCGACGACGACCGGCCTCGCCGGCAGCGCGAGCCCCTCGGCGTCCGGGCAGAGCGTCACCTTCACGGCGACGGTCGCCCCGGTACCCGGCGGCGGCACCGTCGCCTTCGCGTCCGACGGGATGGTGCTGAGCGCCTGCGCCGCGCAGGCCGTCGACCCGGCGTCCGGGACGGCCACCTGCGAGGTCGCGAGCCTGGCCTCCGGCACGCACGCGATCGTCGCCACCTACGGCGGCGACGCCTTCTACGGCGGATCGGCGTCGCCGGCACTCGTCCAGGTCGTCACGGCCCCGACGGCGACGGCGAGCACGACCACGACCACGACGCCCGCGCCGTCCGTGTTCACGGCGTTCCCGACCGACCCGGTGATCATCGCCGGACTGGAGAGCGTGGGGAGCGTGGGGAAGACCACGCGCACGAGCAAGGCGGTGTCCTTCACCCAGCGCGTCGCCGCGGCCGGCACGATCAGCTGGCGGCTGGACATCAGCTTCTACACCCCGCAGAAGTCCGCCCGCGCGGCCGCGCTGCGCAAGCCGATCACCATCGCGACGGGCACCCGCACCGCGGCACCGCCGACGGTCAAGCACACCATCACCCTCAGCGCCCGCGCCCGCGCGCTGCTCAAGCGCTACCCGCACGCCCGGCTCGTCCTGCGCACGGCGCTGCACATGACCAACGGGCGGACGATCAGCGCGACGAAGACGCTCTCCCGGACGTAGCGGGAGCCCCGCCGGTCGCGGACGACGGAGCGCGCGCGTCACCTTTGCGCGCGCTTCGGGTAGGCAGGGTCCATGCCCACCAGACGTGTCGTGATCGACCACATGAGCATCGGGGTCAGCGACCTCGGCGCCAGCCGGCGCTTCTACCTCGCGGCGCTCGCGCCGCTGGGGTTCGTCGAGCAGGGGAGCTGGAGCGAGGACGCGCACGAGGTCGCCTTCGGCCCCGAGGACCTCGACGACTTCGGGCTCTCCACCCGCTACCCGCCGACGGTCGGCGGCCACGTCGCGTTCGCCGCCGACTCCCGCGAGCAGGTCGACGCCTTCCACGGCGCGGCGCTCGCCGCCGGCGGCACCGACAACGGCGGCCCGGGCATCCGCCCGCAGTACTCGCCGGGCTACTACGGCGCGTTCGTCCTCGACCCCGACGGCTACAACGTCGAGGCCGTCTACCACGAGCCGCAGTCCGGCTGACCGCCGTCGATGAGTCTCGGCGCGCCCTCCCGTCTTGAGGGGCAGACCGATCCGACCGCAAGCAAGGAGCGCACCGTGCCCGCGACCTACACCTTCGACGTCTTCTCCAGCCTCGACGGCTTCGGCTCGGCCGACGGCGGCAGCTGGGGCGGCTACTGGGGCAAGCAGGGCCCCGAGCTGCTCGGCCACCGCCTCGCCTCGTTCGACGCGCCGCAGCGGATGGTCTTCGGGGCCACCACGATCCGGCTGTTCTCGGAGATGCTGGCCGACAGCACCGAGGAGTCCGAGGTGCGCGACCCGTGGGTCACCCGGATGTGCAACATGCCGGCCACGGTGGTCTCGACCACGCTGGAGGGACCGCTGGACTGGCCGGACGCGACCATCGTCAGCGGCGACGCCGTCGACGTCGTCGCCCGGCTCCGGCAGGAGTCCGACGTGCCACTGCGCTCCCACGGCAGCCTCGCGATGAACCGCGCGCTGATGGCCGCCGGCCTGGTCGACCGCGTGCAGGTGACGCTCTTCCCCGTGATCACCGGGCAGACCGGCGCGAGCCCGATCTTCCAGGGCGCCGCCGACTTCGACCTCGAGCTGATCGAGAGCCGGACGCTCGACGACCACATCCAGGAGCTCGTCTACCGGCCCACGCTGCACGCCTGAGTAATCGCTCAGGCGAAGAGCTGCCGGACCTGCTCCGCGGCGGCGCGGCCCTGGTCGCGTCCGGCCGCGGCGGCCGGTGGGCGGCGCGCCGGGTCGTAGCGGTTGGGGCCGATCGCGGCGAGCGCCGCCGCGTCGGGGACGATCAGCTCCACGGCCGCGGTGGCGCGGAGCGTCTCGACGTCCTGCGCGACCGAGGGGACGGAGCCGTAGCCCTTGGTCAGCGGCGCGATGACCAGGACGCGCTCGTGGCCGGCGGCGAGCAGGGCGTTGGCGGACGAGACCATGCCGCCGTCGATCCAGCGCCGGCCGGCGAAGGCGACGATCGGCGAGATGCCGGGCACGGCGCCGCTGGCCGCGACGACGTCGACCAACGCGTGGCCGCCGGTGTGGTCGAAGACCTGGAGCGCACCCGAGTCGGCGTCGATCGCGGTCACGCGCAGCGTCGCCGGCCACTCGTCGGTGCCCAGGCGCGCCGCGACGGTCCGGCGCCGCTCCTCGCTGGTGACCTGCGGGGTGAAGCGCCGCGCGACGCTGCCGAACGTCGCCCCGATCCTCTCCGGATCGCGGCGGCCCCGGACGAACGCCCAGATCCACGCGAGGGCCAGCCGGCGGGGGACCTGCGTCGCGCGCTCGTGCTCGGCGGGCGCCTGCTGGACGGCGTAGAGCGCCTCGAGGTCCGCGCCGCCGGCGAGCGCCACGCCGACGAACGCGCCGGCCGAGGTGCCGAAGACCGCGTCGGCCGACAGGTCGACCCCGGCGGCATGCAGGCCCGCCAAGACCCCGACCTCCCACGCGATCCCCGTCACGCCGCCGCCACCGAGAACGATCGCGCTGCTGGGCTCAGCCATGCGCCTGACCCTACGACAGCGCGCGCTCTCAGCCCGTGATCCGCACCGTCTTGGAGTGCGTCGAGACCGCGTGCGTGGTCGGGTTCGTGACGGTGAGGCGCAGGACGATCGAGGTCTTCTTATGGGCCTTGACCTTCTTGCGCAGCGCCTTGAGCAGCGTGCGGCCGGCCGCCGACGTCTTCAGCGCGTGCAGCGTGACGCCGAGCCGCTTGAGCGTGGCCAGCGACGCCTTGCGCCGGCGGGCGAGCGTGCTCAGCTGCTTCTTGATGGCCTTGCGCCGCGCGGCGGGCGCGTGCTTGAGCTTGGCCTTCAGCTTGGTCGTGCTCGCGGCGTCCTTCGTCAGCGACTTCATCACCTTGCCCGTGGCCGTGAGCCGGGCGACCGAGGTGGGGTAGTCGATCGGCGTGGCGCTCACCGGCGTGGTGTAGGTGGTCGCGGCGATGACGTTGGACTTCTTCGCCGCCGCCGCCGCGATGCCCACGCGCTCCAGCGGCAGCGCCGCGTGCGTGACGGTGCCGCCGGGCGAGCCGAGGCAGCTGCTCGTGCAGGCCGTCCAGGTGAGGGCGTACTCGAGGCTGCCGGAGAACGACGGCAGTCCCGGCGTGTCGAAGATCTCCGCGACGGTGGTCGGCGGCGGCAGCGTGTAGCCGAGCATGGACACCGCGAGCTGGTCGAGCTGCGCCTGCGTGAGGCCATGGTCGACGATCGGCCCCTGAGGCGGCAGGGGCGGCACCGGGCCACCCGGCGGGACGTACGGCGGCACGACGACCACGGGCGCCGTGATGACCGGGTCGGTCGGCCCGGTCGTCGCCGTGCAGGTCGCGCCGCCGGGGCCGAGCCGGTCGACCGCGACCCCGCCCGGTGTGTCGACGCCGGCGCTCTCCGGCACGAACCCCTGCTGCACCGCGGTGCCGTCGATGTTCGCGCGGCCGATCGCGCCGGTCGTCGCGCCCGTGCCGGTGCGCTTGGCCACGGTCCAGTAGACGTGGCAGCCGTCGACCGCCAGCCCGCTCTTCTTGTAGTTGTCGCCCGCCACCAGCACGGCCGGGCTCGCGCGGTCCGGACCGGAGATGCGGATCGGGTAGGGCGGGTTCACCGTCCCGATCTGCAGCTCGACGGAGTAGACGTGGGCCGCGTCGGCGGCGATCGCGGGCGCGTCGACGGACTCGCGGACGAAGCCCGCGCCCGCGCCGTCGAGCCCGGCGCGGCCGATGCCGTAGGACGCGTCGGCGCCGTAGCCGTTGCGCGCCCAGTAGAGGCTCGACGGCGTCAGCGCGAGGTCGTCGGCGGTGGCCTGCAGCGAGCCGCCCGGCTCGTCGAGCGTGACGAGCGCCGGGGTCGGGTTGGCGCCGCTGACGTCCGCGCGGCCGATCGTGTGGCCCTGGCTCCAGTAGACGTGGGCATCGTCGGCGGCGATCGCGGACAGCGAGCTGCCCGTCGTGGTCAGGAAGCTCTGGTTGACGGCGCTGCCGTCGAGCTTCGCGCGGCCGATCGTCTTGGCCTGGGAGTTGGTCCAGAAGATCGACGTGCCGTTGACCGCGACCTTGTCGGGGTAGATGCCGACGCCCGCCGGCAGGCCGGTGATGAACGACAGGTCGACGTCGGTGCCGTCGTTGTCGGCGCGGGCGATCGCGTGCGTGCCCTCGTTGACCCAGTAGATGTAGGCGTCGGCCGACGCCGCGGGCAGCGCGGCGGCGACGAGGGTCAGGGCGAGCAGCAGCGGGAGGCGGGAGCGCATGGCGCGCGCGAGCCTAGCCGCGCCGGTGCGCGCGGGACATACGCAGAACCGCGTAGCGCCGATGTTCAGTAGCGTCGCGCCATGGGCCGAGCCGCGATCGTCGTCCTGGCCGCACCGGGCGGCGGGGACGGCGCGCTGGTGCGGGCGCTGTCTCGCGCGGCGGGCGTGTCGGTGCCGCGGGACGGGACGCCGCCGTTTCCCGAGGCGCTGCCGGCGCTGCGGGCCGGCCCCGAGCGGCTGACGCACCGCCTGACCGCCGCCGACGCCCGCGGGCGCCGGGTCCCGGCCGCGGCGCGGCGGGCGCTGGAGGCCTCGCTGGACGGCGACGGCCGGCCGCTGCTCACGGGCCTGCGGCTGGCGCTGCGGATTCCGTTCCTCGCGGCGGTGCTCCTCGACGCCCGCTTCGTCGTCGTCCACCGGGAGCTCCGCGCGGCGCTGGCCCTGGCGCTCGACGGCTGGCGCTCCGGGCAGGTGGTCAGCGCCCCGGACCGGCGGTGGTGTGCGAGCGGTGCTGGACGACGCACCGCGCGCCCTGACTCAGGCGGCGGTCTCCCGGTGTGGCAGCTTCCAGCCCGGCCGCGGGAAGTGGCAGGTGTAGCCGTTGGGGTAGTTCTGGAGGTAGTCCTGGTGCTCGGGCTCGGCCTCCCAGAAGGGCACGGCCTCGCTGATCTCGGTCACGACCTTGCCGGGCCACAGGCCCGAGGCGTCGACGTCGGCGATCGTGTCCGCGGCGACCTGGCGCTGCTCGTCGTTGAGGGAGAAGATCTCGGAGCGGTAGCTCGAGCCGATGTCGTTGCCCTGGCGATCCTTGGTCGTCGGATCGTGGATCTGGAAGAAGAACTCGAGGATGTCGCGGTAGGAGATGCGCTCGGGGTCGAAGACGATCTCGACGGCCTCGGCGTGCCCCGGATGGTTGCGGTAGGTCGGGTTGTCGTTGGACCCACCGGTGTAGCCGACGCTGGTGGAGATGATCCCGTCACGCGCGCGCAGGAGCTCCTGAACCCCCCAGAAGCAGCCGCCCGCGAGGATGGCGGTCTCGGCGTTGTCGCTCATCGTTGTCTCCTTGGTTCGAAGGTCGGTGTCCCCTCAGTGTGACGCATGCGATTGGACACCAACAACCGGTGTCCGGTGTGCCGGCTCACGCGCTCGCGGCCGCGCCGGCCAGCAGCGTCCGCGTGGCCTGGACCGCCCGCCGGGCGATGCTCGGCACGGTCGGGTTGCGGTTGGTGAAGAAGCCTCCCTGGAAGAGGGAGAGGTAGCCGTGGGCGGCGACGAGGTGGCGTTCGAGCAGGACGAAGGCGTCCTCGCGCGTCGGTGCCAGGCCGGTCGCGTGCGCGAGGTCGAACAGCAGGTCCATGAGCGCCCGGCGACCCTCGGCCAGGTCGTCGGGCTGGGCGACCGTCAGCGTGGGGGAGAAGATGACGTCGAACCCGGCGCCGCGCTCGGCGACGTAGCGCACGTAGGTGCCCGCGGTCGCGGCGAAGGCCTCGCGCGGGTCGGGGCCGGCGGCCGCCGCGTCGGCGCGCATCCGGTCGGCCAGCTCGCGCGCAGCCTGGGCGGCCACGGCGCCGAGCAGGTGGTCGCGGTCGGCGAAGTGGCGGTAGGGCGAGGCGGTGCTGACGCCGAGCGCCCGCGCGACCTTGGCCACCGAGAACTCCGCGAGGCCGTGCTCGGCGAGCAGGCCGAAGCTCGCCTCGATCAGCTCGGCCGCGAGGTTGCCGTGGTGGTAGGGCCGCGGAGAGGGCATGCGATAGGGGTGCTACATTAGCAAGCGATAGACCTCTTACATCTTCAGGAAGGCGGTTGTCCTCCATAGTGGGCATCCAAGGCAAGGTCATTGTCATCACCGGCGCCAGCAGCGGGATGGGCGAGGCGACCGCGCTGCTGCTCGCCGAGCGGGGCGCGAAGGTCGTCCTCGGCGCGCGTCGCGCCGACCGCCTGGAGGCGCTCGCGGGGCGGATCGCCGACGCCGGCGGCGCCGCGGCCTACGCCGCCACCGACGTCACGAAGCGTGACGACCTCACCGCGCTCGTCGCCCTCGCCCAGGAGCGCTTCGGCGGCCTCGACGTCATCATCAACAACGCCGGCATCGGCCCGATCTCGGCGATGGACGCGCTGCGCGTCGAGGACTGGGACGCGATGATCGACGTCAACCTCCGCGGCACGCTCTACGGGATCGCCGCGGCGCTCCCCGTGTTCCGCGCGCAGGAGTCCGGCCAGATCGTCAACGTCCTCTCGACCGCCGGGATCAAGATCGTCCCGCTGCAGGGCGTCTACGCGGGCACGAAGAACGCGGTCCGCACCATCTCCGAGGCACTGCGCCAGGAGTCCGGCCCCCACCTCCGCGTCACCGTCATCTCTCCCGGCATGGTCCGGACCGACTTCACCAACTCGATCACCGACCCCGAGGTCCGCGCCCAGCTCGGCGACACCGTCTCCGAGCTGGCCATCAGCCCCGACGCCATCGCCCGAGCGATCGCCTTCGCCATCGAGCAGCCGGCCGACGTCGACGTGGGGGACATCACAGTGCGGCCGACGGCGCAGGGGTAGGCGTGCGGGGCCGCCGAGCGGCGCGAGTTCACCCAGGGCGCCGGGGGCGGGCGATCAGGGCCCGCGCGACCGGCCACGCGCCGGCGCCATGCGCCCGTCAGTGTCGGCGGGCGTCGGCTCGTCGCTGTTCCAGCCGGCCACGATCGTGCCCCAGAGCCTGCCGTCCACCACGATCGGCGTTACCGCCAGCGCACGCAGTCCAAGACGCCCAACACGTCGACGAACCCACCATGCGCTGCGCTGCGCTGCGCGCCTCCAGTTGGACAGGCCTGCCGGTGCGCCGCACGATCGCCGAGATGTTGTGGCCCTCGTAGTTCAGCCGTGTCCCGACCGGAGCCAGCTCCGGCTCAAGGCTGCGATGGGCCACGACGGTCACCTCCTCATCGGACTCGTAGCGGCCGACCGCGACGCCGTCGGCAACGAGCGGCCTCTTCAACTCCGCGGTCATGGCGTCCTGCACCATGTCGGGCGAGGTGCCGTCCGCCACTAGCATCGCCATTCGCCGCAGGGCGGCCTGCTCCTCGGTCAGCTGCTCCCGCTCCGCCTCGGCCTGCCGGCTCATCGGCTCGTGGGGACCGCGGGCCGACTTCGGGCGACCATAGGGAGCCGGACCACGACTGGATATCGAGCGCTTCGCAACGATCCGACCGCAGCGGTTAGGTTTCGGGTGCGATGAGCGCCGAGTTCTTTCAAGGCCGCCCGACGGGCGACCTCCTCATTCACCTCAGCCAAAGCCCGATCCCCGACGTCCAGGATCTGGCTTTTGGCACGACCCGGTTGCGGGATCACCGGCTGACCCAGCTTCACAGCGCGAACTTCAAGCACTGCACGTTCGCCAACATCTCGCTGCTCGACGCCCGGCTTGACAGCTTCAACTTCGTCGATTGCGTGTTCTTGTCGTGTTACTTCCGACGAAGCGACCTGCGCAACTGCACGTTCGTCGGGTGTCGGTTCATCGACTGCGCTTTCCCCAAGACGCAGCTCAAGATGGCCGACTGCGGGTTCGATCACTCGACCTTCGTCCGCTGCTTCGTCCCGCTTCTGCCCGGCCGGTACAACCTGCCACGCAAGGAGCACAACCTCCGAGCCGAGCTCGCAACGAACTGGGCCATCGAAGCCGAGATCGCAGGCGCCACCCGCGAAGCACG
>DASYBY010000667.1:0-13917 GCA_036500525.1 Baekduia sp. | reverse complement strand
TGGAGCGCCTCGTTGCCGTTGACCCCTTCGCCCACGACCTCGTGGCCCCCGTTCTGGAGTACGTCGATCACCATGCGGCGCATGAACGCCGCGTCGTCAACCACGAGAATGCGTGCCATCTTCTCGTGGTGGTCGGCTGCTGCGCGCGAAGCTGAACAGCAGCGCGGCGACCTCGTCGTCGCCGACCGGCGTGAAGTCCGCATACCAGGTGCCCACCGAGCGGAAGCGGCGGGGGATCGCGGGGCAGACGAGCGCGTCGGTCTCGCTCTCGGCGAGCGCGCACGCCTCCTCGGAGCCGACCGGCACGGCGACCACGATCCGCGCCGCCCGCCGCTCGCGCAGGGCGGCCACCGCCGCGCGCATCGTCGCGCCGGTCGCGAGGCCGTCGTCGACGACCACGACGGTGCGACCGGCCACCGCGGCGGGCGGCCGGTCGCCGCGGTAGCGCCGCTCGCGCCGCACCAGCTCGGCCCGCTCGCGCCGGACGACCGCGGCCACCGCCTCGGGCTCGGGCAGGAGCTGGGCGAGCACCTCGAGGTTGAGCACCTGCACGCCGCCGGAGGCGATGGCGCCGAAGGCCAGCTCCTCGCGGCCGGGGATGCCGAGCTTGCGGACGAGCAGCAGGTCGAGGTCGAGGCCGAGCGCCTCGGCGATCTCGACGGCCACCGGCACGCCGCCGCGCGGGAGCGCCAGGACGAGCGGCGCGGGGCGGCCCGCCGGCGGCAGCGCCGCGGCGACCAGCGGGGCGAGCCGGCGCCCGGCGTCCGCGCGATCGTCGTAGACCTGCATGCTTGACGGCTGCCCGCCGGCCGGACCGGCGAAGCCCCGATAGCGTGCGGGGCCATGCTGAACGTCGCTCCCGAAGTCGCGCAGGCGCTCGCCGCCGGGCGTGCGGTCGTGGCCCTCGAGTCCACGATCATCTCGCACGGCCTGCCGCGGCCCGACAACGTCCGGATCGCGCGCGAGATCGAGGCGGCGGTGCGCGCGGGCGGCGCGGTGCCGGCGACGATCGCGCTGGTCGACGGCACGGTGCGCGTGGGGCTCGACGACGCGGCGCTGGAGGCGATCGCCTCGCGCGACGACGTCATCAAGTGCAGCTCGCGCGACCTCCCGATCGCGGCGGCCCGCGGCGCCACGGGGGCGACGACCGTCGCGGCCACCGCGCACGTGGCCTCCTTGGCGGGGATCGAGCTGTTCGCCACCGGCGGGCTCGGCGGCGTCCACCGCGAGGCGCGCGACACGCGGGACGAGTCCGCCGACCTCGTCGCCCTGGCGCGCACGCGCATCTGCGTCGTGTGCGCTGGCGTGAAGTCGATCCTCGACATCCCGGCCACGCTGGAGCGCCTGGAGTCGCTGGGCATCGGCGTCGCCGGCTACCGGACCGATCGCTTCCCGGCGTTCTACCTCACCGACAGCGGCTACCCGGTGACGTGGCGGCTGGAGTCGCCGCAGGAGATCGCCGCGGTGCTGGCGACGCGCAGCGCGCTGGGCCTCGACGGCTCCGCGCTGCTGATCGCCAACCCGATCCCCGAAGCCGAGCAGATGGATCCCGCGCTGCACGAGCGCACGCTGAACGAGGCGCTGGAGGCCGCAGCCGCCGAGGGCGTCCGCGGACGCGACGTCACGCCGTTCCTGCTCGGCCGCTTCCACGCGCGGACGGGCGGCGAGAGCGTGCGGGCCAACGTCGCGCTGGTGGTCGCCAACGCGCGTCTGGCCGGCGAGATCGCGGCGGCGCGGCAGGCATGAGCGAGCCGCCGGTCGTCGTCGTCGGCGATCTGATGGTCGACGTGGTGGCGGCGGTCGCCACGCCGCTGGCCCACGCGTCCGACACCGAGGCGCGCGTGCGCTGGACCGGTGGCGGCGCGGCGGCCAACGTCGCGGCGTGGCTGGTCTACGCGGGGCCGCCCGCCACGCTGGTGGCGCGCGTGGGCGACGACCTGGGCGGACGCGCGGTGGTCGACGAGGCGCGGGCGCAGGGCGTCGACGTGCGCGCGGCGATCGACGGCGAGCGCGCGACCGGCACCTGCGTGATCCTCGTCGACGCCGGCGGCGAGCGGACGATGCTGCCCGACCGCGGGGCCAACCTGGCGCTGGCGCCCGAGGACCTGCCCGACGACGTGTTCACCGCCGGCGGCCACCTGCACCTGTCGGGCTACGTGCTCCTGCACGAGGGCCCGCGCGCGGCGGGGCTGGCGGCGCTGGAGCGGGCGCGGGCCGCGGGCATGACGATCTCGATCGACCCGGCCTCGGCGGCGCCGCTGCGGGCCGCGGGCGCCGAGACGGCGCTGCGCTGGCTGGCGGGCGCCGACCTGCTGCTGCCCAACCACGACGAGGCACGGGCGCTGACCGGAGAGGACGATCCGGAGCGTGCGGCCCGGGCGCTGGTGGCGCGGGCGGGCGCGCGCGAGGTCGTCGTGACGCTGGGCGCCGAGGGCGCGCTGTGGACCGACGGCACGTCGGTCGTGCGCGCGGCGGCGCCGGAGACCGCGACCGTCGACACGACGGGCGCCGGGGACGCGTTCGCCGCCGGCTGGCTGGCGGCGCGCGGGTGGGACGTCGACGTGCCCCGCGCGCTGGCGGCGGCCTGCGCGCTGGGCGCGCGGGCGGTGGGGCGGGCGGGCGCTCGGCCCTGAGGCGCGGCCCTAGGCCGTGGCGCTGAACGTCTCGCCGTCGCGCAGCTGCGCGCGGGCGGACGTGAGCTGCTTGGCCTGGAGGATCAGGCCGGTGGCGCCGGAGCCGGCGGCCGAGGCGTCCATGTTGGTCGCGGCGACCGAGAGCGACAGCAGGTTGCGGCTGTCGGCAGCGGACATGATCGGTGAGGCGCTCATCGGCGCGGAAGTATGCCCGGCGGGCGGCGGGCGTCCAGGAACGCGTGGACGCGGGTCAGGCGACGTCGCGCGGGTCGGCCCCGGCGTCGGTGTCGCGGACCTCTTCGAGCACGCCGAGGATCTCGCCGACGCGGCAGACCAGCAGGCGCTCCTCCTCGACCTCGATCCACGCGCCGGCCGACGCGGGGAAGACGACGTGGTCGCCCGGCGCGATCGGCATCCGGAAGCCGACGTGCTCCCACCAGTCCTGGCCCTGGCCGACCGCGAGCACGATGCCGTGCTGGGGCGGCGGCTCGTTGGAGCCCGACGGGACCAGCAGCCCCGACCGACGGAAGCGCTCGGGCTCGAGCTCCTTGATGACCACGCGATCGAAGAGAGGACGCAGCAGCTGCTTCATTGTCGGCCAGAGCGTACGAGAACCGGCCCGGGTGCCACCGTCCGGCAAGATGGCAGCGGTGCACAGGACCAGGGTCGCCGCCGCCGGAAGCGCCGCGTTCTTCCTCGCCGGCCCCGGCCTGGAGGCGGGGATCGGGCCGTGGCTGCTCGTGACGGTCGCGGGGAGCGAGATCGACGGCTGGCCGGTCGCGGTGCGCGTGCTCGGCGCGCTGCTGATGGCGCTCGGCCTGACCGTGCTCGTCGACGTCTTCGCGCGCTTCGTCCGCGAGGGCGCGGGCACGCCGTCGCCGGCGGCGCCGACGCAGCGCCTGCTGGCCCGCGGCGCGTTCGCGCACCTGCGCCACCCGATGTACGTCGCGACCGCGACGGTGATCGCCGGCGAGGCGCTGGCCTTCGCCCAGCCGATCCTGCTCGTCGCCGCGGTGGTCTACCTCACGGCGATGTGGATGCTCGTGCAGGCCGTCGAGGAGCCCCGGCTGGCCCGCCGGTTCGGCGCCGCGTACGGCGCCTACCGGCAGGCCGTGCCGGGCTGGTGGCCGCGGCTGCGGCCGTGGCGCGGCGAGCCCGGGGCGTAGCCCGGCCGGCTTACGCCGCCGCCGCCTCCGGCTGCTCCAGGAACCCGACGACGCTGAGGAGGCGGCCGTCGGGCGCGAGCGTCCCGAAGTCGTGGCCGACCGCCACGGCGTCGCCGCCCGCCGCGGGCTCCAGGTGCCAGACGAAGCGCACCTGGTCGTGGTGGGCGTCGGGCGCGCCGGCCAGGACGAAGCGGTGGCCGGGGAACTGCTGCTGGGCGGCGCCGATCATGGCGTCGATCTCGTCGGCGCCGTCGCCCGACATCATCGGGTCGCGGTAGGTGGCGTCGTCGGTGAACACCGCGGCCACGAGCGCGCGCCGGCGCTCCGGCACCGCCTCGTTCCACGCGTTGATGTAGGTCTCGACGAGCTGGTTGATGGGGTTGGTCATGCAGGCAGCGTGCCAGCGGTGCGGCGCGCCGTCGATGACCTCCGAGGTCATGCCCGCGGCGCGGGCCCGGCCTCGTCCATGAGCTTGCGGATCCGCTTGGCGCTGACCTGCCCGTGGACGCCGAGCGCCTGCGCGAAGTGGCTGACGCGCAGCTCCTGCAGCATCCAGCCGGCGTCGCGCAGCGCGGCCGGGACCGGGCGCCGCGCCGACACGTAGGCGTTGACCCGGGCGCGCAGCTCGGCCTCCAGCTCGCGGACGCCGGCCATCCGATCGCGGTCGACCGGCACGACGTCGGGCAGCCGCTCCAGCCGGCGCTCGGCGGCGCGGAGGTAGCGCACGACGTCGGGCAGGCGGGCCGCGCCCGAGGCCGTGACGAACCCGGGGTAGACCAGGCCGCCGAGCTGCTCGGCGACGTCCTGGCGCGCCGGGCGCAGCGGCTCGGCGATCAGCGTCTGCATGACGCGGTGGAGGTCGGCCCGCGCGCCGAGGATCGCGACGACGTCCTTCATCACCCGGGCGGTGCGCATCGCCAGGTTCCCCGCGACGTGCTCGCGCAGCCGCGTGAACCCGGCCTCGTCCCACGCCGGCCCGCCGGCCTCGTCCATCAGCGCGGCGGCGGCCGCCGTGGTGGCGTCGTGGAGCACGGCGGTCAGCGAGCCGTGCGGCGCGGCGGCGAGCAGCAGCTGCGCCTGGTTGCCGAGCGTGGACTGGACGTGGCGCGCGGGGGAGGGGATCGTGAGCAGCAGCAGGCGCAGCGTGCCGGCGCGCATCGCCTGGTCCTGCGCGGCGCGCGACTCCAGCATGCGGACGGCGACCGTCGTGCCCTCGTCGACCAGCGACGGGAACGCGCGCACCGCCTCACCGGTGCCCGGCAGCGTGATCTCGCGCTCCAGCGTGCCGATCGTCCAGGCGGTGAGGCCCGCGCGCTCCAGGTCGGCGGTCGCGGCCGACAGCTGGGCCCGCAGGCGCGGCTTGACCTTCTCGCGTACCGCGGCCAAGTCGTGCCCGGAGGCCAGCACGGCGCCGGCCTCGTCCTCGACCGAGAACGTCATGCGCAGGTGGGCCGGCAGCTTGTCCGGATCCCAGGCGCCGGGCGGGATCGGCACGCCGCGCGTCGCACCCAGCTCGCGCGCCAAGACCTCCAACAACGGGCCGGACCGCGGCTTCATGCCCGCCACGGCCAGCGCGGCGGTCTCGGGCACGGGCACGAGCGGGCGGCGCAGCTCCTTGGGCAGCCCGCGCAGCAGCGTGGTGACCAGCTCCTCGCGGAACGCCGGCACCAGCCAGTCGAAGCCCGTCGAGCGGACCCGCGGCAGCACCTCCAGCGGGATGTGGACGGTCACGCCGTCGTGCTCGGCGCCCGGCTCGAAGCGGTAGGTCAGCGGCAGGACCAGCTCGCCCTGGCGCCACGCGGCCGGGCGGCCGTTGCCGGCCAGCGCCGCAGTCGCCTCGGGCACGACGAGCAGCTCGTGCGTGTAGGTCAGCAGGTCCGGATCGGTGCGCCGCGCCTCCTTCCACCATCGGTCGAAGTGCGCGCCCGAGACGACGCTCTCCGGGATCCGCGCCGCGAAGAAGTCGTACAGCGTCTGGTCGTCGACCATGATGTCGCGGCGCCGCTCACGATGTTCGAGCGCGTCGATCTCGTCGAGCATCTTGCCGTTGGCGGCGAAGAACTTGTGGCGCGTGTCCCAGTCGCGCTCGACCAGCGCGCGCCGGATGAAGAGGTCGCGCGCGAGCTCGGGATCGATCCGCGCGTAGGGGACCTTGCGCCCGGCGACGATCGGCAGGCCGTAGAGCGTGACCCGCTCGGTCGCCACGACCGCGCCGCGCCGCCGCTCCCAGCGCGGCTCGGAGTAGGTGCGCTTGACGAGGTGGTCCGACAGCGGCTCGACCCACTCGGGCTGGATCCGCGCGGCGGTGCGGCCGAACAGGCGCGCGGTCTCGACCAGCTCGGAGACCATGACCCAGCTCGGCTGCTTCTTGGACAGGACCGAGCCGGGGAAGATGTTGAACCGGGCGCCGCGCGCGCCGAGATACTCCCGCTTGGCGACGTCCTTGACGCCGATGTGCGACAACAACCCGCTGAGCAGGGCGATGTGGATGTGTTGGGACTCGCCCGGCTGCTGGTTGCGGGTGATCCCCAGCTCCTTGGCCGTCGAGCGCAGCTGCGCGACGAGGTCCTGCCACTCGCGGATCCGGAGGTAGTGCAGGTACTCGGCCTTGCAGCGCTTGCGGAACTGGCTGCCCGACAGCTCGCGCTGCTGCTCGCGCAGGTGGTTCCACAGGTTCAGGTAGGCGGTGAAGTCCGAGTGCTCGTCGGCGAAGCGCGCGTGGAGCTGGTCGGCCTGCGCGCGGTGCTCGACCGGCCGCTCGCGCGGATCCTGGATCGACAGCGCCGCGGCGACGACGATGACCTCCTCGACGCACGACAGGCGGTCGGCCTCGAGGATCATGCGCGCCATGCGCGGGTCGACCGGCAGCCGCGCGAGCTTGCGGCCCACGCCGGTCAGCCGCTTGCCGATCTCGGCCTGCGGGTCGAGCGCGCCCAGCTCGTGCAGGAGGTTGACGCCGTCGCGCACCTGGCGCGGATCGGGCGGATCGAGGAACGGGAAGTCGGCGACCGCGCCGAGGTCCAGCGCGGCCATCTGGAGGATCACCGACGCGAGGTTCGTCCGCAGGATCTCGGGATCGGTGAAGCGCGGGCGCTCGAGGAAGTCCTCCTCGTCGAAGAGCCGGATGCAGATGCCGTCCGAGGTGCGCCCGCAGCGGCCCTTGCGCTGGTCTGCCGAGGCCTGGGAGATCGGCTCGATCGGCAGCCGCTGCACCTTCAACCGCGCGCTGTAGCGGCTCATCCGCGCGAAGCCGGGGTCGACGACGTACTTGATGCCCGGCACGGTCAGCGACGTCTCGGCGACGTTGGTCGCCAGGACGACGCGGCGGCCGCGATGCTGTTGGAAGACGCGCTGCTGCTCGGCGTTGGCCAGGCGCGCGTAGAGCGGGAGGATCTCGACGTCGTCGCGCAGCCGCCCGCGCAGCGCGTCGGTCGTGTCGCGGATCTCGCGCTCGCCGGAGAGGAAGACCAGGACGTCGCCGTCGCGCGTCTCGCCGAACAGCTCCTCGACGGCGTCGCCGATCGCCTCGGGCTGGTCGCGCTCGCCCGCCTCCGGCCGCTCGGGGTCGACCGTCGGGCGGTAGCGGACCTCGACCGGGAACGTGCGGCCCGAGACCTCGACGACCGGCGCGTCGCCGAAGTGGCGGCTGAACTGCCCGGGGTCGATCGTCGCCGAGGTGATGATGAGCTTCAGGTCGGGCCGGCGCGGCAGCAGCCGCTGCAGGTAGCCGAGCAGGAAGTCGATGTTGAGGCTGCGCTCGTGGGCCTCGTCGATGATGATGGTGTCGTAGCGGCGCAGCAGCGGATCGCGCTGGACCTCGGCGAGCAGCAGGCCGTCGGTGACCAGCCGCACCAGCGTGTCCTCGCCCGAGTGGTCGTTGAAGCGCACCGAGTAGCCGACGGCCGCGCCGAGCTCGACGCCCAGCTCGTCGGCGATGCGCTGCGCGACCGTGCGCGCGGCGAGCCGCCGCGGCTGCGTGTGGCCGATCGCGCCCCGCACGCCGCGTCCCAGCTCCAGGCACATCTTCGGGATCTGGGTGGTCTTGCCCGAGCCCGTCTCGCCGGCGACCACGACGACCTGGTGGTCGCGGATGGTCTCCAGCAGCTCGTCGCGCCGGGCGCTGACCGGCAGCGACTCCGGGTAGGTGATCTCCGGGACGGCGGCGCGGCGGCGGGCGACGCGCTGCTCGGCGGCGGCGAAGTCGCGGTCCAGGCGCGCCAGCGCGTTCTCGTCGTCTGGGTGGCGGCGGGCCTTCTCCAGGCGCCGGCCCAGCCGGTGCTCGTCGAGCAGGGTCAGCTCGTCCAGGCGGGATCTCAGCTCGGCGAGCGGCACTCACTCCCAGGATAGGGGCGTGCGGCCGCGCTCAGGCCTTGATGTCGCCGGGGGCGGCGCCGCCGGTCGGCGGGAGGATCTCCTCGGGGTCGTACAGCCGATACCAGGCGCGGATGTGGCCGTCGACGACCCGGATCGCGCCGCCGGTCGTGTTGCCCTCGGCGCCGCCGCAGTCGCCGCCCACGCGCGTGGTGAGGCGGAAGCGCACGAGCGTCCAGTAGCCGGCCGAGCCGACCCGCGTGACGACGGCCCCGCAGGTGAACCCGGCGGTGACGGCGAGCACGTCGGCGCGGTCGTGCAGGGTGAGGACGGGCGTGCCGTTCTGGAAGCGCGCCGGCAGCGCGAAGCGCTTCGCGGCCGCGCGGAAGTCGCCGAGGCGCACGTCGCGCGCCCACTCGCGGATGACGCGGACGGCGTCGGGGTCGGCCGCGCCGGTCGGGTGCGTCGGGATCGACTTGGGCGGCAGGACGTGGGGGTCGATGCCGAGGTTGGGCTTCGGTGTCGCGGCCCGGGGCGTGGTGGTCGCGGGGCGGCCGGACCCGCCGCAGCCGGCCGCCGCGGCGGTCGCCACCAGCAGGGCGAGCGGCAACCCACGGCGGACGATCGACATGGACACCATGATGCTCCTCCTGCGGTCCGTTGTCGCCCCCGACATGCCCATGTCTACGCGCGCGGGGGCGGGCGTGGATCAGTGGGCGACCCTATGGTTGCGTCGACCCGTGCCGACCCGCTCCCCATCGCCCCGCCGTGTCCTGTCGCCGCGTGCCTTGAACCGCGCGCTGCTGGCGCGGCAGGGGCTGATCGAGCCCACGCGCTGGACGGTGCTGGAGACCGTCGAGCGGCTGGTCGGTCTGCAGGCTCAGGATCCACAGGCGCCGTACTACGGGCTGTGGAGCCGGATCGAGGGCTTCGACCCCGAGGCGCTCTCGCAGCTGCTGCTCGATCGCGCGGTCGTGCGGGTCGCGCTGCAGCGCGCGACCATCCACCTCGTCAGCGCCCGGGACGCGCTCGCGCTGCGCCCGCTGCTGCAGGAGCTGATCGAGCGCGCGACCGCGACCACCTGGGGCGCCGGGATCGCCGGGGTCGACCGGGACGCACTCGCCGCGGCCGGCCGCGCGCTGGTCGACGAGGAGCCGCGCACGTTCGCGCAGCTCGGCGCGCTGCTGGGCGAGCGCTGGCCGGAGGCCGACCCGAAGGCGCTGGCGCAGCACGTGCGCGCGCTCGTCTCGCTCGTGCAGGTCCCGCCGCGCGGGCTGTGGGGCCGGGGCGGCGCGGCGGCGCACACGTCGGCCGACGCGTGGCTGGCGGGCGTGACCGAGGCCCCGGCGCGGTCGCTCGACGACCTGGTCCGCCGCTACCTCGCGGCGTTCGGGCCGGCGACGGTGCAGGACGTCCAGAAGTGGTCGGGCCTGACCCGGGTGGCGCCGGTGGTCGAGCGCCTGCGGCCCGAGTTGGTGTCCTTCTCCGACGAGGCCGGGCGCGAGCTGCTCGACCTGCCCGACGCGCCGCGGCCCGATCCCGACACGCCGATCGCGCTGCGGCTCGTCGCGCCGTTCGACAACATCCTGCTCTCGCACGTCGACACCACGCGCGTCCTGCCCGCCGAGCACCGCGGCCGGGTGATGACGCAGAACGGGCTGGTGTCCGGGACGGTCCTGGTCGACGGCTTCGTCCAGGCCGGCTGGAAGGTGCAGCAGGCCCGCGGCACGGCCACGCTCGCCGTCACGCCCTACGGCAAGATGAACAAGAAGACCGAGGCGGCGCTGCGGCGCGAGGGCGAGCGCCTGCTGGCCTTCGCCGCCCCCGGCGCCGCCGAGCGCGCCGTGGTGCTCAGCGCCGGCGGATGACGCGCGCGCCGCGCGCGGGGATCATCGTCACGTTGCGGTGCGTCGCGTGCTCGGGCTCGGGATCGTCGGCCTCGAGGTCCAGCCGGCGCGCCATGTGCTCCAGCACGACGCGCTGCTCGGCCATGGCCAGCGCCGCGCCGAGGCAGCGCCGGATGCCGCCGCCGAAGGGGATCCACGTGTAGGTCCCGGGCTTGTTGTCGTCCCAGCGCTCGGGCCGGAAGGCGAACGGCTCGGGGTAGACGTCCTCGCGGTGGTGGACCAGCAGGATGCTCATCGTCACGGGCGTGTCGGCGGCCACGGCGTACTCGCCCAGGCGCCACGGGACCATCACGCGGCGGCCGATGATCGGAATCACCGGGCGCGAGCGCATCGACTCCAGGATCGTGGTCTCGACGACCGCGGCGGAGCGCTCGGCGTCGCCGGAGCGGACGCCCTCCCGCAGGCGCTCGTACGCGTCGGGCGTGCGCACGAGGCGCTCCCACGTCCACGCGAGCTGGTTGGCGGTCGTCTCGTGACCGGCGAGCACGAGGGTCAGCAGCTCGTCGCGCAGCTCCTGGTCGGTCAGCGCCTCGCCGTCCTCGGTGCGCGCCTGCAGGAGCAGGGACAGGATGTCGCTGCGGTCGCCGAGGTCGTCGGCCGCGCGGCGGGCGCGGATCACCTGGTAGGTCGGGCGGTCCAGCAGCGCGAGCCCGGCCTTGGTCAGGCCGACCGGCTCGTCGCGCCCGATGTTCATCAACTCGGCCAGCTGCGCGACGGGGAGCGTCGAGGCGGTGATGAGCCCCTTGGTCGCCTGGCGCAGTCCGTGCTCCGGCGTGCCGCGCTGCGGGCGCCCCTCGATGCCGAAGATGCCGGCCATGATCACGTCGAGCGTGATCGCCTGCATGCGGGGCGCGAGCGCGAACGGGCGGCCGACGGGCCAGCCGTCGATCTCGCGGTCGGTCGCGTCGGAGATCATCTGCGCGTAGCGCTCGACCGCCTCGCCGTGGAACGGCGGCAGCAGGAGCTTGCGCTGGCGCATGTGGCGCGGGCCGGTGGCGGTGAGGACCGAGTTGGGGCCGACGATCGGCCGCAGCGGCGACTCGCCGGTGATCGACGGCGCCTGCTCGGGCTTGGCGGTGAAGAGCGACTGGACGTGATCGGGGTGGCCGGTGATCACCGGGCTGCCGTCGATCATGCCGCGCATCCGGAAGACCTCGCCCAGCTCGCGCCGCGCGCGGAAGACGAACTCGATCTGGCGCTGGTTGAAGCGCAGCACCTGCAGCTGGCGGGGGAGGGCGATCTCCGGCGGGGCCGGCAGGCCACGGGCCTCCTCTTCGGAGATCGGGCCGGCGGGTGACGGCGGGGCCTCGCCGACGAGGTCGCGGGGTGCCAGAACGGAGGACAGGGCATTCATGACATCTACGAGTGTGCCATGGATCGGTGTCATCAATGTGTGCTTCCTGACACGCAGTCTCTTGAGCACCCGCTTAAGGTTCCCGAGCTACGCTCTGTCGGTGGGAGTCCTCGCCACCGCGCGGGCCTTCGGGCGCCGCCATCGCGTGCTGATCACGATCGTCGGATCGACCGCCGCCGTCGGCGCGCTTGCGTTCGCCCTCGCCGGCCGGCGCCACGAGTTCGCCACGGCGCTGAGCGAGACGCCGCTGTGGGTGCTCGGCGTGACCGCGCTGCTGCAGATCGTCGCGCTGCTGTCGCGCAGCGAGGCGTGGCATCTGACGATCGAGGCGGCCGGTGGGCAGGTCCCGCGCCGGATCCTCTATCGCGCGTCGAGCATGCAGGTGCTGGGCAGCCTGATCAACGGCAACCTCGGCGTCGCCGCGCGGATCGCGGCGCTGCGCCGCTCCTCGTCGGAGATCTGCCCGCAGGTGCCGACGCTCATCGCCGCGGAGCTGCCGATCGTCACGCTCGAGGGCGCGCTCGCGGCGCTGACCTCGTTCACGCTCGTCGGGCCGCTCGGCCTGCCGTGGTGGTCGCCGATCATCGGCATCGCCGTGATGGCGACGATCAGCGCCGGGCTGCGGCACCTCGCGGTGCGCAAGGGGCGCGAGCTCTGGAACGGCCTCGCGGTGATCCGCACGCTGCGCGGCGGCGGGCGCCTGTTCTGCTTCGTGCTCGTCGCGGTCTTCGCGCAGATCTTCCGCAACTGGATGCTGCTGCACGCCGTCGGTGTGGACGCCTCGTTCTTCGACGCGATCGCGGTGCTCATCGGCGTCGTGACGCTCGGCCAGCTGCCGGTCGGCCCGAGCGTCGGCGCTGCCGCGGCCGTGCTGATCCTCGGCAGCGAAGGCGTTGCGGGAGCGGCGGCGGCCGGCGTCCTGATGACCGTCACCGGCACCGCGGGCGGCCTGTGCTTCGCGGCGTGGGCGGGCCTGGACGAGGTCTGGGTCGGCTATCGGCAGCGCGTGCACACTGCGCGGCTGGCACGGGCGCCGGCGGGCTGAGGACGCCGCCGCTACGCCGGACGCCCCGTGGTACGGGGGCGCCCGCGCCGTCGGTCCTCCGCGGGCGCCGCGGGGCGGGGAGTTCGGGTGCGAACGGTGGCGGATGGCACCTGGGGGTCGCATATCGACCCCGAAGTGCCAGCCATCTCGATCGATGGCACTTAGGCGTTGCATCTCAACGGCTAAGTGCCATCCATCGCACGGACACCCGCGCCCGGGGTGGACGCCAACCAGGCCAGTCCGCCGACCCCTCCGCGACGCCTCCTACCCCGGGTGCGGCATCATCGTCTCATCGCCACCGAGAACGACACCCGGCCCGAAGCGGAGCTCGACATCGTCGAGGCCATGGGCGGCCCGCTCGGCGTCGCCGAGACCTCGCTGCCGGCCGTGGCCTTCGCCGCGGTCTACACGGTCACCGACACCAACACGGCGGCCATCGCCGCGGTCGCCCTGGCGCTCGTGCTGTCGATCGCACGGCTGGTCAAGCGCCAGTCGCCGCGCCATGCGCTGACGGGGCTGGTCGGGGTCGCGTTCGCCGCGTTCATCGCCGCGCGCAGCGGCAAGGCCGAGAACTTCTACCTGCCGGGTCTGTTGCTGAACGCCGCCTACGCGAGCGCGTTCCTCGTGTCGCTGGCGATCCGCAAGCCGCTGATCGGCCTCGTCGCCGGGCAGATCCCGGGGACGCTGGCCGCCCATCGCGACGACCCGCTGCACGCCAAGCAGTACGTGTGGGCGACGTGGCTGTGGGCGGGGCTCTTCCTGTCGCGGGTGCTCGTCCAGCTCCCGCTCTACCTCGTGAGCGCGGTCGTGGCGCTCGGCGTGGCGCGGACCGCGATGGGGCTGCCGCTCTTCGGCCTCGGCCTGTGGCTGACCTGGCGCCTGGTGCGCGTTGAGCCCGTGCCCGCCGAGCCCGGCGCGCCGGCACCGTCCTCCTCCCAGCCCGAGCCGCCGGAGCCCGCGTCGGCCGTGAGCTGAGCGTGGCGGACACCGCGGAGCCCACCCGCCGGCGCGCGGCCGGCGGCGGCCGCCGGCGCGAGCAGCTGTCGGCGGCGCAGGCGCGACGGGTCGCGCTGGCCGCGCAGGGCTTCGCCGAGCCGCCGCTGGGCCGCGACGTCGACGGCCGCGCGCTGCGCAGCCGCGTGCTGGATCGCGTCGGGCTGATCCAGATCGACTCGGTCAACGTGCTGCAGCGCGCGCACTACCTGCCGGCCTTCAGCCGGCTGGGCGGCTACGACATCAACCTGCTCGACAAGTTGTCGCACTACGCGCCGCGGCGGCTGTTCGAGTACTGGGGCCACGAGGCGTCGCTGATCCCCGTCGAGCTGCAGCCGCACCTGCGCTGGCGGATGCGCCGCGCGCACGACGACGCGTGGGGCGGGATGCGCCGCATCGCGACCGACCGGCCCGAGCTGGTCGCCGCGGTGCTCGACGACATCCGCGCCCGCGGGCCGCTGACCGCCGCGCAGCTCGCCCACCTCGACGCGCCGCGCGAGGCCAAGGG
>DASYBY010000666.1:0-6076 GCA_036500525.1 Baekduia sp. | reverse complement strand
GTTGACCGAGCAGGGCCGCGGGACCGACGGCACGCTCACCAGCGCCGCGCGCCAGCAGCGCCGCGCCCACCTCGCGGCCGCCGCGCAGCGGCGCCACGAGCGCTACGTCGCCCGGCGCGTCGCGGAGCGCAAGGCCGAGGTACATCGCATCAACGAGCAGCGCCGCAAGCACGTCGAGGTCTGCTTCCGCTCCGGCGGCAAGCGCGTGTGCCGCGTGCCCAAGCCGCCGGTCTGCTTCGACCGCGGCGACGGCCGGACGGTCTGCCGGGCGAGAAAACCCGACTAGTGCCGCACGGCGACGCCGGCCTCGAGCAGCCGCGCCTTGGCCTCGGCGACCGTGTGCTCGCCGAAGTGAAACAGCGAGGCGACCAGCGCCGCGTCGGCGCCCGCCTGCAGCGCGGCGACGAGGTCGTCGAGCGTCCCCGCCCCGCCCGAGGCGATGACGGGCACGTCGACCGCCTCGACCACCGCCATCGTCAGCGCGAGGTCGTAGCCGTCCTTGGTGCCGTCGCGATCCATGCTGGTCAGCAGGATCTCGCCGGCGCCCCGCTCCGCGCCCTCGCGCGCCCACTCGACGGCGTCACGGCCCGTCGGCGTGCGACCGCCGGCCACGAAGACCTCCCAGCCGTCGGCCTGGCTGGCGTCGACACGCCGCTTGGCGTCGATGGCCAGCACCACGCACTGCGTGCCGAAGTGCTCGGACAGCTCGTCGATGAGGTCCGGCCGGGCGACCGCGGCGGAGTTGATCGCCACCTTGTCGGCGCCCGCGTCCAGCACCTGCTGAGCGTCGCTCACCGACCGGATCCCGCCGCCGATCGTGAACGGGATGAACACGTTGTCGGCGGTGCGGCGCGCGAGGTCGACGATCGTGTCGCGCTTCTCGTGCGTCGCGGTGATGTCGAGGAAGATGATCTCGTCGGCGCCCTCGGCGTCGTAGCGCTCGGCCAGCTCGACCGGATCGCCCGCGTCCCGCAGCCCGACGAAGTTGGTGCCCTTGACGACGCGCCCCGCGTCGACGTCCAGGCACGGGATCACGCGCTTGAGGTGCATGCCGCGCCTATTCGCTGGCCGCGACGGGCCGGTAGGGCTTCTTCACCGTGTCGCTCGGCTCGGGCTGCAGCGCCTGCTGGCCCTCGGCGATCGTGAAGCGCCCCTCGTAGAGCGCCTTGCCCGCGATGACGCCGCCGAGGTTGACCTGGCGCAGGTCGCGCAGGCCGCGGAGGTCGTCGAGCGAGCCGATGCCCCCGGAGTAGATGAAGCGCCCGCGCACGGCCTTGGCGATCCGCCGCACGTTCTCGAAGTCGATCCCGCCGAGCATGCCGTCGCGGTCGACGTCGGTGTAGACGAACGAGCGCACGCCGCGGTTCTGCAGCCGCTCGATGACGGCCTCGGCCGGCATCTGCGTCGTCTCCTGCCACCCCGACGTCGAGACGTTGCCGCCGCGCGTGTCGACCGAGACGATCGTCCGCTCGCGGAACGCGCCGAGCACGTCGTCGAGGAAGTCGATGTCGTTGAACGCCGCGGTACCGAGGATCACGCGCTCGGCCCCGGCGCGCAGCGCGTCGCGCACCGCCGGCAGCGACCGCAGGCCGCCGCCGTACTGCACGGGGACGTGGAGCTCGTGCGTGATCTGCTCGAGGTGCTCGAGCGACTTCGGCGAGCCGGTGCGCGCGCCGTCGAGGTCGACGACGTGCAGGAACCGCGCGCCGGCCTCCACCCACGCCCGGGCGGCCTCCAGCGGTGAGTCCTCGTAGACCGTCACCTGGTTGAAGTCGCCCTTGACCAGCCGGACCGCCTTGCCCTCGCTGATGTCGATCGCCGGATACAGGATCACGCTGCCGTCGCCTCCACTGACGCGCATACCCCGACGAAGTTCGCCAGCAGCGCGATGCCGTCGCGCGAGGACTTCTCGGGGTGGAACTGGGTGCCGTACACGTTCCCGCGGCCGACGACGCTGGCGAACTCGGTGCCGTAGTCGCTGATGCCGAGGGCGATGTCGTCCTCGGCCGGGACGGGAACGAAGGAGTGCACGTGGTAGAAGGGCGCCGGATCCGGCAGCCCCTCGCTCAAGGCCGACGGGCGCGCCCAGCGCACCTCGTTCCAGCCGATGTGCGGAAGGTTGAGCCCGCGGGTGTCCAGGCGGACGACCTCGCCGGGGAGCAGGCCGAGCCCGTCGGCGCCGCCGTGCTCGACGGAGTGCTCGAACAGCAGCTGCATGCCCAGACACGCGCCCAGGACCGGGACGCCGGCGGCGGCGCGCTCGTGCACCAGCTCGTCGAGCCCGGTGTCGGCCAGCGCGCGCATGGCCGCGGCGAACGCGCCGACGCCGGGCAGCACGAGGCCATCGGTGGCGCGCAGCGTGTCGTGGTCGCCGCTGAGCACGACGGTGGCGCCGGCGCGCTCCAGCGACTTCTGCATGGAGCGACGGTTGCCCATGCCGTAGTCGACGAGCCCGATCGTCAGGTCAGCCACGAGGACACCCCCGGCCGCGGCAAGCGAGCCCCTGGGCGAGCTTCCGCCCGGAAGCCGAGCCTCTAGGCGAGGTCCTCCGCGCCATCACGCGGTCAGCGTCCCCTTCGTCGACGGCACGCCCGTCTCGGTGGGATCGATCGCGACCGCCTGGCGCAGCGCGCGGGCGAAGGCCTTGAACGCCGCCTCGATCATGTGATGGGCGTTGGTCCCGGTCTCGATCGTCACGTGCAGCGTCATCCGCGAGGCGCTGGAGACCGCGCGGAAGAACTCCTCGGTCAGCTCGTGGTCGAAGTTGCCGGTGCCGCCGGGCGGGAGGTCGGCCTCGAAGGCCAAGAACGGCCGGCCGGACAGATCGAGCGACACGCTGGCGCGCGCCTCGTCCATCGGCACGACCGCGTGGCCGTAGCGCGTGATGCCGCGGCGGTCGCCGAGCGCGTGGTCCAGCGCCTGGCCGAGCACGATGCCGGTGTCCTCGACGGTGTGGTGCGCGCCGGTCTGCAGGTCGCCGGTGACGTCGACCTCGAGGTCGAGCCGGCCGTGGCGGGCCAGCAGGTCGAGCATGTGATCCAGGAAGCCGACGCCGGTCTGGCGGGTCCCGGCGCCGTCGCCGTCGAGACCGAGCGTCAGGCGGACGTCGGTCTCCTTGGTCTGGCGAGCGATCTCGGCGGTGCGCGTCATCCGGTGGGATTCTCGCGCACGCGCATCGACTCCGCGTGCCGGGTGAATCCCTCGGCCTCCGCGACGGGCCCGGCGGCGCGCGCCAGCACGGTCGCGGCGCCGTCGATCCGCACCACGCTCATGCGCCGGCGGAACTGCCGCGTCGACAGCCCGGAGGTGAAGCGCGCGGCGCCGCCGGTGGGCAGCGTGTGGTTGGAGCCGGCCACGTAGTCGCCGAAGGCGGTGCCGCTCTCGCGCCCCACGAAGACGCATCCGGCGCTGCGGACGGCGCCGGCCAGCGGCTCGGCGCCGGAGCCGACCAGCTCGAGGTGCTCGGGCGCGAACGCCTCGGCGACCGCGAGGCCGGTCGTCAGGTCGGGCACGAGCAGGACCGCCGCGGCGGCGGCCGACTCGGGCTCGGTCTCCAGGCGCCCCGCGACGTCGTCGTGCAGCGCGGGGTCGTCGGTGACGAGCGCCACGACCGTCCCGGTGCCGTGCTCGGCCTGGGCCAGCAGGTCGAGCGTGACCAGCTGCGGATCGGCGTCGCCGGAGGCGAGCACGAGCACGTCGCTGGGTCCGGCGAAGCCGTCGATCCCGACGTCGCCGGAGACCTGGCGCTTGGCCTCCTGCACGTAGAGCGAGCCGGGGCCGGCGATGACGTCGACGCGCGGGACGCTGTCGGTGCCGTAGGCGAAGGCGGCGACCGCGTGGGCGCCGCCCATGCGCCAGACCTCGTGCGCGCCGCACAGGGCGCAGGCGGCGAGGATGACCGGGTGGGCGCCGGGCGCGCAGACGACGACCTCGTCGACGCCCGCGGCACGCGCGGTCACGACGCCCATCACGACGGTCGACGGATACGGGTTCCGCCCGCCGGGCGTGTAGATCGCGGCGCGCCGCACGGGGACCTCGCGGATCGTCACGGTCTGCCCCTCGGGCAGCGCGACCTCCTTGTCGGCGGCCAGCCCGGCCTCGGCGACCGCGCGCACGTTGGCGATCGCGATCTCCAGCCCCGCGCGGACCGCGGGGTCCAGACGGCGCAGCGCCTCGTCGAGCTCGTCCTGCTCGACGCGCAGCGGACCGGTGACGCCGTCGAAGCGCTCCACGTACTCCAGCAGCGCCTGCTCCCCGCGAGTGCGCACCGAGGCGACGATCTCGCTGACCGTCCCCGACACCGAGACGCCCGCGGGCGCGAGCGCGCGGACCGCGTCGGCCGTCGTCGCCGCGTCGCCGTCGTAGGCCAGCCGCTCGACGATCATGCGCCCACCGGCGCCGCGGGGCGCTGCTCGCGCATGCGGGCGACCAGCGTGTCGATCGCGGCGGACTTCAGCTTGTGGGCCACCGGGTTGGCGATCAGCCGCGCGGTCGAGACCATGATCTCCTCGCGGATGACCAGGCCGTTCTCGCGCAGCGTCGTGCCGGTGGCGGTGAGGTCGACGATCGCCTCGACCAGGCCGGTCAGCGGCGCCAGCTCGACCGAGCCCTTGACCTCCACGATCTCGGCCTGGCGGCCGGTCGCCTCGAAGTAGCGCGCGGCGATCCGGTAGTACTTGGTCGCGACCCGCATGACGCCCAGCCGGCGCAGCGCCTCGGCCGCGGGATCGACGTCGCCGGCGACGGTCGCGAAGACCATGCGGCACGGGCCGTAGCCGAGGTCCAGCAGCTCGACGACCTCGCGCTCGCTCTGCTCGGTCAGCACGTCCTTGCCGGTGATCCCGACGTCGGCGGCGCCGGCCTCGACGTAGGTCGGCACGTCCGACGGGCGCATCGTCACGATGCCGACGTCGCCGAAGAGCAGCTTGCGGTCGTTGGTCCGGACCTCGGCGGTCGCGACCCCGACGGCGTCGAGCAGGTCGAGGGTCTCCTCGAACATCGCGCCGCGCGGCACGGCGATCGTGAGGGCGGGCGCGCTCATGCCTGGACCTCCTCGCCGGCGAGGGCCAGATGCAGGCGGTCGACGTGCAGCGCGAACCCGACGGCCGGCATCGGGCGACCGAAGCGCGCGAGCAGGTCGTCGTAGCGCCCGCCGCCGCCGAGCGGCTCGCCGAGGGCGGGATCGAGCACGTCGAAGACCACTCCGGTGTAGTAGCCCAGCCCGCGGGCCAGGCCGAGGTCGAGGACGATCCGCGAGGAGACCGCGTCGGGCAGGTCGGCGAGGACCTCGCGCAGCCCGTCGGCCTCGCCGCCGGCGATCTCGTCGAGCACCTCGGCGCCGCCGCGCAGCTGCGGCACGCGCACCAGCTCGGCGTCGAGGCCGTGGAGCTCGACCTGCGTCTCCAGCGCCACGAAGTCGCGCGAGCCCAGCGCCGCGAGCAGCGTGTCGCGCACCGGCGCCGGCACCTCGAAGGTGTCCATCAGGGCGGGATACAGCGACGCCGATCCCAGCGCAATCCGGTAGCCGGTCAGGCCGACGGCGTCGAGCGCCGCGCAGAGGACGGTGAGCGCCTCGACGGTCCCGTGCGGTCCGGGCGCGCCGACCAGCTCGATCCCCGCCTGCAGGAACTCGCGCATCTGCCCGCGGTGCGGGCGCACGCCGCGGTAGGCGTGCGCGAAGTAGGAGAAGCGCAGCGGCGGCTCGGCCGTGGCGTAGCGCGTGGCGACGACGCGCGCGATCGGCACGGTCATGTCGGGGCGCAGCGCCATCACGTGGCCGTGGTCGTCGAAGACGCGGTAGGCGGGGTCGACGCCGGTCTCGCCGCGCCGCAGCACGTCCTCGAACTCGATCGTCGGCGTCCAGACCTCGCCGTACCCCCGATGCTCGAACACCGCCCGCATGGCCTCGGTGATGGCACGCAGCTCGCGCATCTCATCGGGCAGGACGTCGCGCGTCCCGTTGGGAATCGGGTGGATCATCGGGTCCCGCAGCCTACGCGACCATCGGTCGCGAAAGCTTCTACGCCAGCGCGGGCTGCTCCGCGACGCGCTCGATGCGCGCCCCGAGCTCGCGGAG
>DASYBY010000665.1:0-6410 GCA_036500525.1 Baekduia sp. | reverse complement strand
CAGCGCCGCGGCGTGCGGCGCGTCGGCGGCGCGGAGGATCAGGAACGTCAGCGCGAGGCTGAAGAGCGCGCCGCTGCCGAGGCCGAGCAGCGAGACCCAGAGGACCGCCGCGCCGGTGCCGAGCGCGTCGAGCCCGATCAGCCCGGCGAGCAGGGTCAGCGCGCTCACGGCGACCAGCGCGCGCTGCTCGCCGCGCCGCATCGCCGCGACCGGGACGATGACGGTCGAGACGAGGCTCACGATCTGCATCAGCGCGAGCATCCACCCCGCCGTGCTCGCGCTCATGCCGTGGTCGCGCAGCAGCGTCGGCAGCCAGGTGACGAGGCTGTAGAAGACGAGCGACTGCAGACCCATGAAGGCGGTGACGCTCCAGGCCAGCGTCGAGCCGCGCAGCCGCGGGACGACGCGCGCGGGCGCGCCGTCGCCGCGCGCGACCATGCCCGAGGTCCGCCGGGCCTGTGGCGCCCAGACGACCACGGCGACCGCGGCCAGCGCCGCCCAGACCGCCAGCGCGCCGCGCCAGCCAAGGCCGGCGCCGTCGGCCAGCGGCACGGTGACACCCGCGGCGATGCCCGCCGTGCCGGCCAGCGTGGTCGAGTACACCGCCATCATCACGCCCGCGCGGCCGGGGAAGTCCTGCTTGATGACGGCGGGCAGCAGCACGTTGCCGAAGGCCATGGCGGTGCCGATGACCGCGGTCCCGCCGAGGACGACCGCCGTCGGCCCCGTCGAGCGGACGAGCAGCCCGAGGCCCAGCACGCCCATCGCGACCAGCAGCGTCCGCTCGATCCCGACCCGGCGGCCGACCACCGGCGCCAGCGGCGAGACGAGCCCGAACGCGAGCAGCGGCAGCGTCGTCAGCAGGCCGGCGACGATCGCCGACATGCCCGTCGCGTCGCGGATCTCGTCGAGCAGCGGCCCGGCCGAGGTGATGCCGGGGCGAAGGTTCGCCGCGATGAGGACGCAGCCCGCGGTCAACAGCCAGGGCCGGCGGGTGCTCATCGCGGACCATCTTATGGGACTCGGTCGGGGTGGCCGGGTGTGACGCGGCGCGCGCGGCGGTGGCGCTCAGCTCGGGCGTGGCGGGCGATGCGCGGCGTCGTTCGTCGGCAATGACGAGTGCGTGTTCGGTGCCTGCGCGCTGGTCTGTCCTCCGCGCGGCGGGTTCGGTGCCCGGGGCGGGCGTCCGCGCGATGGATGGCACCTAGCCGTTGAGATGCAACGTCCAGGTGCCATCGATCGAGATGGCTGGCACTTCGGGGTCGATATCCGACCCCCAGGTGCCAACCGTCGACGGTTCGCGCCCGAACTCCCCGCCCCCGGCGCGCGCGGAGGACAAGCAGCGCGCGCGCCCCCGGACACGCACTCGTCGTTGCCGACGGACCACGCCACATCGACCGACCAGCGCCCGGGCGGAGCGCCCCGCCGGCGCGGCTACCGCTTCTTCGCCTTCCCCTTCGCCGCCCGCACCGACACCGTGACCGCCGCCGCCGAGGTCTTCGCCCCACCCGACGACCGCACCGTCACGGACAGGCTGACCGCCAACCGGCGGGCCTTGCCGTGGGCCGGCGGGCGCAGGACGACGAGCGCCGCGTGGGTCAGGCTGAGCGTCAGCGTGCCGCGCTTGCCGGCCTGCAGCGTCCCGCGCAGCGTGCCGACGGTGAGGGCCTTGGCGCGCTTGGCGCCGCGCAGCCCGTGCGGGGCGCGGAGCGTGCCGGTGACCGTGCAGACCGTCCCCGACGGCGCGGTGCAGAGGGCGCTGACGGTGGTCTTGGCCGTGGTCGCCGCGAACGCGAAGGCGTGGCCGGAGAGCGTGAGGCGCGGCGGCGCGAGCGGCGCGACCGGGGCGACGACGGGCACGGTCGACGGCGGCACCACGACCGGCACCGCGGGCGTGGCCGGGTCGCCCGTGGCCGGCGGATCGACGACCGGCGGGTCGACCACCGGCGGATCGACGACGACCGGCGGCGCGTACTCGAAGGCCCCCATGTCGGTCGTCGCGACCGTGCGCGGCGCGCCGTCGAAGTCCAGCGGGCCGTTGAGCGCGTCGTCGACGCCGGCGTCGATCGTCGGCGAGGCGACGAGCGGGTGGAAGTCGCCGTTGGCGGCATCGGCGAACACGGGCGCGTCCGTGATGTCGGCGCCGGTGGCGATCACCGCGGCGCCGCCCGTGGCGTGGGTCGTGCCGAGGTCGGAGTGGCTGAGCGTCACCGTGGTCGTCTGGGTGGAGAGCTGCTGGCTCGCGCTCACGCTGTAGCCGCCCGCGAGGTTGCGCGCGATCACGTTCTCGCCGGTCAGCGCGATCACCGCGTTGGCCGACCCCTGCGTCGAGGACTGCTGCGCGGTCTCGATCGCGGCCGTCGACGCCGACGTGCTGATGAACGTGTCGTTGCGGAAGTCCTCGGTCGCCTGACCGCCGTTGGAGTTCACACCGACCGCGCCGATCCCGCCGGTGACGACGACGAGGCTGTTGCGCAGCGTGCCGTAGTAGCACTGGCACAGGAGTTGGCCGCCGGCGTCGCCGTGCATGTACAGCCGATCGAGCGCCCCGTTGCTGACGTTGAGCAGCAGCCCGGGCCCGGTGTTCGTGAACTCCAGGTAGCTCAGGTTGATGTTGACGCCGTTGATGATCTGCACCGGCGTCGTCGCGAGGAGCTTCGGGCGCGGCTGGCCGTCGACCCCGTGGACGTTCAGCCCCGTCGCACCGGGCTGGATCGTCGCGGTGACCGGGTAGGTCCCGGGCTCGACGACGATCTCCTCACCCGCCACCGGCGTGTTCATGCCGAGGCCGTGGATCGCCGTGGTCAGATCGCACGCCGTAGCCGCCGTCTGGCAGCTCTGGGCCGAGGTGCCACTCGGGCTCGCATACCGCAGCGCCATCGCACTGGAGGCCTGCAGCGCGCCGAGGCTCGTGATCGTCAAGGTGACGAGAAGGGTCCGCCGGAACATGCCGGTCACGATGCCGGTGCATCGGCGATCCGTCAGTGTCATGTCCGTCCCAACTTGCGTGAGACTGGCCGGCCCGCACCGGTCAAGTTCGGGTCATCGGGACCGACCAACACGTATATGAAGCTTCGCCAATCCGTCATCACCGCGATCGCCGCCGGCCTCTTCGCGGTGCTGACGCTCGCGCTGATCGCCGGCGTGCTGTTCGCCCGCCACAGCTTCGACAAGGTCGAGAGCACCGCCGAGCGGCGTGCCGAGTTCACCCAGCTGGGCATCGACCAGGCCGACTCCTCCAAGCTCCTGACCAACAAGGTCCGCGAGTTCGCCGTGACCAACCAGAAGACGGCGCTGGACCAGTACTGGGCCGAGGTCGACAACAACACGCAGGCCAAGATCCTCACCCGTCTGAAGCAGCTCGGCTCGCCGCAGTCCGAGCTCGACCTCCTGGCGTTGTCGCACAAGAAGTCCGCCGGCCTGGTCAACACCGAGACCCGGGCCCAGCGCCTCGTCCTCGACGCCCAGGGCGTCGACCCGGCCGCGATGCCCGCCCCGGTGGCGGCCTGGAAGGTCAGCGCGTCGGACCGGGCGCTGAGCGACACGGACAAGATCGCCCGCGCGCGCAACCTCGTCTACGGCGCCGGCTACAACGCCGCGGTGACCAGGATCATGGCGCCGGTCAGCACGTTCCAGCACAAGATGGCCCAGCGCACGCAGGGCGCCTTCGACGACGCCAGCGCCTCGGCGCGCGGCGCCATGACCCTGCTGATCGTCCTCACCATCCTCATGGCCCTGGGCATGACCGCGGTCCTGTTGATCTTCCACACGCAGGTGGCCCGCGTGATCGGCCGCCACGCCCGCCGGCTGCGCGACCGTGACGCCGAGGACTTCGACTTCCGCCTCGATCGCGCCGGGACCGTGGAGCTCGTCGACCTCGCCGATCGCATGAACGAGCAGTTCCTCGACCAGGAGGCGCTGCGCGACAACAAGCGGCTCATCGCCGACACCGCCGAGCTGATCGCCCGCGTCTCGGACGCCGCGGACGTCGTGACGGGCGCGTCGCATCAGATGGAGTCGGTCTCCGACGAGGCCGGCCGCGCCACCACCGAGATCGCCCACGCCGTGACCGAGGTCGCCACCGGCGCCCAGCAGCAGGTCGAGGCCGTCGAGGCGACCCAGGTGCTCACGCAGCAGATGGCCGAGTCCACCGCGTCCAGCGCCGAAGCCGCCCGGCACGGCACCGAGGCGGCCGCCCGGGCGGGCGAGCTCGCCCGCACCGGAGCCGACTCGGTCCAGCAGGCCAGCGAGGCGATGGAGGCCGTGCGCACGGCGTCGGCCAACACGACCACCGCGATCCGCGACCTCGGCGCGAAGTCCGAGCAGATCGGCGGCATCGTCGCGTCCATCACGGGCATCGCCGAGCAGACCAACCTGTTGGCCCTCAACGCGGCCATCGAGGCGGCGCGGGCGGGCGAGCAGGGCCGCGGCTTCGCCGTCGTCGCCGAGGAGGTGCGCAAGCTGGCCGAGGAGTCCCAGCACGCCGCCGCCTCGATCAGCGTGCTCATCGCCGAGATCCAGGCCGAGACCGGGCGCGCGGTCAGCGTGGTCGAGTCCAGCGCGGTCCAGACCGAGCAGGGAGCGGCCACCGTCGAGCAGGCCAAGGCGTCCTTCGAGGAGATCGCGGCGAGCGTGACCGACGTCAACGACCACGTCGTGCAGATCGCCGCGGCGATCCAGGAGATCGCCGCGACCTCGGCGCGCGTGCGTGAGAACGTCGCGGGCGTCGCCACGGTCGCCGAGCAGTCCTCGGCCGCCGCCGAGGAGGTGTCGGCGTCGACCGAGCAGACGAGCGCCTCCACGCGGGAGATCGGCAGCTCCGCCCGCGCGCTCACGCGCACGGCCGAGGAGCTCAAGGGCCTCGTCGGCGAGTTCAAGCTCACCGTCTGACGCGCGCCGGCACCCGCCATGGCGGGCTCCCGGATCTGCGACCGTACGGGCGACCCGTCCGCACCCGATCCCGAGGAGCCAACGTCATGGTCTGTGCCCGCCGTCGCTCGTCCAAGACCCACGTCGTGCCCGTGCGCGCGACCGGGGCGACCGCGACCGGGGCGAGCGTCTCCGGTCCGTCGCTGCGGGGGCCGATGGCGATCGGCGCGCTGGCGATCGGGGCCGGAGCGCTCGGCGCACTCGCCATCGGGCGCCTGACCATCGGCCGCGCGACGATCAAGCAGCTGACGATCGACGAGCTGGAGGTCGGCCGTCTGAAGGTGGCAGACCTCGAGATCGTCAACGAGCAGCGCCCGCCGAGCTGAGCTCAGACGACCCGGCCGGCCTCCGCCCACGCGGCGGGGCGGGTGCGGGGCCGGCCGATCATCGCGTGGGTGCCGTCGTCGAGGATCGGGCGCTGCAGGAGCGTGGGATGCTCGACGAGGATCGCGACGACCTCCTCGATGCCGAGCCCGTCGGCCTCGAGGCCGAGCGTCGCGTACTGCTTGTCGCGCCGGATCAGCGCGTCCGGCGGATCGCCCTGGAGGCGCTGCGCCAGCGAGCGCAGCTCGTCGGCCGACAGGCGCTCCTTGACCAGCAGGTACTTGCGCACGGTCACGTCGTGGCCGGCGGCCTCGAGGACGTCGAGCGCATGAACCGAGGTGGAGCAGTGCGGGTTGTGCAGGAGCGTGAGCGCGGGGCAATGGTCGGACACGGCAGCGATCCTACGACGAGCGGCCGGCCGGCCGCCCGCGGTAGGCCTACGCGTCGAGCAGCGGCGCCGGCTGCCCGGCCGCGAGCGTCCCGCCGGCCACGCCGCCGCCGCCCGCCAGGATCGGCTCCAGCACCCGGTTGGCCAGCAGCCCCAGCGACCCGAGGTTCGCAAAGCCCGGCCCCTGGCTGAGCGCCGACAGCCCCGGGATGTGCAGCCGCGGATGCAGGCCCGCCAGCTCCAGCGACCGGCCCATCGGGATCTCGCTCACCGACTCGCCCGGCCGGTCCCACACCGGACCGACCACGTCCTCGATCATGCCCCGCACCGCGTCCGGGAACAGACCGCGCAGCTGCTCGATCAGGTCGAACCCCGTGCAGTTGACGAGGTAGTCATAGCGCTCGGTGCTCGGGCCGTCGGCCGAGGCGTAGTCCACGCACACGCTCTGGCCGTCGCCAGAGGCGGCGACCTGCTCCACGCGTCCGGTGATGAACCGGCAGTGGTCGTCGTAGGCGATCTGGAGCAGGCCGCCGGCGTCGAACACGCCGCGGTCGCAGTGCTTGACGAACGAGCGCCGCGTCGGCAGGTCGAGCATCGTCCAGCTGACCGAGTCGGGATCGGCGAAGACGCGGTTCTCCAGGAAGCTCTCGCCGCGGCTCATCGGCAGCGTCGGCGTGTAGACCGTCAGCCGCGCCTGCGGCCGGAACTTGCGCAGGAACGCGAGGCAGCTGAGCGCGCTCTCCCCGCCGCCGACGATCGCGATCTCCGA
>DASYBY010000664.1:0-8013 GCA_036500525.1 Baekduia sp. | reverse complement strand
CGCGTCGGGGTCGGTGCGGTAGCAGCCGAACGCGGGCTGCGTGTTGGCGCGCGTCGGCGTCAGGCGGTAGCGCTGGCCGCGGCGCCAGGCGGCGACCTCGCGCAGGAACGCCGCGATCGCGACGTGGCCCTGGAACTCGATGAGCGCGGGCGGCATCGTGAGCCACGCGTCCTCGGTGAGGAGCGCGACGACGCCGGGGATGTCGTCGGCCTCGAAGGCGTCGGCGAAGCGCCGGACGAGCTCGCGCTCGCCGGGTGAGTCGGGCAGCGGCGGGCGGTCGCGGCCGGTCGGCGGGTGCGCTTCGTCGATCGTCACCCGCGCCCGCTTGAGCGCGCTCTTGACGGAGTCCACGCTGCTGTCGAGCATTGCGGCGACCTCCGCCGCGCGGAAGCCGAGGACGTCGCGGAACACGAGCGCGGCCCGCTGGCGCGGCGGGAGATGTTGCAGCGCGGCGATGAACGCCAGCTCGACCGACTCGCGGGACTCGTAGCGCGCGTCGGGTCCGGGCGCCGCGTCGGCGATGCCCTCCAGCAGGGTGTCCGGGTAGGGCGCCAGCCACGCGGGCTCGCCGGTGCGGGTCGGCTCGGTCTCGAACGGGAGGTCCAGCCGGGGCGGCCGGCGCCCGGCGTCGCGCAGCGCGTTCAGGCAGCGGTTGGTGGCGATCCGGTACAGCCAGGCGCGCAGCGACGCCCGCTCCTCGAAGCCCTTCAGGCCGTGCCAGGCCGCCAGCAGCGTCTCCTGCAGCACGTCCTCGGCGTCATGCGTCGAGCCGAGCAGCCGGTAGCAGTGGACCTGGAGCTCGCGCCGGTGGGGCTCGGTCAGCTCCCGGAACGCCTCCTCGTCGCCCTGGGTCGCGCGGGTCAGGAGTCGCTCGCTCGTCGCCATCGAGCGTCATGACACCAGACGCGGCGCAAAGGGGTCGGTCGTCGGCGCGCGCCCCCTTCTCGCCGGGGCCGGTGTCTCAAGAGACGACCGAACAACCGCCGGCACCGAGCCGGCGACACCGAAGGAGCCCGAAATGATGTTGAAGGACAAGGTCGTCGTGGTCTACGGAGCGGGTGGCGCGATCGGCGGTGCCGTTGCCCGCGCGTGCGCGCGCGAGGGGGCGAGCGTGTACGTCACGGGGCGCGTCCGGGAGCCGGTCGACGCGCTCGCGGCGGGCATCGTCGCCGCCGGCGGAGCGGCCGAGGCGGCGGAGGTCGACGCGCTCGACGAGCAGGCGATCGACGCCCACCTGCAGCACGTCATCGAGCAGGCGGGGCGGATCGACATGTCGTTCAACGCCGTCGGCATCCCCGACGCGGAGATCCTCGGCGTCCCGCTGACGGAGTTGGACGTCGAGCGGTTCGCCCGGCCGCTCGCGGCGTACACGCGGTCGTACTTCCTGACCGCGCGGCTGGCCGCCCGGCGCATGATCCCCAACAAGTCCGGGGTGATCATGACCGTCTCCGCGCTCCCCGCGCGGTCGGGCAGCGCGCTCAACGGCGGCTACGGCCCGGCGATGGCCGCCAAGGAGGCGATGACGCGCGACCTCTCCACCGAGCTCGCGCCCGCGGGCATCCGCGTCGTCAGCCTGCGACCCCACGGCATCCCGGAGACGCCCACGATGAAGGAGGTGTTCGAGATCAAGACCTCCGGGATGACCTACGACCAGTTCGAGGGCTACCTCGCGGGCACGACCCACCCGCGCCGGACCATGCGCCTCTCCGAGGTCGCCGACGTCGCGGCGTTCATGGCCTCCGACAAGGCGAGCGGGATGACGGGGACGACGGTCAACCTGACGATGGGGAGTGTGGACGACTAGGGGCGCTTCGCCACCGCTCGCGGGCGCCGCCGCCGCCGTGACGGCGGCAGCGCCCAGCGGCCCCGGCTACCCCTGCGGCAGCACGAGCGTCACGCGCCGGGTGACGGCCTTGCCGCCGGCGGTGACCGTGATGGTGGCCTTGACCTGCTTGGTCCCGCGCAGGGCCTGGCGGTACTGGCCGACCAGCTTGACCTTCAGGCTGATCCGGCCCGAGGCGTCGACCACGAAGTCGCGCTTGGCCAGCGTGATGCGCGCGATGCGGTGCCGGCGGTCGGAGCGCGAGCGGACGCCGTTCTTGATGCGGAACGCCTTGGCCGTGCGGATGAGCAGGTGGCCGCGGCCGTTCGCCGCGCCGGCGACCGGCACGGTGACGGTGCCGCCGGCGGTGACCGGCAGCGTGGCGCGGAGGCCGGTCAGCGCGAGGCGGGCCGGGGTGGCGGGCGCCTTCGTGGCGCGCGGGTCGGTGGGCGCCGGCGTCGCGGGCGCGGGCGCCGGGGCCGGGCCGGGCGCCGGGTTCGTCGCGGGCGCCGTGTGTGCGCCCTGGTCGCCCTGGCCCGCGTCGCCGGAGCCGCCGGGGTGCCCGTCGCCGCTGTCGTCGCTCCCGCTGCCCGCGTCGTCCGGCGTCGTGTCGACCGTGAACGCGCGGCTGGCCGGGGCCTGCTCGACGTTCCCGGTGTAGTCGGTGGCGCGGAGCTCGAACGTGTAGTCGCCGTCGGCCAGGTCGGTGTAGTCCTGCTGGCGGAAGTTCACCGGACCGGGCGACTGCCCGCAGGCCTCCCACCCGGCGCTCTGGCCCGGGCCGGTCAGCCGGCACTCGAACGCGGCGGGGTAGGTCTCCGGCGCCGCGACGTCGTAGGTGAAGGTGACCGACGTGTCGCTGGTCGTCCCGCTCGGGCCCGAGGCGATGACGGAGTCCGGCGCGATGACGTCCTGGGACATGATCGCCAGCGAGTGGTCGGCGCTGTCGGCCATCACGATGTCCGGGTGGCCGTCGTTGTCCATGTCGGCGGCGACCGGGTAGTCCTCGTACAAGCCCGAGCCGTTGATGGGATCCGGGGCCTGCGCCCCGTTCAGGAAGCCGGGCGTCGGCCAGATGCCGTCGCGCTGCAGCGACCGGAAGTACAGGTAGCGCGGATTGCCGCCCGAGCGGTCCCAGGTGGCGAAGTCGGTCGTGCCGTCGCCGTCGAAGTCGGCGATGGCGAGGCCCTGGTTCGTGGCGCCGTTGGTGGCGGCCCGGCCCGCGGCGAGCGCGCCCGTGCCGTCGCCCTCCAGGACCGAGAACCCGGCGTTGAACGAGGTGATGACCACGTCGGTCGCGGCGTCGCCGACGAAGTCGCCGGTGGCGATCTCGTAGCCCGGGCCGTTGACGCTGGTCGCCGTCTCGGTGTGCGCCGAGTAGGGCGTCGACCCGCCGGCGTTGAGGTAGACCGACACGTTGCGCTGCGTGTTGCCGGCGTTGGCGGTCACGACGTCGAGCTTGCCGTCGCCGTTGAGGTCGGCCAGCGCGATGCCGGTCGGCCAGGTGTCGGCGGTGTCGGCGATCGGCGCCGAGGCGGTGAACGAGGTGCCGTCGCCGCCGTTGGTCAGCGTCGTGATGGTGTCCCGCTGGGCGCCGCTGGCGACGAGGTCGTCCACGCCGTCGCCGTCGATGTCCCCGGCGGCGATCCGCTGGACGTCGCCGCCGGTGTAGCCGGTGGTGGCCACGGCCAGCGGCGCCGGCCGCAGCGGCTGGTGGTCGACGCCGTGCTGGCCGGCGAAGACGTCGACGTTGCCGTTGGACAGCAGCGCGGCGACGTCGGGGATCGCGTCGCCGTCGAAGTTCCCGACGACCAGGTCCTTGATCGCGGGCAGGCCGCTGTAGGCGTTGACCTGGTAGCTGCCGTCTGACTGGTGGAGGAGAACCTCGAGCGAGTCGGTGCCGCCGACGACGACGTCGCGGTAGCCGTCGCCGTCGAAGTCGGCGATCGCGACCGGGCCGGCACCGGTCATGCCGGGCAGGTTGACGCGGACGCCGTGGTCGAGGTTGACGGTGGCCTGGGCGCTGCCCGCGGCGAGGGCGGAGACCGAGGTGGCGGCCAGCAGGGCCGCGACGGTCGCCCGGGAGCGGGCGCGGCGGCGATGGGGGACGTGCATGGGGGAGAGGAGCCTTTCGAGTGGTGAACCGCTCCCCCTGATCGGTCTCTGCGCGACGATATGTAGACCCGGCGGCGCCCCGATGTCGCGCCGCGGACGCTGCGGCCGCCGGCGCTCCTCAGCTCACCCGCTCGGCCAGGAACTCCTCCCACGTCCGGCGTCCGACCGCCCGGTCCAGGGCCCGGGCGTGGCGCCGCGCGCGTAGCGGGAGAACTCCGCGACGTCCGCGGCCCCGTGGATCTCCTGCGCCGTGCCGAGCTGCGCCGCGCCCGGGTCCGCGCGCAGGACGACGTCGGGGTCGAGGAGCGCGAGCAGCCCGTCGAACTCCGCGTTGCGCGCGGCGGCGGGGAAGGCCTCGGCGCTGCTCGACGGCGCGGCGGCCGCGGTGTGGATGGTGGGCGGGCGCCCGCGCGTGGTCTATCGGTTCACGACCCGCGGCGAGCAGATCACCGCGATCGACCTGATCGGCGACGCGGCGCGGCTGTCCGCGCTCGACCTGGTGATCCTGGGGGACTAGGCGGGCGGCGCGTCGTCGTTGTTGTTGTCGTTCTCGGCCCACCGTTGCTCGGCCAGCGCGCGCAGCGCCGGCAGCTCGTCGGGGCCGAAGCGGTCGAGGTCCGGCGGGCCCCAGCCGGTCGCGGTGAAGACGGCCGCGCCCTCGGGGTCGGCGTCGGCGTCGACCAGGACGGTGTCGGGCATCGTGTCCTCGTCGAGGTCGGCGGCGACGATGGCCGACTGCAGCGCGGGCAGGTTCGCCTCGGGCCCGGCCGTCGAGAACAGCACGAGCGTGGCGAGCGCCGCGCCCGCGAACGTCCGCGCGTAGGCCCGCAGTAGCGAGGGCGAGGCGATCAGCTCCTCGGCGCGCGCGAGGATGCGGAAGCGCCCGCGCCGCTCGCGCGCGTCGGCCAGCGCCTGCACGCGCGGACCGGGGACCGGCGTGGCGCCCGTGCCGGCCGCGGCGTGGAACGCGGCCTCCAGCTCGCGGGCGAGCACGAGCCGCTCGGGGCCCGCCATCACGCCGGCCTCGCACGCGATGTCATAGGCCATGACATCGGGGGTGAGCGCCCGCAGCTCCTCCGGCAGCTCGGCGGCGAACCGCCAGCGCAGGTCGGCGATGGCGCGCCAGACGAGGTAGTCGACCGGCAGCTCGCCGCGGAACGCCCACTCGCGGTCGACGGCCTGCCAGCGCCCGGTCTCGCGGTCGTCGATGAGGTTGACCCAGATCGCGTCGAGCGCGTCGCCGCGCAGCAGCGCGACCCCGTCGGCGTCGCGGCGGCCCGTGCCCAGCTCGGCCTCCAGCCAGGCCGCGTAGGTGCGGACGTGCGCGAGCAGGCGCGGGCCGACGCCCTCGGCGACGAGCGCCTCCAACGCTTCGAAGACCACGAGCGGTCCGCGCCGTCGCGGCTCGACGGCCAGGCGGTGCTCGAAGAGCCCCAGGTCGATCGTCGCGCCGCGCCCCGCCGGTCCACCGGCGGCCAGCTCGTTGACGATCGCGCCCTCGGCGGTGAGCGTCACGCGCTTGCGGCACGCCGGGCGCCGGTCGAGCGACCAGTGGCGCGCGGCCCAGCCGCGTTCGATCCCGAGCCGGTCCGCCGCGCGCTCCGGATCGCCGCGGTAGGCGAGCAGGACGAGCGAGTTGGACAACTCGCTCAGCAGCCCGGCCCGCACGACCTCGCGCTGGGCCAGCGTCTCGCTGAAGCTCCACCGGCGGGGCGCGACGCGACGGTTGGGCGCGGTGCCCAGCAGCCAGTTGGCGGCATCCAGGTCGTCGTCGAACGCGCGCGGGTCGATGATCGTCGAGGCCAGCTTGTAGTCCGGGAACGGCAGGAGGACGTCGACGTGATCGAAGCCCGCCTCGCGGACGAGGAGCTCCAGCTCGCGGAGGCTGAACGTCACGGCGGCGCCGGGCGCCGGATAGCCGTGGACCGAGTCATAGACCTTGCCCGAGTGGTCCTCCAGCGCGCCGTTGAGGTACTTGAGGCCGAGGCGGTTCTCCATGGCGAGGACCAGGAGCGAGTCGTCGTGGAGGGCGGCGCGTGCGGCGCGGAGGGCCGCGAGGCGGTCGACGTCCGCGTACTCCAGCACGCCGACCATCGTCACCAGGTCATAGGCATCGACTTCTTCGAGCGTCGCCGGGGCCGTCGAGAACACCGACACGTTGTCGAGATCGGCACAGCGCGCGGCGGCCACGGTCGCACGCTCGACGCTGTGCTCGACAGCGTCGACGCGGCCGACGTGCTCACCCAGCCACCGCGTGATCGCACCACACCCGGCGCCCACCTCCAGCGCCGCAGCGTCGTGCGCGCCGTGCAGCCCCAGCGCGTCGAACAGCGTCGCCCGGTAGGCCGACAGATGATGCAGCCCCGCCGAGCCCTGAACGATCTCCGCCAGTTCCGGCGACGCGACGCTGCGATCCCGCACCGCCTCAAGGACCGCCAACAGCGCCCGCTCACTGCCATCCCGATGACCGCCGTCCACCGGCGCCATCCCCACCGGGAAACGCACAGGCGACCCAGGGACGGCGACGAACTCGGCGAGCTTCACGGCGGCGAAGGGTACGCCGCGCGGGCGCGACCGTGCGCCGCCAGCGCTCAAGCGACACGTACATGTCGAACACCCCGTGGTGACGGGAGTCCGGCGATTGGAGCACGATGACCGGCGCCGATGTCGGTGACTTGCCCAACGCCACGGGCGTCAGCCGGGCGGCTCCACGGCGGCCATCTGCGGCGCGTGAAAGGACCACTCCTCCATCACGAGCCATTCGAGCGCCACGGCTCGACGACCGCTGCTAAGCCCCCGTCAGCCGCTGTTGGTCACCTCGCCCTCGCTGCATCGAGCACCACCGGGACCTACGACGCATCGGCGACCAGTCCTTTGACGAGCGCGACGTCGCGATGGAGACAGGCTCGCCTTCGACGCGGGCGCGCGGCGCCCAAGGTGCTCCTCGACCCGACGACGGGCGTGGTGACGATGCCAGGGGACCGACGGCGACGGCGACGGCGACGGCGACGGCCCACACCACAACGCAGACGGTGAGGGCGGTCACGATGGCCCCGGCGTCGCCCGCGGTGACGGTCACCGTCAAGGCCCCGACCTTCACTGCACCGCGAAGTCCAGGGCGCGACGGCCACCGTCTCCTGCACGCGAAGGGCTGCACCGCTGGCATCCGCTTCCGCCTCGCCCACGACAGCCAGGCCTCGCGACGACCATCAGCCACAACAAGGCCACGGCAACCTCAAGGCCCGCAAGTCCATCAAGAAGAGCGCCTACACGCCGACCGTCACGATTGTCACCGCCGGCACCGCAGCGCGCTCGCCGCGCAAGCCGGTCCGGCTGGGCTGAGCCGGGTCAGTCGTCGTCGTACCATCGCGGCGCGGCGCTCTTGACGGGGAACGTTCAGGTTCCGTACGGTTCCTAACACTGAGCAAAGGCGACGCCTCTACAGGACCTCGCGCCTCCGTTCAGGGACGCGCCAGGAAGATGTTCGCCTGCTCAGTGGCGATCAGTGCGGCGTCGCGAGCGTCGGTGTCGGGGGCGCGGCTGCACACTGTCGCCCCCGACGCCGGGTCTGCCCGTCGGCGGGGGCATATCAGTCAGGATCTCCGATCGTCGTCGACGGCGACCCAGGCGCCGTTCCGGGCGACAGAGCTACTCGCCCGTGGTCGACCTCTTCGCTGCTACGGGCCGACGGCGGTAATGACCGTCACTGGGATCACAGCCAGATGTCAGTGGCTAGTTCATGCCGGCCGGCTCTCGCAGGGTCGCACCTGGTGTATGGATACGTTCATCCACACCGTCACCCCGCGAGCGACGGTAATTACGGATAGAAGGGAGCTGCTTCTGGTCCATGGACGCGGAGCGCACGCGTCGGCCGCAACGAGCGCTCGGTCTGCGTTGCGAGACCTTGAGCGCCTCGCGTCGGGTTCTCGCCTGATCGGCTGCACATCGGCGTGGCGAGGGCCTGGGTTCATTTGCCGGCATGTGGTGTGTCGGCGCAAGGCAACAGGAGATTCAAATGCGATTCATCAGCAAGAGTGTCGTCGCCGGGGTGGCGACGATGGCGGTTCTGGCCTTCG
>DASYBY010000663.1:0-2271 GCA_036500525.1 Baekduia sp. | reverse complement strand
ACGGTGAACGCCTCGCGGTAGTAGCGGTCGAGGTAGGCGCGGTTCTGCAGGAAGGTCGAGCGGACGGTCACCGCGCGCTGGTTGTCGAGCCCCGAGCCGAAGCGCAGGTACGGGCCGATGTCGTCGAAGGCGAACGCGTTGTCGAGCCAGTAGGTCGTGCCCGAGTGCTCGTCGTAGATGGTGTTGGAGATCATCACGTCGCCGACGTCGGCGTTGAGCGTCGCGGCCTTGCCGAGGACGTACACGCCGCGCAGCGTGTCGCGGTCCTCGGTGATCTCGCGCAGGATGTTGTAGGCCGCCAGGCCGAGCGGGTAGTCGATGTTGACGATCACCGCGCCGCTGTTGCGCAGGGCCTCGGCGTCGACCTCGCCCAGCCGCGGATCCAGCCGCGCGGGGTCGAGCTTGGCCAGCGGCATCACCTGCGCGGCGACGCGCAGGCCGGACTCGGAGTTGAGGTGCACGATCCCGCTGGCGCTCTCGGTCTGGCGGCGGCGCGGCTGGGCGTCGGGGTCGAGCGTGAACTGCTCGCGGGCCAGGAAGTACAGGAAGTTGTCCCACGAGCCGGCGGTGCGCTCCTCGCGGAAGGCGGCCAGCTCGGCGCGCAGGTCCTTCGGGCCGGCGCGCTCCAGCCACTCGACCAGCGCCGACTCGCGGGCGCGGGCGTCGCCGGAGAGCAGGTTGACCAAGGAGTGGGTGTTGGACGAGACGAAGAACAGCGGCGCCGTGCCGAGGCCGGCGCCGTCGACCTGCTGGGCGACCGGCGCCCACCAGCGGCGCGTCATGCGCGCGTAGCTGACCTGCGAGCCGCCGAGCATCTGCACGCGGAGCGACATGTTGGTCTCGGCGACCTCGCCGAGGCGGCGCGCGAAGGCCGTGCCCCACGCCTCCTGGAGGCGCTCCCAGTCGTCGACCGACCCGCCGAGCGCTCGTGAGCACTCTGCGGCGCCGGGCAGTCCCTGGGGCCGCGGCCAGCCGATCGCGTTGAGCTTGCGGCGCAGCTTGTTCCACTCGATCTGGTAGGCGACGAGCGTGGGGACGAGGTCGTCGACGTCGGAGGTCGAGGAGAGCAGCACGCCGTACTGCCCGTCGGGTCCCTCGTGCCACTGGCGGCGGCGGGCGGGCGCCTCGGTCGTCGGCCAGTCCTGGAGGTCCAGGCCGGCGGCGGCGAACTGCTCCTCCTCCTGGCCCATGACGACGACGCGGCCCGCGTAGATCTTCGCGGGGAGCCGCTGCGTGGCGTACAGGAACGCCCCGAGGTCGAGGTCCTCCGCGGCGGCCAGCGGATGCAGCGACGACTCGATCGCGCGATGCGTCGACTCCAGGATCCGCAGCTTGGTCTCGCCTCGCGACCGCAGCAGGGTCGAGTAGGTGCGCTGGTAGAGCTCGACGTCGGCGGGCATTGGCGAGCGGGTATACCGCACCGGGCGGCCCTACGCCGGGGATCGCGTGCGCTGCAGGTCGTCGCAGGCGGCGCGGGTGCCGACCACGGCGACCTCGGCGCCGGCCTCGACGGTGAGGTCCTCGCGGGGCAGCCAGCGGCCGTCGAGCGCCAGGATGCGCAGGTCTCCGCCCTGGTGAAGGTCGTGGATCGTCCGGCCGGCGAGGTCGCTCCCCAGGCCCACGGTCGTCTCCAGGACGCGCAGCGCGACGTTGGAGAGCGGCAGCGGCTCGGCGAGCGGGCGACCCAGGAGCGCGGCGGTGAAGGCGGGCGCGGCGAGCCCGGAGACCGAGCGCGTGAGGTCCAGCTCGACGCTGCGGTCGAGGCGCTCGGCCAGCCGCGGGTCGAAGATCCGCAGGACGACGCGCAGGCCCGGGTTGTGCTCGCGCGCGGTCAGCCCGCACTGGAGGTTGGCGAGGTCGTCGTTGGTGACGGCCATGACGGCCAGCGCGCGCTCGACGTGCAGGCCGGCCAGGGTGCCCGGCGTCCGCGCGTCGGCGAAGACGACGGGCACCTCGAGCGTCCGGGCGACCGCGATGCCGACCGCGTCCTGGTGCTGCTCGACGCCGATGCACGGGACGCCGAGCTCGCGGAGCCCGCTGATGATGTGCGCGCCGGCCTTGCCGAGGCCGCAGACGATCACGTGGTCGGCCTGCGGCCGGGGAAAGCGCCCCAGCGCCCGGTCGAGCCGCGAGCTGACGAGCATGTCGGTGACCAGCGCGAGGACCGACGCGAGCAGGATCGCCGAGACGGCCATCAGGCCGATGTCGAAGATCTTCAACCAGTCAGGGGCGCCGAGCAGGTTGATGTCGCCGTAGCCGACGGTCGCCATG
>DASYBY010000662.1:0-5159 GCA_036500525.1 Baekduia sp. | reverse complement strand
GCCGGCGTCAGCCGCGAGGCCATCGGAGCGCTGTACACGTGAGCGAGCGCAAGCCGCCGCCGATGCGCGCCGCCGTCGGCGCGCTGCTGCGCAAGGAGCTGCGCCTGGAGCTGCGCACGCCCCAGGTGATCCCCGCGATGGCGCTGTTCTCGATCACGACGCTCGTCGTCTTCCACTTCTCGCTGCAGGCCAACTCGGTGCAGGGCGCGCTGGCCGCCGGCGTCCTCACGGTGACGCTGCTGTTCAGCTCGATCCTCGGCATCAACCGCCTCTTCGTCGCCGACCACGAGGAGGGCGGCTTCGACGGCTTCCTGCTGGCACCCGTCGACCGCACCTCGATGCTGGTCGCCAAGGCGCTCTCGCTCCTGGCCTTCCTGGTGATCCTGGAGATCATCGCGGTGCCCGCGTTCAAGCTGATGCTGCTCGCGCCGAGCCTCACGGGCGCCGCGCTGGGCCAGACGATCCTCGTGCTCGCGCTCGCCGACGTCGGCATCGCGGTCATCGGCACGCTGGTCGGCGCGCTGGCCATCCAGACCCGCGCGCGCGACCTGATCGTGCCCCTGATCGCGCTCCCGCTGCTGCTGCCCGTGGTCATCGGCACGGCCAAGGCGCTCGCTCCCACCTTCGCCGCCGCGGGCGCCGGCGCGCTCCCCGGGCGCTGGCTGGCGATCCTGGGCCTCTATGATCTGGTCTTCGGCCTTCTCGCCTATGCCGTCTTCGACTTCCTCCTCGAAGACTGAGCGGGCCGCCGCAGCAGCCCCCGGGAGTTCTCCGATGTACGGCTCACGCCTTCGCAGTCTGTCCGCAGCGACCGTGGTGACAATGATCACCGGCTACGCGCTGGCCGCGTTCTACGCGCCCATGGACGCCGATCAGGGCTTCATCCAGAAGATCTTCTACCTGCACGTGCCGATGGCGATCGTCGCGCTGTGCGGGTTCGTCTTCGGCGGGATCTGCGCGGTGATGCACCTGCGCACCGACGACTCCAAGTGGGATCTGCGCGCCTACGTGGCGATCCACATCTCGATCATCCTCGGCGTCGGCGTGCTGCTGACGGGCGCCATCTGGGCCAAGGCCTCGTGGGGCCATTGGTGGGTGTGGGACGAGCCGACGCTCGTCAGCTTCCTCATCATCTTCCTGCTGTACGCGACCTACACGCCGCTGCGGTTCTCGATCGAGGACCGCGAGAAGCAGGCGCGCTACGCCTCGGTCTTCGCCATCACCGCGGGCGCCTTCGTGCCGCTGAACTTCATCGCGGTGCGCTCGGCGACCTCGCTGGTGCACCCGCGCACGCTGTCCTCGACCGGCAACCTGCCCGGCGACATGGCGCTCACCTTCCTGGTCTGCACGATCGGGATGATCATGCTGTACGTGCTGCTCTGGCAGTACGAGATGGCCCACAAGAACACGGTCGCCCAGCTGCGGTCGCTCAAGCGCAAGCTCGCCGGCGACGACGGCCTGCGCGCCCGCCGCTCGGCCGCCCCGGAGCTCCAAGTCTGATGATCCTCGCGTCCAGCGCCCTCCCCGACAACGCCGGCTACGTCGCCGCCGCCTACCTCGTGTTCCTGGCGCTGCTGCTGATCTACGTCGGCATCATGGCCTTCAAGCTGGGCCGGGTCGAGCGCGACGTCGTGGAGCTCAACCAGCTCGCCGACGAGGAGCGCGCCGAGCCCGCGCGCCCCGCCCCCGCCGGTGAGGAGGCGACGCGCGTATGAGCGAGCTCCTCTGCCTCGGCATCTCGCAGAAGACCGCGCCGGTCGCCGTGCGCGAGCGCCTCGCGTTGACGACCAAGGAGGCCCAGAGCCTCTGCCGCGAGCTGATCGAGACCGACAGCATCCGTGAGGCCGTCGCGATCTCGACCTGCAACCGCACCGAGGTCTACCTCGTCGGCGATCCGGTCGGCGCCGAGACCGAGCTGCTCAGCCGCCTGGCGCAGCGCGCCGGCACGCGCCCGACCGAGCTGGCCGAGGCGCTGTACGCGCCGCGCAACTGCGACGCCGCCCGGCAGCTCTACCGCGTCGTCAGCGGCCTGGAGTCGATGATCGTCGGCGAGGCCGAGATCCAGGGCCAGGCCAAGCGCGCCTACGAGGCCGCGCTGGAGGCCGGGACCACCGGCCCGCTGACCAACCGCCTCTTCACGGCCGCGCTGCAGACCGGCAAGCGCGTGCGCTCGGAGACCACGATCGGCGAGGGGCGCGCGAGCGTCTCCAGCGTCGCCGTCGGCCTCGCGCGAGATGTCATGGGTCCCGAGCTGGCCTCCCGCGACGTCGTCATCATCGGCGCCGGCGAGACGAGCGAGCTGACCGCCCGCGCGCTGGCCGAGCAGGGCGTCCGCACCATCTTCGTCGCCAACCGCCACGCCGACCGGGCGCGCTCGATCGCCGACCGCTTCGGCGGCTCGGTCTCCTCGCTGCACGACCTGCCCGACCGCCTGGCCGAGGCCGACATCGTCGTCTCCTCCACCTCGTCGCCGCACCCGATCATCGGGGTCGACGAGCTGGCCGTCGTGATGCGCGAGCGCGAGGGCGCGCCGCTGCTGCTCATCGACATCGCCGTCCCGCGCGACATCGATCCCGCCTGCGGCGAGCTCGAGGGCGTGACGCTGTACGACATCGACGACCTGCAGTCGGTCGTCGCGCGCAACCGCCAGGTCCGCGAGGCCGAGCGCGAGCAGGCCGAGGAGGTCGTCGAGGACGAGATCCAGCGCTTCGCCCGCTGGATGGGCCAGCTCGACGTCATGCCGACGATCGCCGCGCTGCGCGCCCACGGCGACAGCATCGTCGAGCAGGTCCTCGCCGAGAACGGCGGCCGCTGGGAGAGCGCGTCGCCGCGCGACCGCGCCCGCATCGAGGCGATGGCGCGCTCGCTGATGCAGCGCATCCTCCACGAGCCGACGATCCGCCTGAAGTCGCTGGACCGCGACAACGGCCACGGCCGCGTGCAGCTCGCCCGCGAGCTGTTCGGGCTGGCCGAGGGCGCCGCCGACATCGACGCGCCCGCCGAGCAGGACGCCGCAGCCGAGGTGCGCCCCCTGCGCCGGCGCGCCGGCCAGTGAAGCTCGGCACGCGCGGCAGCGCGCTCGCGCTGGTGCAGGCGCGCGCGGTCGCCGCGGCGCTGGGCGACGGTGGCTCCGCCTCCGAGATCGTCGAGATCACCACCAGCGGCGACCGCGGGATCGCCGGCGACAAGGCGCGCTGGATCGACACGATCGAGGACGCGCTGGAGAACGGGGCGATCGACCTCGCCGTGCACTCGGCCAAGGACGTCCCGGCGACGAGCCTGCTGCGCCCCGGCATGCGGCTGGCCGCGGTGCTCCCCCGCGAGGACGCCCGCGACGCGCTGATCGGCGCCGACTCGCTGGAGGCGCTGCCCGCCGGCGCGCGGGTCGGCACCGCGTCGCTGCGCCGCCGCGCCCAGCTGCTGGCGGTGCGCGACGACCTGGAGGTCGTGGAGCTGCGCGGCAACGTCGACACGCGGCTGCGCAAGCTGCGCGAGGGCGTCTGCGACGCGATCGTCCTCGCCGCCGCCGGCCTGCGACGCCTCGGCCGCGCCGACGAGATCGGCGCGCTGCTGGACCCGAGCGTGTTCGTCCCCGCGCCCGGACAGGGCGCGCTGGCCGTCGAGGGGCGCGAGATCCCGGCGGGGCTGATCGACGAGGCCGCCGACGCGCAGCTGCGCGCGGAGCGCTTCGTCGTCGAGGCGCTGGGCGCGAGCTGCGACACGCCGGTCGGCGTGCACCACGACGGCACGACGCTGCACGCGTTCGTCGGGCTGCCCGACGGCAGCGCGTGGATCCGCGACAGCGTCACGTCCGCCGATCCCGCACCGCTGATGGTGGAGCGCCTGCGGTCGATGGGCGCCGCCGCGTTGCTGGAGCAGGCCGAAGCGATGGCTGCGTCTTGACCGGCGACGGCCCCGGCCGCGTCGTCCTGGTCGGCGCCGGCCCCGGCGATCCGGGGCTCATGACCGTCCGTGGCCTGGAGGCCATCGCGGCCGCCGACGTCATCCTGTACGACAAGCTGATCCCGCCGACCGCGCTGGACGGCGCGCGCGCCGGGGCCGAGCTGATCGACGTCGGCAAGATCGGCGGCGGCGAGCAAGTACCTCAGGAAGAGACGCAGCGCCTGCTGCTCACCCACGCGCAGGCCGGCCGCTACGTCGTACGCGTCAAGGGCGGCGACCCGTTCGTCTTCGGCCGCGGCGGCGAGGAGGCGCTGCTGTGCCGCGAGCACGGCATCGCGTTCGAGGTCGTTCCCGGCGTCACCGCCGGCGTCGCGGCGCCCGCCTACGCGGGGATCCCGGTCACGCAGCGCGGGATGGCCGCGGCCGTCGCGTTCGTCACCGGCCACGAGGATCCGGCCAAGCCCGACACGCAGATCGACTGGCCCGCGCTGGCGCGCTTCCCGGGCACGTTGGTGTTCTACATGGGCGTCCGCGCGCTGCCGCGGATCGCCGACCAGCTGACCGAGCACGGGCGCTCGCCGAAGGAGCCCGTCGCGATCGTCGAGCGCGGCACGCTGCCCGATCAGCGCACGGTGCTCGGCACGCTGGACACGATCGCCGAGCTGGCCGCCGCCGCGGGCGTCAAGCCGCCGTCGATCACCGTCGTCGGGCCGGTCGCCGCGCTGGGCGAGGAGCTCGCGTGGCTCGGCGCCGGGCCGCTGGCCGGGACGTCGGTCGTCGTGACGCGCCCCCGCGCCCAGGCCAGCCGGCTGGCGCGCTCGCTGCAGGAGCTGGGCGCGCGCGTCGTCGAGGCCGCGGTCATCGTGCCCGAGCCGCTCGACTTCACCGTGCCGCCGCTCGACGAGACCGACCTGGTGGTGTTGTCCTCGCCCAACGGCGTGGCGCGCTTCTTCGCGGAGCTGCGCGCGTCGGGCCGCGACGCGCGGGCGCTGGCGGGCGCGCAGGTCGCCGTCATCGGCCCCGGCACCGCCGACGCGGTGCGCGCGCACGGCATCGAGCCCGACCTGGTCCCGGACCGGGCCGTCGGCGAGTCGCTGGCCGAGCTGGTCGCCGGCCTCGACGTGCGCCACGCGCTGATCGTGCGCGCCCGCGGCGGTCGCGACGTGGTCCGCCAGGCCCTGGCCGACCAAGGCGTACAGGACATCACCTTGATCGAGCCCTACGTGACGGTGGCCGAGCCGCTGGACCCGCGCACC
>DASYBY010000661.1:0-12889 GCA_036500525.1 Baekduia sp. | reverse complement strand
GTCCAGGTCTCCTCGCCGGCCAGCGCGGGGATCTGCCCGCCGAGCCGCTCGGCCCAGGCGCGGTAGGCGACGAAGGCGGCGGTGCCGCGCTTGGCGTCGAACGCCGTCCGCGGGCCGAACTGCGCGCCCTCGAGGTCGGGCACCTCGGCCGAGGCCCAGGTCGTGCGCACGGCCTCGATGCCGGACCACGGGTCGTCGCCCTGCAGCGGGGCCATGAAGGCGATGAGGAAGGTCAGCCACGCGGCCTCCTCGCGGTCGTCCATCGCGCGCACGTCGGCGTAGAGGCCGGGAGGCGCGTCGCTGAGCTCACGCAGGCGTGCCGCGGAGAAGGCCAGCTCGTCGGCAAGGCGCGCGGCGTCGACGCTCGAGCGCAGGCCGGGGACGAGGTCGTGCTCGTAGCCGTCGTCGGGCGCGCGCTCCACGCGCCGCACCGTCATGCCCGAGGTCGTCGACCGGCGCGGGGCGCGCACGACGCCGTCGCCCGCCGGCTTGGAGGGGCGCCGCGCGACCGACCGCGTGGGGCTCACGACCGACGCCTTCTTGGAGCAGATCGGGCAGTTCTCGACGAGCCGGTTGTGGCGGCAGAAGGAGGGCACACCCTCAGTCTACGAAGCGCGCCCCCGCGCCGGGCTGGCGCGGCGCCCACGCTGGCCGTAACGCACGACGGGCGCCCCTGGGGGCGCCCGTCGGATCCTGCATGCGGCGGGGCCGTCTACCTAGGCATGGCAGGTGGCCGACTGGCGCTTCTGGACGACCGTGTAGCCCAGGCGCTTCGTGTTGTCGGTGTTGATCAGGCCGGCATCGAAGTCGTTCGACGGCGGCGCGCCGTTGAACTGGTAGATGTACAGGCGCTTGATCTGCGGGAACTTCTTGGGCATGGAGAACATGCACTTCAGCGCCTTGGCCGCCTTGGCCTCACCGGCGTTGACGCCGCGCAGGCGCAGCTGTCCACCGGTCTCGGTCAGCCAGACCTGCGCCTTCTTGTTGCCGATCTCCTTGATCAGCCGCGTGGTGCGCGAGGTCGAGCCGCGGTTGGTGTCGGAGTAGTTGTGGATGCCCCACACCGTCGGCGTGCCCTTGACGTAGTGCTTGAACTTGCGCAGGTAGCTGACCGCGCCGCCCACGTTGAAGCCGTCGAGGATGTCCAGCGCGACGATCTTGCGGCCGGCGAAGACCGACCGGGCCGCCGAGTAGTACTGCGCCACGAGCTTGGGACCCGTCGCGGACTTGCAGATCTTGGAGGGCTGGCCCTCCATGCGGCCCGGGGCCTGGCAGACGTTGACCTCGTTCCACGGCGAGATGTCGAACGACTTGCCGTACTTGGTCTTGAACGCCTTGAGCGCCTTGGTGTAGGTCGCGACGGACGGCGCGATCTTGTACTTCGAGTTCAGGCGCGAGTGCTCGAACGAGACGAGGATCGTCTGGTGCGCACCCTTGGCGGCCTTGAGCCAGGCCTCGAAGTTGGCCTTCTCGGTGGGCTCGCTGGTCACGTCGTACGGGACGATGACGCGGGCCACCTTGAGCTTCAGCGGCGCGAAGAGGGGGTTGGTGAAGGTGCTGGCCTGCTGGTCTGAGATGCCCACGGTGGCACTGGCCGAGGCGGACGCGGGGATCGCGATGGCCAGCAGTGCGGTGGCGAGCAGAGACGTACGGAAGAGACGTCGCATCGGAATGCGGGGTGCTCCTTTGTCGGCGTCGGGAACGAGGACTGGGTCAGCGCACGGGTGACATCGGCGCGCTGAGGACTAGGACAGCCTAGCCGGGGTCGAAGTTGCGGTGACCCGTCCGCGCAACAGGCCGTGCAGAACCGGGGTCAGGCGCGTGACGACAGCCCCGCGACGAACAGCGCGCTGACGAACTCGGTCGCCCGCCCGGGGTCCGGGGCGTCGCTGTCGAGCATCCGCGCGCCGACCTCGAAGGCCGCGCCGACCATCGAGGCGGCCATGTACTCGACGTCGTGGTCGGGGATCAGCCCCGCCGCCACGCCCGCCCGCAGGTCTTCGGCCAGCTCCTCGACGCCCGCGACCAGCGACGGCTCGTCGAACATCGCGCGGATCGTCCCCGCGTTGCGGCTGAGCATCGCCGACGTCAGGCGGTCCTCGATCAGGTAGTCGAAGTACGCGCGGAAGCCGTCGCGGACGAAGGCGTCCAGCGTGCGGCCGTTGCGCCGCGCCTCCTGGACGCGCACGCGCGCCTCGCCGGCGGCCTCCTCGACCACCGCGCGCAGGACCGACTCCTTGTCGGGGAAGTAGTTGTAGAAGGTGCCGGTCGCCAGATCGGTCTTGCGGACGATGTCGCGGACCGACGCGGCGCCGAAGCCGAGCTCGGCGAACACCTCGCGCGCGGCGACCAGGATCGCCGTGCGGTTGGCCTGCTTGGTGCGCTCGCGCTTGCCGGGGAGGGCGGCGTTCGTCACGCGGCGACGGCCTCCCCCGCGGTGCGCGGATCGTCCTTGGCGCGGTGGGCGACGGGGAGCGCCGAGCCGCGGGCGCGGGCGCGCTCGGCCCCGAGCTTGCGCTCCTTCTCGAGGTCGCGCAGGTAGTCGTCGAAGTCGACCTGGATCGTGTGGCGCTTGGAGGCGACGTAGCGCTTGCGCATCGCCGCCTGGTCGTGGCGGACGTCGGCGACGAGGTCGCTCTCGGTCGGCAGCGCGTACTCGCCACGCAGGTAGGCGGCCAGCCACTGGCCCTGCGCCTCGGCCAGCGGCATGATCGCGCCGAGCGGCTGCACGAGCCCGACGAACGCCAGGTCGGGCACGCCCGGGGAGAAGACGCGGCGGTACAGCTCGATGTGGTTGTCGGGCGCGTCGATGAAGTCGTCGGCGAAGAACGGGAAGGTGATCTTGTAGCCCGTGCAGTAGACGACGACGTCGACCTCGGCGCGCGTGCCGTCGACGAACTCGACGAAGCGGCCGTCGAGGCGCCGGATGTTCGGCTTGGGCGCCACGCGGCCGTGCTGGATGCGGTCGAGGATGCGGCCCGAGATCGTCGGATGCGCCTCGCCGAACTGGTGGTCGGGCTTGGGCAGGCCGTACTTCGTCAGGTCGCCGGTGTAGAGCTTGACGATGTTGTGGATGGCCTTCTGGCGGATCTTGAAGGGGATCCGCGGGTCGTTCTTGAGCTGGTCCGACGGCCGGCCGAAGAGGTACTTCGGGACGATCCACGCGCCGCGGCGGGCGGCGAGGTAGGTGGTGCCGGCGACGTAGGACGACTCCACCGCGATGTCCATCGCCGAGTTGCCCATGCCCAGCACGACGACGTTCTTGCCCTCGAAGATCGACGGGTCGAGGTACTGGTGGGCGTGGATCTGCGTGCCCTCGAAGGTGTCGCTGCCTTCGAACGCCGGCTCGGGCCAGCGCGGGTTCCAGTGGTGGCCGTTGGCGACGAGGACGACGTCGTACTCCCGCACCACGCCGTCGTTGGTCGTGACGGTGTAGACGCCGGCGTCGGCGCGCACGACCTGCTCGACCTTCGTGTTGAAGATGATGTGGTCACGGAACCCGAAGTGGTCGACGTAGCTGTCGAAGTACGCCGCGATCTGCGAGTGGTGCGGGTAGTCGGGGTAATCCGCCGGCATCGGGAAGTCCGCGTAGGCCATGCGGTCGCGCGACGTGTTGATGTGCAGGTCGCGGTAAGCCGCCGACATGCCGTTGCGGTTGCCGAAGACCCAGTTGCCGCCGACGCGATCCGACGCCTCGATGCAGTCGAACGGGACGCCGTGCTGATGGAGCGCCTTGGCGACGGCGATGCCGGACGAGCCGGCCCCGATCAGGCAGACGGTGGGAAGCGGCTGGGGCATGCCCGCAGGCTCGCAGAAGGTGACGGGGGCGTCAAGTTTCGACCTGACACGGTGTCGAGCGCGCCGCCGCTAGCGGTGCTTCAGCGCCGCGCCGACCTCGCCCGCCGCCCGCTCCCCCGCCCGCACCGCGCCGTCCATGTAGCCCAGCCAGTACTCGGCGGTCTCGGTGCCGGCGAAGTGGATGTGGCCCACGGCCGACCGCAGGTGCGCGCCGTGCTTGGCGAGCACGCCCGGCGCGAAGTGGCCGACGGGGCAGCCGCGCGTCCACTTCTCGATCGTCCAGTCCTTCTCGAGGAATTCGCTCGGCGTGCGCGCGCGCTCGTCGGCGGTGAAGCGCACGAGGTCCTCGAGCACCTGCGCGCGGCGGGCGTCCGGGCTCAGCTTCACCCACTCGTCGTGGCGCTTGCCGCCGATGAACGAGAGGAGCACCCCGACGCTGCCGTCGGGCGGGCTGTTGTCGTACGGCGTGCGGGCGATCCCGACGTCGCTGACGCCCTGGCCGCTCAGGCCCGCCTCGCGCCAGAACGGCGTCGGGTAGACCGCCTCGACCTTGCTGAGCGAGCCCGGCGTCATCGCCTTCAGCAGCGTCGACTTGGCCTTCGGCAGGCCGGGCGCGTAGGCGACGCGCGCGGCCATGACCGGCGGGAGCGCGACGATCGCGTGGCGCGCGTGCACCGTGATGCCGTCGGCGGTGACGATGACGCGGTCGCCCGACTGCGTGATGCGCCGCACGGGCTGGCCGAGGATGACGCGCGAGCCGAGCTTGTGCGCCATCTTCTCCGCGATCACGACCGACCCGCCGACCAGCCGCCGCTCCTGCGCGCCGCCGCCGGTGGCGATCAGCTTGGCGAACGAGCCCGGCGTCTTGGCGTTGCCGGCCGCCGCGACGTACATCGCGACGTAGAGCAGCGAGAGGTCCTCGGGATCGGCGCCCCAGATGGCCTCGCAGACCGCGTCGACGACCGCCTTGCTCTTGGCCGTCGTGACCGTGGGCGCCAGGAATTGCGCCAGCGTCTGGCCGTCCAGCGCCCGCGCCCGCTTGGCCTTCCACGGCGCGGCGACGCCGACCTCCTTGGCCAGCGCGTCGACCTTGAGCAGGACGCCCAGCGTCGCGATGACCTCGGGATCCTGCGGCACGCCGACCGCCGCCGGATAGAACGTCCGCTGCCCGTCGGCCAGGAACACGTTGTTGCCCATGTTGTACACCGGGAACGTGTCGACGCCGGTCGCCTTGGCCAGTGCCAGGATCCGGTCCTGCGTCGGGCCGACGAACTCGCCGCCGACCTCCGCGATCGCCTTGCCATCGGCGATTTCGACGTTCTGGGTCCGCCCACCGACCCGGTCGCGCGCCTCGAGGACGAGCACCGAGTGGCCCGCGGCCTCCAAGGCCCGGGCGGCGGCGAGCCCCGAGAAGCCGGCGCCGACGACCACGACGTCGGCCTGCTTGACCTTGCGCCGCGCGGCGAAAGCGCCGGTCGGCCCTTCCAACGCCGTGAGCGCGGCACCCGCGGCTCCGGCCTGCAGGAGGCGACGACGGGTGAGCGGCAAGTGGGACATCGGCGAACGGTATCCGCCCGCGCCGACGCGGGCGCCATCGGCCCTCAATCCGCATCGGCCGTCACCATGACCCGGTGCGTCTGCGCCTCACGTTTCTGTTGGATCTCGACGAGTACTGGGCCGAGCGTCTCGCGGCCGCTTGCCCCTTGGAGATACGCGTCCACGAGACCGCGGCGCGGATCGTCACGCCGCACGAGCCGGTCCTCTCGGGACTTCCACTCATCCTCGAGTGTCCCGTAGCGGACGCGGAGGCGGTCACGACCGGCCCAAGCCCGGGGTTCTATCGCCTTGGCCCGACCGGCGAACCCGAGCCCTATCCCGTGGCGGCCTGTCCGGAGCTCGACGTCCTAGAGCTGCGCGGCGAGGAGATCGCTGGTGCGCTGTCGCTGCTGTACGACACACCCGTGTCCTGCGGGCCGGTCCTGGGGATCCCTGAGGAGGACAACCGCCTCATCCCGGAGGGACATACCGACGAGGCCGTACTGGAGCGACTCAACCATCCGCCCGTGCTCGCACCGATGCGCGGTAGGTCCACCGAGAGCACCGTCGGCGCCGTCCCGATAACGGGGGAACTCGTCGGCCGGCTCGCCGAACGGCCGGGCATTCGCGTCTATTGGGAAGCCCGGCACGCCGAGTCAGTGGTGGCGAGTTACCGGGAGTTGTGGCGCACCCTGGAGTTGTCGTTCAAGGCCCAAGGGCTCCCACTACGAGACGCGCTGTTGTCCTTCCCACCCGCGGTCGAGTTGGGCTTCAACGCGGATGAGCTGCTGGACCATGAGGTGCTGCGCGGCCGAGCGTCTCACGCCAGCGGTCGGCTCGGACATCGCGAAGCAGCTGCTGTCCATCACCTGGTGTTGCAACGGATCGGACGGTTACACGCGCTGGTGGAGCGCGTGCTCCTCGCCCGTGCCGACGACGCAGGCGTCTGCGAACTCGTGCCATTTCGTGAGGACAGATCGCCCATCGACTTCAACCGCATCCCCAGCGAGCAGCCGGTCCGGTCGTAGGAACCGGCGCCGCGCGACTCCGCCTTCAGCCTTCTTCTTCGGCCGCGAGGCCGCCGTCCGCGTGCGACGGCGGGCCCTCGGGGCCCTCGTCGGCGTCGTGGACGTTGCCGGCCAGCACGGGCTCGCGCTCGATGCCGGCGACCTCGTGGAGGAAGCGATCGGCCATGCGCGCGGCCTGGCGACCCTCGTTGATCGCCCACACGATGAGGGACTGGCCGCGGCGGGCGTCGCCGGCGGCGAAGACGCCCTTGACCGACGTCGCGTAGGTCGAGGCCTTGATGTTGCCGCGCTGGTCGAGGTCGACGCCGAGCTGCTCGACGATGCCCTCGTGCTCCGGGTGCAGGAAGCCCATGGCCAGCAGGACGAGATCGGCCTGCATCTCGCCCTCGCTGCCCGCGACGGGCGCGAACGGTGGCGCGTCGGCGGCCTGGGCGTAGTGCAGCGTGCCGACCTGGCCGTCCTCGCCGCTGAAGTGCGTGGTGACGATCGAGAAGTCCTGCTCGCCCTTGCCGATGGCCTGGGCCTCCTCCATCGCGTACGACAGCCGGAACTTCTGCGGCCACAGCGGCCACGGCGTCCGGTCGTCGGGGCGGTGCGTGGGCGGCTCGGGGAGCAGCTCGAGCTGCGTGACGCTCAGGGCGCCCTCGCGGATCGAGTGGCCGACGCAGTCGGCGCCCGTGTCGCCGCCGCCGATGACGATGACGTGCTTGCCCTTCGCGGTGATCTCGACGGGCTCCGGCGCGGCGACGGTCGGCTCGGGGCCGACCTCGGTCGCGATCGCGCGGTTGCGCACGTAGAGGTAGTCCATCGCCGGGTGGATCCCGGCCAGCTCGCGGCCCGGCACCGGCAGGTCGCGCGGCACGCGCGAGCCGATCGTCAGGACGACCGCGTCGAACTCCGCGCGCAGCTCCTCGGCGGTGACGTCGCGGCCGACGTCGACGCCGCAGCGGATCTCGACGCCCTCCTCGCGCAGCTGGTCCAGCCGGCGCTCGATGAGCCACTTCTCGATCTTGAAGTCCGGGACGCCGAAGCGCACCAGCCCGCCGCCGGCCTCGTCGCGCTCGAAGAGCACGACGCGATGACCGGCGCGGCGCAGCTGCTGCGCGGCGGCCATGCCCGACGGCCCGGCGCCGACGACCGCGGCGCTGAGCCCGGTCTCGACAGCCGGCGGCTGCGCCACGACCCAGCCCTCGTCCCAGGCCCGGTTGATGATGGCGTTCTCGATCTGCTTGATCGTGACCGCGTCACCCTCGCGGATCTCCAGCACGCAGGCGGCCTCGCACGGGGCGGGACACAGGCGGCCGGTGAACTCCGGGAAGTTGTTGGTGGCGTGGAGCTGCTTGATCGCGTCCGGCCACCGGTCGCGGTAGACGAGGTCGTTCCAGTCCGGGATCAGGTTGCCCAGCGGGCAGCCGTTGTGGCAGAACGGCACGCCGCAGTCCATGCAGCGCCCACCCTGGGCCGACAGCTCCGGGTCGGGGCGCTGGACCACGAACTCCTGGAAGTCGCCCACCCGCTCTTCCGGGTCGCGGTAGGGCATGTTGGAGCGGTCGATCTTGAGGAACCCGCCGAGCTCGCCCATCTACGCCGCCCGCTTGACGTCGTGGTGGCCAGGGGTGCAGAAAGTCATGTTGGTCATGCGGCGACTTCTTCGGTCGTCGTCTCCGCCGCGGCCAGCTCGGCCAGCACGCGCTTGTAGTCGGCCGGGTAGACCTTGACGAAGCGCGAGCGCGCCGCGTCCCAGTCGTCGAGCACGCCCTGGGCGACCGTCGAGCCGGTGCGCTGCGCGTGCTCCTCGACGAGCGCGCGGACCTCCGCGGCGTCGCCGTCGTCGAGCGCTTCGAGCTGGTTGAGCATCGTCGGGTTGACCCGGTTGCGGAAGGTGCCGTCCTCGTCCCAGACGAAGGCGAGCCCGCCGCTCATGCCGGCCGCGAAGTTGCGCCCGGTCGGGCCGAGGACGACGACGCGCCCACCGGTCATGTACTCGCAGCCGTGGTCGCCGACGCCCTCGATGACGGCGCTGGCGCCCGAGTTGCGCACGGCGAACCGCTCGCCGGCCTGGCCGCGGAAGAACGCCTTGCCGGAGGTCGCGCCGTAGAGCACGGTGTTGCCGACGATGACGTTGTCCTGCGGCGTGAAGGTCACGCCGTCGGGCGGCGTCACGACGACCGTGCCACCGGACAGGCCCTTGCCCGTGTAGTCGTTGGCGTCGCCGTGCAGCGTGAAGGTCACGCCCGGAGCCAGCCAGCCGCCGAAGCTCTGGCCGGCCGAGCCGGTGAACCGCACCTGGACGCTGTCGGTCGGCAGCCCCTCGTGACCGTGCAGCTCCGCGATCCGGCTCGACAGCATCCCGCCGACGCAGCGGTTGACGTTGCGGACCGGGACCTCGATCTGCACCGACGCGTCGCCGCCCTCGACGACCGGGCGCGCGCGCTCCAGCAGGACGTGGTCCAGCGCGTCGTCGAGCACCGGCGGCGGCGGCTGCGTGCGGTGGCGCGGAGCGTCCGGCGCGACGTCGCGCGGGAACGTCAGCAGGTGCGTGAGGTCGATGCCCCGCGCCTTCCAGTGGTCGATCGCCTCGTCGGCGACCAGCAGGTCGACGCGGCCGATCATGTCCTCCAACTTCGCGATGCCGAGCGAGGCCATGATGCCCCGCAGCTCCTCGGCGACGAAGAAGAAGAAGTTGACGACGTGCTCGGGCGTGCCCTGGAAGCGCTTGCGCAGCTCGGGATCCTGCGTGGCGATCCCGACCGGGCAGGTGTTGAGGTGGCAGGCGCGCATCATGATGCAGCCGGTCGCGATGAGCGGCGCCGTGGCGAAGCCCATCTCGTCGGCGCCCAGCAGCGCGGCGATCGCGACGTCGCGGCCCGTCTTGAGCTGGCCGTCGGTCTGGACGACGATGCGCGAGCGCAGGTCGTTCTTGAGCAGCGTCTGCTGGGTCTCGGCCAGGCCGATCTCCCACGGCGCGCCCGCGGACACGATCGACGAGAGCGGCGAGGCGCCCGTGCCGCCGTCGTGGCCGGCGATGACCACGTGGTCGGCGTTGGCCTTCGCGACGCCGGCGGCGACCGTGCCGACGCCGACCTCGCTCACCAGCTTGACCGACACCTGCGCCTTGGGGTTCGCGCAGCGCAGGTCGTAGATGAGCTGCTTGAGGTCCTCGATCGAGTAGATGTCGTGGTGCGGCGGTGGCGAGATCAGGCCCACGCCCGGCGTCGTGTGGCGCACCGAGCCGATGTAGGCGTCGACCTTGTGGCCGGGCAGCTGGCCCCCCTCGCCGGGCTTGGCGCCCTGGGCCATCTTGATCTGCAGCTGGTCGGCGTTGACCAGGTAGTGGATCGTCACGCCGAAACGGCCCGACGCCACCTGCTTGATCGCCGAGCGGCGCAGGTCGCCGTTCTCGTCGCGGACGAAGCGCCGCGGGTCCTCCCCGCCCTCGCCCGTGTTCGAGCGGCCGCCGAGGCGGTTCATGGCGATCGCGAGGTTCTCGTGCGCCTCGGTCGAGATCGAGCCGAGCGACATCGCGCCGGTGGCGAAGCGCTTGACGATCTCCGAAGCCGGCTCGACCTCCTCGAGCGGGATCGGCTCCAGGTCGGTGCGGAGGTTCAGCAGGCCGCGCAGCGTCGCCTTGCGCGACGCGTGCTCGTTGACCATCTTCGCGTACTCGTCGTACTTGTCCTGGGCGGACCCGGTGGTGTCGCGCACCGCGTGCTGCAGCGCCGCGATCGTCTCCGGGTTCCACATGTGCTGCTCGCCGTCGCGGCGCCAGGCGTACACGCCGCCGACGGGCAGCAGCGCGTCGGCGGTCGCCGGATAGCCACGCTCGTGGCGGTCCAGCGCCTCCTGGGCCAGCGTCTCCAGGCCGATGCCGCCGATGCGCGACGCGGTCCCGCAGAAGTGGCGATCGATCAGCGGCTTCTCCAGGCCGACGGCCTCGAAGATCTGCGCGCCGCAGTAGGACTGGATCGTCGAGATCCCCATCTTGGAGATGGTCTTGAGCAGGCCCTTGCCGAGCGCCTTGACGACCGCGCGCTGCGCCTCGTCGGAGGACGTGACGCCGGCGACGCGATCCTCGGCGACCAGCGCGTCGACGCTCTCGAACGCGAGGTACGGGTTGATCGCGCTGGCGCCGTAGCCGATCAGCGTGGCGAAGTGATGGACCTCGCGCGGCTCGCCGGACTCCAGGACGAGGCCGGTCTGCAGGCGCGTGCCGAGGCGCACCAGGTGGTGGTGCACGGCGGCGACGGCCAGCAGCGACGGGATCGGCGCGCGGCGCTTGCCGATGCCGCGATCGCTGAGGATCAGCACGTTGACGCCCTGCTCGACGGCGTCGTGGGCCTCGTCGCACATCTCGGCCAGGCGGGCGTGCAGCCCCTCGGGGCCGTCCTGCACCGCCCACGTGATGTCGATGGTGTGCGTCTTGAACCAGGGGTGGTCGATCGAGCGCAGCGTCTCCAGCTCGCCGTTGCGCAGGATCGGCTGGCTCATGACCAGCTGGCGCGCGTGCTCGGGCGCGGCCTTCAGGAGGTTGCCCTCCGCGCCGACGCCGGTGCCCAGCGACATGACGATCGACTCGCGGATCGGGTCGATCGGCGGGTTGGTCACCTGCGCGAAGAGCTGCTTGAAGTAGGTGAACAGCGAGGGGCGCTGATCCGAGAGGACCGCGAGCGCCGCGTCGTTGCCCATGGAGCCCAGCGGCTCCTCGCCCATGCGCGCCATCGGCGCCATGAGGATCCGGAGGTCCTCCTGGCTGTAGCCGAAGGCCATCTGCAGGGTGCGCAGCGGCTGGTCGAGCTCCCGGCCCTCGCGCGGCGCGAGGTCGTCGAAGCGCACGACGTTCTCCTCGAACCAGCGGCCGTACGGCTGCTCGGTGGCGACCTGCTCCTTGACCTCGTGGTCCTCCACGATGCGGCCGGCCTCGAGGTCGACCAGGAACAGCTTGCCCGGCGCGAGGCGGCCCAGGCGCACGACGTCGCCCGGCTCGACGGGCAGCATGCCCGTCTCGGAGCCGAGCATGATGTAGCCGTCCTTGGTCTCCGTCCAGCGGCCGGGGCGCAGGCCGTTGCGGTCCAGCGTCGCGCCGACGACGCGGCCGTCGGTGAAGCAGACCGACGCCGGTCCGTCCCACGGCTCCATGAGGCAGGAGTGGAAGGCGTAGAAGCCCTTGAGGTGCTCGGGCAGGTCGTCCCGGTCGGCGTAGGCCTCGGGGATCATCATCATCGCCGCGTGCGGCAGCGACCGGCCGGCGAGCATCAGCAGCTCGAGGACGTTGTCGAACGTCGCGGAGTCCGAGCCGCCGGGGCGCACGATCGGCATGACCTTCTGGAGGTCGAGGCCGAAGAGGTCCGAGGCCAGCTGCGACTCGCGGGCCCGCATCCAGTTCGCGTTGCCCATCAGCGTGTTGATCTCGCCGTTGTGGGCGATGACGCGGAACGGGTGCGCGAGATCCCAGGACGGGAACGTGTTGGTCGAGAACCGGCTGTGCACGAGCGCCAGGGCCGAGAGGAAGCGCTCGTCCTTGAGGTCCGGGAAGAAGCGACCCAGCTGGTGCGAGATCAACATCCCCTTGTACACGCAGGTGCGCGAGGAGAAGCTCGGGGCGTAGAAGTCGGGACCGGCCGCCAGCTCGACGATCCGGCGGATCACGTACAGCTTGCGCTCGAAGGCGTCCTGGTCGGTCGCGAAGTCCGCGCCGGCGCCGACGAACAGCTGGCGGATGTGCGGGCGCGAGGCGTTGGCGGTGTCGCCGACGTGCGCGACGTCGACCGGCACGTCGCGCCAGCCGAGGATCGTCTGACCCTCGATGCGCACGTTGAGCTCCAGGAGCTCCTCGATCTTGCGCCGCTGCGACGGGTCGCGCGGCAGGAAGCACACGGCGACGCCGTACTGGCCGAGCGGCGGCAACGCGAAGTCGACGACCTCGCGGAAGAACGCGTCCGGGATCTGCACGAGGATGCCTGCGCCGTCGCCCGTGCGGACGTCGGCGCCTTCGGCGCCCCGGTGCTCGAGGTTGTCGAGCGCGGTCAGCGCGCGGTGGATCACGCCGTGGTCGGGCTGGTTGTCCAGCCGCGCGACCATGGCGACACCACAGGCGTCGTGCTCGTAGCGGGGGTCGTAGAGGCCGTCGGCCTGGGGCAGTGCGGAGATCGTCATAGGTGTCCCGTGGCGGCCCGGGGGCACGGGGCCTGGTGATTGCCCACAGTCGCCGTCGGCGCGGGCTCTCCAGGCCTTGGAGGAAGCGGCAGAGTAGCAAGACCACTCCACATTGGACAGACGTACGTGATCGCGTACAGCCTCTGCGGACCACCTGCGAAACGCGTTCTCACCAGGTTCTTCACCTGCGTGCGACCGGCCGCCCCCGAGCGGCTCGCGGTGACTATGCTGCGGCCCGCCGCGCGAGCGGCCGACGACCTGCGACTAGGACCCGCGGCGAGTGGGCATATGCCAGCCGATGAGGAACTGGGGCCCGGACGCCCCGGCACGATCGTGACCAGGAGCTTCTGACGCCCGACTTCGAGCTGACCCTG
>DASYBY010000660.1:0-4305 GCA_036500525.1 Baekduia sp. | reverse complement strand
CCGCATCGCCGCGATCCCCGAGGGCTTCGTGCGGACCTACGGAGACCTCTCCCCCGGCGCCCCGCGGCTCACCGGCACCATCCTGCGCAACAGCGACGACGAGGAGCTGCCGTGGTGGCGCGTCGTCCGTGCCGACGGCTCGCTGGCCAAGGGCGACCGTCAGCGCCAGCGGCTCTTCGACGAGGGCGTGCCGTTCCTGCGCAACGGCAAGGTCGACCTGCGCGTCGCACGCATCCCGCACGACGTGTGAACATGCCGGGCTCGCCATGCCCAACATCTACGCCCCGGACTTCGACGAGCCGCGCGAGTCCCTCGCCGGCTTCCACGCCCAGCGCGCGCGCCTCGGCCACCAGCTCGGTACCGAGCGCGTCGGCCTCAGCCAGTGGGAGGTCGGCCCCGGCCAGGCGGTCTACCCCTATCACTTCCACCTGGCCGAGGAGGAGGTGCTCGTCGTCCTCGAAGGGCGCCCGCTGCTGCGCTCCCCGCAGGGCTGGCGGCGCGTCGAGCGCGGCGAGGTCGTCCGCTTCCCGACCGGCGAGGACGGTGCGCACCAGCTCGTCAACGACACCGACGAGACGCTGCGCTTTTTGTCGATCAGCACCCACGGCCAGCCCGACGTCGTGATCTACCCCGACGAGGGCAAGCTCTGCGCCGCCGAGCGCACCCCCGACGGCTCGGGGCTGAAGACCTACTTCCGCATGGCCGACCACGTCCCCTACGACGACGGCATCGAGGCCCCGGTGATCGGCGATGTGGACCCAGCGTGAATTCGCCCTGGAGCCGCGGCCGCGCGGCTTCCACCTCATCACCCGCGAAGTCGTAGGACAACTCCCCGAGCTGGGAGACCTCCGCGTCGGCCTGCTGCACCTGCACATCCTCCACACGTCGGCGTCGCTCACGCTCAACGAGAAGGCCTCGCCCGACGTGCGCCGCGACTTCGAGAGCTGGGCCAACGCGGCCGTCCCCGAGGGCTTCGCCTGGACCCACACCGACGAGGGCGACGACGACATGCCGGCCCACATCAAGGCCTCGTTGATGGGCTTCAGCGTCACGCTGCCGATCAGCGGCGGGCGCCTCGCGCTCGGCACCTGGCAGGGGATCTACCTCGGCGAGCACCGCGACCGCGGCGGCGCGCGGCGCCTCCTCGCCACGCTCTCCGGCGAGCCCGCGTGAGCGCGACGACCGATACGGAAGGCCCGTACGCCGGCCTCGTCGCCGAGCACGGCCTGGCGACCAGCCACCGCCTCGTGCTCGACGCCGCGCCCGACTACGCGCGCGTCCTCGACGTCGGCTGCGCCACGGGCTACCTCGCGCGCGAGCTGACCGCCCGCGGCTGCACGGTCGTCGGGATCGAGTACGACCCGGTCGCCGCGCAGCAGGCGCGCGCGGTGTGCTCCGAGGTCGTCGTCGGCGACCTGGAGTCCGCGGCGCTGCAGGCCGACGCCGAGCGCGCCGTCGCCGCGGCGGGCGGGATCGACACCATCATCTGCGCCGACGTCCTGGAGCACCTCCGCGACCCGTGGGCCGCGCTCGGCTGGCTCCGCACGCTGCTGCCCGCCGACGGCTCGGGCCGCGCGATCGTCTCGGTCCCCAACATCGCCCACTGGACCGCCCGCCGCGCGCTGCTGCGCGGCCGCTTCGACTACACCGACTTCGGCCTCTTCGACCGCACGCACCTGCGCTTCTTCACGCGCGCGAGCGCGTCGGAGTTGGCGCGCCGTACAGGGTTCGCCGTCCAGGCGGAACATCCAGCAGGCGCCCCGCTCCCGCTGGAGTCACGGGTCCCGGCGCTGGCGAAGGTGCGCGACCCGTGCGTACGCCGGTGTCCCGGGCTCCTCGCCCTGCAATTCGTGTTGGTCCTGACGGTGGATCAACCGCGGCCATAGCGCGCCCTCCGCATCTCGCGGATGTCGTCGGGCAGCGGGCGCGTCGCCATCGGCCCCGCGCCCAGCAGCTCCGGCACCAGGCGGTCGCGCACCAGCTCGCCGCCGACGGCGTCGACCCGCACCGCGAACGTCCCGGGGCGCGCGCTGACCACGCGGACCAGCTGGGTCCCCTCGAAGACCAGGCCGACGCCATCGTCGGCCGCCCAGCCGCCGGCCAGCTCGCCGGAGCGCACGGCCTCCAGGAAGACCGGCAGGCGCTCGGGCTCGCCGTCGGCGTGGACGCTCAGCGAGCCCGGCAGGAAGCCGAGCCCCGCGTTGGGCTCGGGCGGGCCGAAGGACTTCGTGATCCCGCCCGCGAACCAGCACATCGCGCCGGCGCTGAGCCCCGCGAGCACGACGCCCTCCTGCCACGCCTCGCGCAGCACCTCGTCCAGCCCGTGCGCGGCCCAGATCGCCATGAGGTTGCGCATCGACCCGCCGCCGACGTAGATGACGTCGTGAGCGAGGACGATCTCACGCAGCGATCGCGGGTCGCCGTGGCGGCGGAAGAGCGACAGCACGGTCGCCAGCGCGCAGCGGCGGCCGTAGGTGGAGTGGAAGTGGGCGATCTGCTCGTTGGGATCGCCCGAGGCGGTCGGCAGGAAGAGGATCCGCGGCTCGCGCACGCCGGCCAGCTCGAGGACCAGCTCGTCGAGCGCGGGATCGCCGGGGGTCGCGGTGAACCCCCCGCCGCCCATCGCGAGGATCGTCGGCGGGCGCTGGGCGGTCATGCGGCGGCGGCCGACGCGACGGCGGCCAGGCCGGCCGTCGCGGGCTCGCCCAGGTACTGGACGTCCAGGGGATGCTCGCCGTCGGCCGAGACGCGGAAGGCCCGGGCCTTGGCCCGCGACGACACGGCGCGCAGCAGCTCGCGGCCCTCGAAGTGCAGCGCCGCGCCGTCCTCCGCCGCGTAGCCCTCGCGCAGCCGGCCGTCGGCCACCATCCGGCGGTAGACCTCGCCGCGCTCGGCCTCGCCGTCGTAGTGCACGCAGTTGGAGTGCGGCAGCAGGCCGAGGCCGCGCACCGGCTCGGGCGGTCCGTGGAAGGCGGTGATCGCCTCCGAGAACCAGCACAACGAGCCGGCCGACAGGCCGCACAGCATCACGCCCCGCCGCCACGCGCGCTTGAGGAGCGAGTCGACGCCGTGGGCGCGCCAGGTGCCGAGCAGGCTCAGCACGCTGCCGCCGCCGACGTAGATCAGGTCCTGCTGGAGCAGGTGCGCCTCGAGGTCGCCCTCGACCGCTCCGCCGCCCTTGTCGCGCCGGAAGAGCGAGACGTGGCTGGTGTCGGCCACGCCCGAGAACCGCCGGTAGAAGCGGACCACGTAGTGGTCGGCGTCGCCGGAGGCCGTCGGGAGGAAGCAGACGCGCGGCCGGTCCCGGCCGGTCGCCGCCAGGACGTAGTCGTCCAGCAGCGGGTTCCCCGCCTCCATCGAGAACCCGCCGCCGCCGAACGCGACGATCTGCGGTGGCCGCATGGTCATGGATCCAGCTTGCCCGCCGGGGCGGGGTCGTGGCTCCTACGCGCGGTCCCAACCGCGCTCGACCGGCGGTCCCGGGTGCGCGGCCCCTAGCGACCCTTCCAGACCGGGTCACGCTTCTCCTTGAAGGCGGTCGCGCCCTCCTTGGCGTCCTCGGAAGCGAAGACGGGGCCGCTGATCGCGGCCTGCTTGTCCCACTGCTCGGCGGCCGTCCAGTCGTACTGCTCCTGGACGATCTGCTTGGAGGCCGCGACGGCCAGCGGGCCGCTCTTGGCGATCGCCGCGGCGAGCTCCAGCGCCGCGTCGACCGCGCCACCCTTCTCGGTGATGCGGTTGACGACGCCGAAGTCGTGGAAGCGCTCGGCCGGCAGCGGATCGCCGGTCAGGGCCAGCTCCATGAGCATGTGGTACGGCATCCGCTTGGGCAGGTGCAGCAGCGCGCCGCCGGCGGCGACCAGCGAGCGCTTGGCCTCCGGGATCCCCATCTTCGCGCCCGTGGCGGCGACGATCAGGTCGCAGGCCAGCGCGACCTCGAACCCGCCGGCCACGGCGAAGCCCTCGATCGCGGCGATCAGCGGCTTGCGCGAGGCGCGCTGGGCGATGCCGGCGAAGCCGCGGTCGGCGAACCACGGCGACTCGCCCTTGACGAACGCGCCGAGATCCATCCCCGCGCAGAAGAACCCGCCGGCGCCGGTGAGGACGCCGACGGCGAGGGCGTCGTCGGCGTCGAGCTCGTCGAGCGCCTCCCCGATGCCGCGCGCGACCGCGGCGTTGACCGCGTTGCGCACCTCGGGGCGGTTGATGGTGATGACGAGGACGCCGTCGCGGCGCTCGGTCAGGACGGCGGGCTGATCTTCGGGCATGGGCGGCAATCTATCCGCGCCCTCGATCAGCCCGCCC
>DASYBY010000659.1:0-7125 GCA_036500525.1 Baekduia sp. | reverse complement strand
AGGGCACCGACCACGACATCTGGGCGGTCAACGTCGAGTCGGTCTACCACGAGGAAGAGACCGACGCCGACAACGAGAACCCCTACCACAACGTCCCCGCGACGGTCTACGAGCGCGAGCCGCTCATCTCCAACAACTAGGGGAGACCGCAGCGCAGCAGTGTTGCCGACGGGCCGCCTTTGGGCGGCCCGTCGTCGTTGTGGGACGGGCCGCGGCCGCTGGCGTTCCGCTCAGGCGCGGGTCGGGGTGCGGTGCGCGGTCGGTCGGCGATGACGGGGAGGTTGGCGTCGGGCGCGCGCGCCGCCGGTCCTCCGCACGCGTCGGGGGGCGGGTTGCCGGTGGATGGCACCTGGGGGTCGCATGTCGACCCCGCAGTGCCATCGATCTCCCGGGCCGCCAACCGATGGCACCCAGGCGTTGCATCTCAACGTCCAGGTGCCATCCATCTCGCCCGCGGACGCCCGCCCCGAGGCACCCCGCGCCCCGCGCGGAGGACACGAGGCGCGCGGGCTCCCGACCACGCACTCGTCACTGCCGCCGGACCACGCACCGGCCCGCGACCCACGCCCGAGCGGAGCGCCAGTCAGCCCCCGTCGCCCGCTAGGCGTGGCCGACGACGATCCCCACCGCCGCCACCATCACGCCGCCCATCGTCACCTGGACGAGCGACACCGGCAGCGGCACGGCCATGAAGCGTCGGCGCACGAGCGCGATGACGACCAGCTCGATCGCCACCACGACGTACGCCACCGCCAGCGCCGTCGACACGTCCCCGATCAGGAACGGCAGCGCGTGGAAGGTCCCGCCGAAGAACGTCGCGCCGCCCGTGATCACGCCCCGCGACAGCGAGCTCCCGCGGCCGGTGACCGACCCGTCGTCCGACAGTCCCTCCGACAGGCCCATCGAGATCGCCGCGCCCAGCGCGCTGGCCAGGCCGACGAGCAGCGCCGCGTGGGAGCCGGCGAGGTAGGCGGCCGCGAAGATCGGCGCGAGCGTCGAGATGGTGCCGTCGATGAGGCCGATGAGCGCCGGCTGGATGCGCTGCAGGACGAGGCGCCGGTGCTCGGCGTCGCGTGCGCCGGCGCCGCGGTCGACGGAGGGGAGATGGAGGGCCTGATCGCTCACTCCGTTCATACTACAAGGCACTAAAGATAAGGATGGCCTAACATGTACGAGCGAGATGCCAGAGCTGACCGCCGCCACCGACGAACGCCTCGTCGCCGCCCTGCGCGAGCGCGGGCAGCGCGTCACCTCGCAGCGCCTGATCATCCACCGGCTGCTGCACGAGCTCGACCGGCACGTCACGGCCGAGGAGGTCCTGCGGCGGGCATCCGAGCAGCTGCCCGGCATGTCGCTCCCGACGGTCTACGCCACGCTCGACCTGCTGACCGAGCTGGGGGAGGCGCGGCGCGTGAGCGTCGGCGGCCCCGTCCTCTACGATCCGCGCACCGAGGACCACGCCCACCTGCGCTGCCGCACCTGCGGCCGCGTCGAGGATCTCCCGATCCCGATGGACTCCGCGCCCGCGCTGCACGCCGCACGCGACGCCGGCTTCGAGGCCGAGACGGCCGAGCTGGTCGTCGAGGGCCGCTGCGCCGACTGCGCCGCCGCGGCCCGGGCCGCGGATCCCGCCGCGTCCTAGCCCGACGACGGCGCCGCGCGGTCGTCGGCCGGCGCGATGCCGGCCTCGCCCGCGCCGTCGCCGTCGGACCCGCGCGGCATCTCGATCGGCAGCGTCAGCACGAACCGCGCGCCGGCGCCGCCGTCGGGCTGCGGCGCCAGCGCCAGCTCGCCGTCCAGGCGGCGGGCCAGCTCGCGCCCGATCGCCAGCCCCAGCCCGAACCCACCCTCGCCGCCGGTGCGCGTGCCCCGCTCGAAGCGCTCGAAGATGATCTCGTGCTCCTCGGGCGGCACGCCCGGCCCGCGGTCGGAGACCTCCAGCGTCGCGCGGTCGCCGTGGTAGGCGGGCGTGACCCGGATCGCCGACCCGGCCGGGGAGAACCGCAGCGCGTTGTCGATGAGGATCCGCGCCACGCGCGCCACCGCGCCCGGATCGCCGGCCGCCCACACCGGACCCGTCGGCGGCACGATCTGCATGCCGACCGAGCGGTCGCGGATCCGCAGCTCGAACTCCGCGGCCACGGCGCGGCTCATCTCGCCCAGCTCGACCGGCTCCCGGCGCAGCTCCACGCCCGCGTCCAGCCGGCTGAGGTCCAGCAGCTCGGAGGCGAGGTTCGCCAACCGGCGCAGCTGTCCCTGGGCGCCGCGCAGCACCGCGCTGGCCTCCTCGACGTCGAGGTGCCCGGCGTCGAGGTCCTCGGTCAACAACTCCAAGTTGCCCTGGAGCGACGTCAGCGGCGTCCGCAGCTCGTGGCTGGCCGTCGCGACGAACGCGCGCCGCGCCTCCTCCTGCCGGCGCAGCGCCCGCTGCATCGAGGCGAGCGCGCGGGCGAGGTCGCCGACCTCGTCCTGGCCGGCGTCGACCGGCGGCGGCGGCGCGTTGACGCCGTCGGCGGCCAGCGCCAGCGCGCTGCGCCGCAGCCGCCCGAGCCGGCGCGACAGCCCCGTCGACAGCAACACCCCCAACAACAGCGCGACGCCCAGCCCGATCACCGCGGCGGTGAGGAACGCGCTGCGGACGACGTCGACCGCCTGCGCCGACTCCGTGTCGGGCCGCCGCACCGCCAGGATGAACTGCGGGTCGTTGACCGGCAGCGGCACGGTGATCCGCGTGCCCTCCTCGTCGCTGCTGGTCTGCACGGTCCGGCCCGACCACGAGGTCGCGAAGACGTCGTCGAGCGCGGTCTCCCCGGACCCCGAGTCGAACGCCGGCACGGTGCGCACCGGGTCGATCGCCGCCGGGTAGAGGATCACCCGCGCGCCCGTGCGGTCGGCGAGCGTCCGCAGCGTCTCCTCGACCTGGTCGTTGTAGGTCCACTTGAGCTTGGCGAGGTCGCCCTCGATGTTGCCGCGCGTCGCGAGCACCGTCGAGCGCACCGAGTCCCGCGACTCCTTGCGCAGGCGCGTCTGCAGCGGCGACAGCAGCGCCAGCGCGGCCACGCCCAGGGTCACGACGCTCGTCGCCAGGAGGGCCAGCAGCAGGCGACTGCGCAGGCTCACGGTCAGGTCACCGGTCGCGGAAGCGGTAGCCGGCGCCGCGGACGGTCAGGATCAGCTTCGGATCCTGCGGCTGCTCTTCGAGCTTCTCGCGCAGATGGCGGATGTGGACGTCGATGGCGCGCGGGTCGCGGTAGGCGCTGTCGCCCCAGATGGCGCGCAGCAGCTCCTGCCGGTTCTGCAGCCGGCCCGGCCGCGCCATGAGGCACAGCAGCAACTCGAACTCGGCGAAGGTCAGGCGCACCGGCTTGCCGTCGACCGAGACCTCGCGCTGGCGCTGGTCGAGGACGACGTTGGCGATCTCCAGCAGGCCGTCGTCGAGCAGGTGGCCGTGCGCGCGGCGCAGCACCGCGCGGATGCGGCTGCGCAGCTCGGCGAGGCCGAAGGGCTTGGTGACGTAGTCGTCGGCGCCGGCCTCCAGGCCCTGCACCGCGTCGGCCTCGGAGTCCAGTGCGGTGAGCATGATCACCGGCGTCACGTTGCGGCGGGCGCGCAGCGCGCGGGCGACGTCGTAGCCCGTCGGCCCCGGCCCGAGCGCGACGTCGAGCAGGATCACGTCGAACTGCCCGCGGCTCGCCTCCTCCAGCGCGCCGTGGCCGTCGGCGACCGACGTGATCCGGTGCCCCTCGCGCTCGAAGGAGCGCGTGAGCATGTCACGGAGCGCGTCGTCGTCATCGACGACCAGGATGTCCAGCGCGGAGCCAGGCGGCATCGTCAGCGCCTGAGGGTATCGGCGGGCGGCGGCGCGCCACGCCAGGCCCGACGGTGCACCGGCGCGGGGCCCCGGCCCGGATAGGCTGGGCACGTGCCCGACATCCGGCTCCATGACACCCGTACGGGCGAGAATCGCCCACTGGTACCACGCGATCCCGGCCACGTCGGCATCTACGCGTGCGGCCCGACGGTCTACAACCGCATCCACGTGGGCAACGCCCGGCCGTATGTGGTGTTCTCCTGGTTGAAGCGGTACCTGGTCCACGAGGGCTACGACGTGACGTTCGTCGCGAACCTGACCGACGTCAACGACAAGATCTACGATGCTGCCCGCGCCCGAGGCGTCGGCTCCGAGGAGCTCGCACGCGAGATGACCGCGCACTACACGGCCGACACGGAGGCGCTCGGCCTGGGCCGCCCCGACCACGAGCCGAAGGCCTCGGAGACGATCGACGGCATCGTCGCCCTGATCGCCGCGCTGATCGAGCGCGACGCGGCGTATGCCGTGCAGGGCGACGTCTACTTCCGCGTCCGCTCCGACGCCGACTACGGCTCGGTCTCGCACATCAACCTGGACCACATGGACCAGGGCGAGGACGTCGAGGGCGCTTCACTCAAGGAGGACCCGCTGGACTTCGCGCTCTGGAAGGCGCACAAGGACGGCGAGGACACCGCCTGGGACGCACCCTGGGGCCGCGGCCGCCCCGGCTGGCACATCGAGTGCTCGGCCATGGCCGAGGAGCTGCTGGGCGTGGGCTTCGAGGTCCACGGCGGCGGCTCTGACCTGACCTTTCCCCACCACGAGAACGAGGCTGCGCAGACCCGGATGGGTCGCGGCGCGGAGCTCGCTCAGATCTGGATGCACAACGGCATGCTCGAGATGCGCGGCGAGAAGATGGCGAAGTCGGTGGGCAACATCTCGCTGCTGCCCGACGTGATCGGCGAGTGGGGGCGCGAGACGCTCCTGCTCTTCTTCGCCGGCGGCCACTACCGCCAGCCGATCGTCTTCGCCCCCGAGACGCTGGCCGCCGCGCGCGGCCGCCTGAAGGGGATCCGCGAGGCCGCGCGCCGGCTGGTCGACGGCCCGTCGCCGGAGGACCTGGCCGTGCACCGCGACGCCTTCTTCGGCGCGCTGGCCGACGACTTCAACACGTCGCGCGCGCTGGCCTCGGTGGCCGAGTGGGTCAACGAGGCCAACCGCCGCGAAGGCCCGGTCGGGCGCGAGCACCTGGTGGAGATGTTGGACATCTTCGGCCTGGCGTCGGTCGCGGAGCCGGAGGCCGGCGACGGCCCGGACGCCGAGGCGCGCGAGCTGCTCGCCGCCCGCGAGGTGGCCCGTGCCGGCAAGGACTGGGGTGAGGCCGATCGTCTTCGCGATGCCCTGCGCGACCTCGGTTGGACCGTGCGCGACGGCGCCGACGGCGCCGAGCTGGTGCCCGCATGAGCCCCCGCGGAAGCTCGCCCACGCCCGACGACGAGGGTCGTCCGGGGCCGCGCGGCAAGCGCGGCGGGAAGTCCGGCGGCAAGCCCGGCCCGGGCTCCAAGCCCACCGGCAAGCCCGGCCGGCAGACCGGCAAGCGCCGGACCGACCGCACCGAGCGGACCGACCGCGACGGCGCCGGTGCGCGCGGTCCGTCGGCCCGTGACGGCGGTGCCGGCGCCGGCCGCGACGCCGAGGGCGCCCCGGCGCCGCGTCCGCGCGGGCGGCCGAAGCCCACGCGCTCCCGCGGCGTCGTCCGCGGCCGCGACGCGACCCCGCCGCGCGAGGTCACCCGCCCCGACGCCGCGCACTTCCTCTACGGCCGCAACCCGATCCGCGAGGCGATCCGCGCCGGCCGGCGCCCGGTCAACCGCGTGTGGGCGACGACGAGCGCGGCGCGCGAGCCGTGGCTGGAGGGCGTGCTGGTCGAGGCGGCCGACGGCGACTGGCTGACCGAGCGCGCCGGGACCGACGCCCACCAGGGCCTGTGCGCCGACGTGGGGGAGTACCCGTACGTCGACGGCGCGTCGCTGCTGACGGGGAAGACGAACCCGCTGATCGTGGCCCTCGACGAGGTCCAGGATCCCCAGAACCTCGGGGCGATCGCGCGGACGGCCGAGGCGGTCGGCGCGACGGGTCTCGTCCTGCCGCGCCACCGCAGCGCGGAGGTCACCCCGGCGGCGGCCAAGGCCTCGGCCGGCGCGGTCGAGCACCTGCACATCGCCCAGGTCCGCAACATCGCCGACTTCCTCGGCGACGCCAAGGGCGAGGGCTGCTGGGTCTACGGCGCGGCGGCCAAGGGCGCCCCGTACCGCTCGCCCGACTACACCGGCGGCGTGGTGCTCGTGATGGGCGCCGAGGGCAAGGGCCTGCGCCCGCGCGTCCAGCAGATGTGCGACGCGATCGTCGCTCTCCCGCTGCGCGGCCGCATCGAGTCGTTGAACGTCTCGGCCGCGGCCGCGGCGCTGCTCTACGCGGTCCTGGACGCGCGCTGACGCCCGTTCTGACCGCCACGGCCGCAAGAATCCCTGCAATCGCTTGACGGCGCTCCATAACTGTGGGAGGGTCCCGCCCACATAACGGTCGACCTGAGGTTGAGGACCTCGGTCGAGATACTTTCAGATGGCGCCAGGGGAGGAGTGCGCCACTGAGCTGATTCTCCCTGCATTCGTGCAGAAAGGAACGCTCGTGGCTCGTCTCTCCTTCAACCCTCAAGGCCAGGTTCAGGTCGATGATGGGTATCTCATTGCACTCGCGAAATCGGGTGACGCGATCGCGTACGACCGGATCGTGCGCCGGTACTACGGCTTCGTCCGCCTGAAGGCGTCGTCGTACTTCCTGGCCGGCGGTGACGCCGACGACCTGATCCAAGAGGGCCTCGTCGGCCTCTACAAGGCCGTCCGCGACTACCGCACCGACCGCGAGTCGAGCTTCCGCAACTTCGCGGAGCTCTGCATCACGCGCCAGATCATCACCGCGGTCAAGACGGCGACGCGCAACAAGCACACGCCGCTGAACCAGTACGTCTCGTTCTCGGCGTCGCCCGCCAGTGCCCAGGACGGCGAGCCGACGCTCGACGAGGTCATCCCCGGATCGCCGATCCACGACCCGGTCAACCAGGTCATCAGCTCCGAGGAGCTGCGGTCGCTCGTGTCGTGCCTCTCGACGGCGCTCTCGGAGCTCGAGTCGCGGGTCCTGTCGCTCTACCTCGACGGCTACAGCTACGAGCAGGTCGGCGAGCGCCTCGGCTGCGACACCAAGACGGTCGACAACGCCCTCCAGCGCGTCAAGCGCAAGGTCGGCACCCACCTCAC
>DASYBY010000658.1:0-6080 GCA_036500525.1 Baekduia sp. | reverse complement strand
CGCGGTCGACAGCGCCACGCGCACGTAGGAGATGTCGTGGTCGTCGGAGGCGCTGCCGAGCCCGCCGAGCTCGGTCTCGGCGGCGCCGACCGCCGGGGTCACGGTCCCGGCGCCGCCGGCGCAGCTCAGCGCCGGGCCGGGATCCGGCGCCTTGGCGTCGGGCTGCCAGATGCGCTGCGCGAGCGTCAGGTCATCGGGAGCGGAGGCGGCATCGGCGGTCGCGGGCGCCGGCACCGCGAGGGCCGAGATCACGATCAACCAGCCAAGGGCGCGACGCATCCGCAAGATTCTGCACGAACGGCGCGGGTTCGTCACCCGATCGTGTGTCCGAGCGCGCGGGACGGGGTGACAGCCGGCCTCCCGAGCGGGATCATGTTCATGTCGTGTCCATGGTCGTCGATCAGGCGGGGGCGTTCATCGACGACGTCTACGCCGGCGCCGGCGAGAAGGGCCTCGCGCACAGCCACGAGGTCGGCGACCTGCTCGCCGCGCTCGGCGCCGACGACGAGACCGTCGCGGCCGGGCTCCTGCACGACGTCGTCGAGGACACCGGCATCGCGCTGGACGACGTCCGTGGCGCGTTCGGCGACCGCATCGCCGACCTGGTCGGCGCCCTCACCGAGGACCCCGACATCCCGGCCTACCCGGAGCGCAAGCAGGCGCTGCGCGAGGCGATCGGGCGCGCCGGCCCGGCGGCGCTGGCGGTCTCCGCCGCCGACAAGGTCGCCCGCCTGCGGGCCGCCGACCGGCGCGGCAGCACCCTCCCGGCGCGCAAGGTGGAGCACTACGAGCGCACGCTGGAGATGCTCCGCGCCCACGGCATCCACACGACGCACACCGACGAGCTTCGGCGCCGCCTGCGCGCGCACGACCTCCGCCGGCGCGAGCGGACCGCCGCCGCGCCGGCGCTGCGCCCCTGACTCAGGACCGCAGGAAGGCCAGCAGGTCGGCGTTGATCGTGTCGGCCTCGGTGGTCGGCATCCCGTGCGGGAACCCCGGGTAGGACTTCAACGTCCCGTTCTGCACCAACTTGGCCGACAGCGGCCCGGCGTCGGCGTAGGGGACGATCTGGTCGTCCTCCCCGTGCATCACGAGGACCGGGACGGTGATCTTCTTGAGGTCCTCGGTGAAGTCGGTCTGCGAGAAGGCGACGATGCCGTCGTAGTGCGCCTTCGCCCCGCCCATCATCCCCTGGCGCCACCAGTTCTGGATGATCGCCTCCGACGGCTCCGCCCCCGGCCGGTTGTACCCGTAGAACGGTCCCGACGGCAGCGCCCGGTAGAACTCGGACCGGTTGGCGGCCAGCTGGGCCTGCAGGTCGTCGAACACGCTCTTGGGCAGCCCGCCGGGGTTGGCGTCGGTCTTGAGCATGAGCGGCGGCACCGCGCTGATCAACACCGCCTTGGACACGCGGCTCTCCCCGTGGCGGCCGAGGTAGCGCGCGACCTCGCCGCCGCCCGTCGAGTGCCCGACGTGGACCGCGCCCTGGAGATCGAGATGGGCGGTCAGCGCCGCGAGGTCGTCGGCGTAGTGGTCCATGTCGTGGCCCTCGCCGGTCTGCGTGGAGCGCCCGTGGCCGCGCCGGTCGTGGGCGATGACGCGGAAGCCCTGCGCGAGGAAGAACAGCATCTGGGTGTCCCAGTCGTCGGCCGAGAGCGGCCAGCCGTGGCTGAAGACGATCGGTGTCCCCGACCCCCAGTCCTTGTAGGAGATCTGGACGCCGTCGTCGGTGGTGATCGTGTCCATGAGGAGCAACGTAGTCCGATCCGCCGTGGCCCTCCAGTCGCCCGGCCACTTCGGGCGCACCGCCACTCCGGACCCTGAGCCGCTAGGTCCGCTCGACCACCGCGAGCCAGGCCGGGACGCCCTGCGGGGCGAACCGCGTCTGGAGCCGCTCCGGGCGGACGGAGACGACGGACCAGCCGCCGCCCCGCTCGAAGGCCGCGCTCAGCTCCTCCCAGCCGACGGGGTGCGGGCCGCAGGCCTCCGGCCCGGCGTCGCTGAAGCACAACACGTACACCTTCCCACCGGGGCGCACCACGGACGCCAGGCTCGCCACGTACGCGCGCCGCTCGTCGCCGTCGAAGGCATGGAACAACCCGCAGTCGAGCACGGTGTCGAACCCGCGGCCGAGCGCGCCGAGGTGCAGGGCGTCGGCGGTGGCGAACCGGGCGTCGACGGCGCGCTCCGCCGCCTGCTCCCGCGCGATCGCCAGCGCGGTCTCGGCCACGTCGACGCCGAGCACGTCCAGCCCGAGCGCGGCGAGGTGCAAGGTGTGCGTCCCGGTCCCGCATCCGGCGTCGAGGATCGCCCCGGCGAAGACGCCCTCGTCCACCAGGCGCAGGACCGCCGGCTGCGGCTCGCCGAGATCCCAGGGCGCCGGGCCGTCGACGTAGGACGCGTCCCACGGCTGCCCCGCCTGCCGCTCGTGGCTGGTGGGTCGCCGCCCGCCGTACGGATCATCGGTTGGGGCCTCGGGCATGCCCGTTGCCTTCCCGGCGCCGGCGGCCCTCAACCTTCAGCCATGCTGTCCGACTGCCGGACTATGCGCACCCGTTCCCGCACCGCCGTCGTCCTGGCCGCCACGACGACCGCGGCGCTGGTCCTGGGGCTGCCGGCCGCGGCCGGCGCACGGCCGCTGGCCGGCGTGCGGGTCAGCGCCCCGACGACGCCGGCGAGCCTGACCGCGGGCGCACGGATCACGACGACGGTCACCGTGACCAACGCGCGCGCCAAGCGCTCCGGCGCCGGCACGCTGCGCCTGTACCTGTCGGCCGCGCGCGACACCCGCCTGGCGCAGCACGCGGTCGCCGCGCTGCCCGCGCACGGCCACGCGAAGGTCACGCTCACGGGCCGCGTGCCCGCGGGGCTGAAGCCCGGCCGCTACCGCCTGCTGGTCAGCCTCGACGCCCGCGGCACCACGACCAAGCCGCGCCACGCCGGCGGCCGGGCCGTGACCATCAAGCCCGCCGCGGCCGCCCCCACGCCCGCGCCCGCCGCGCCCCACACGCCGACCGCGCCCGCGCCGGCCGCCGCCCCGCTGGGGTCGCTCGCCAACGACGTGGCCCCGTTCGTCGTCCAGGCCGACAACGCGCCCGTCGCCCACGCCGTCACGGCGACCACCGCCGAGGACACGCCCGCCGCGATCGTCCCGAGCGCCGCCGACGCCGACGGAGACGCCCTGACCTACGCCGTCGCCGGCGCGCCCCAGCACGGGGTGGCGACCACCGACGGCGCGACGTTCACCTACACGCCCGGCGCCGACTACCACGGCACCGACACCTTCACCTACACCGCGGGCGACGGCACCACCGACTCCGCCCCCGCGACCGTCACGATCACCGTCACCCCGGTCAACGACGCGCCCGTCGCCGTCGACGACGTCGGGACGCTCGACGAGGACGGCAGCGAGACCTTCGCCTGGGCCATGGTGCTGGCCAACGACACCGACGCCGACGGCGACCCGCTCACCGGCACCGTCGCCACCCAGCCCGCCCACGGCACGCTGACCGAGACCGGCGGCATGCTCACCTACACGCCCGACCCCGGCTACCACGGCACCGACACCTTCACCTACATCGCCAACGACGGCACCATCGACTCCGCCCCGGCCACCGTCTCCCTCGTCGTCGCGAGCGTCAACGACGCGCCCGTCGTCCAGGACGACTCCTACAACTTCGGCCACAACACCGTGGGCAGCCTCCCCGCCGACGAGGGCGTCCTGGCCAACGACAGCGACGCCGACGGCGACCACCAGGTCAGCGACGGCCTGCTGACCACCACGGCGACCATCACCATCAACGTGGTCTGAGGCGGCTCAGCGTTCGATGCTCGCCAGCCCGGCGCCGGTGTCGGCGTAGTCGTCGGCGTCGGTCGCGAGCGCGATGTCACGCTGCGCCTCGACGAAGGCCAGCCGCGCGGTGAGCGCCGCGTGCGCCAAGGAGTAGGCGTCGGACCCGAGGAGCAGGCGCGGCGGCAGCGCGTCGGCATCGGCGGCGCCGATCATCGCGGCGACCATCTTGGCCGGGTCGCCGGGGATCTCGGCGTCGGTGCGGGTCGCGACGATCTGGCGCACGTGGTCCAGTGCCGTCCCGGCGTAGGCGTCGAGGCGGGGCGCGAGGTCCAGCGAGCCGCGGCTGAAGCGCGTGCGCGCGGAGCCGGGCTCCACCAGGCAGGTCTCGATCCCGAACGGCGCGACCTCGGTCCGCAGCGCCTCGAAGAAGCCCTCGACCGCCCACTTGGACGCGTGGTAGAGCGAGCCGCCGGGGAAGCCGACGATCCCGCCGATGCTCGACAGCTGCAGGATCCGCCCGCCGCCCTGGGCGCGGAGGTGGGGCAGCACGGCGCGGGCGAGCTGCAGCGAGCCGACGACGTTGGTGTCGAGCTGGCGCGTGAGCTGCTCGTCGCTGAGCTCCTCGGCGGCGCCGATCAGGCCGTAGCCGGCGTTGGAGACGACGACGTCGATGCGCCCGAGGTCGGCGAACGCCTCGTCGACGACCGCGCGCAGCCGCGCCGTGTCGGTGACGTCCAGGGCGCGGACCCACAGGCGGTCGCCGTGCGCCTCGGCGAGGTCGGCGAGCGCCTCGGGCCGGCGCAGGGTCGCCGCGACGCGATCGCCGCGGGCGAGCAGCTGCTCGACGAGCTCGCGGCCGAAGCCGGAGGAGGAGCCGGTGATGAGCCAGGTCTGGGGCATGTGCGTGTCCTTCGTGACGGAGTCGTAACTAACCAGTTACATACACGCTAGCGCACCCCCGTTCGCGAAGTCAACAACCGGTTACCTCGTAGACTGCGACCATGCCCAGCGACGCCGCCGCCCGCCCGCGTGACGCCCAGGCGACGCGCGAGCGCCTGCTCGCGGCCGCCGGCGACGAGTTCGCCCAGCACGGCCTGGCCGGTGCGCGCATCGACCGGATCGCCGACCGTGCCGAGGCCAACAAGCGCCTCATCTACGTCTACTTCGGCAACAAGGACGACCTCTTCGACGCGGTGCTCGGCGCCCGCCTCGGCGCGCTGACCGACGCCGTGCCGTTCGACGCCGCCGACCTGCCCGCCTACGCGGGCGCGGTGTTCGACCAGGTCGTCACCGATCCGCAGGTGCTGGCGCTGACGACCTGGCGCAACCTCGAGCGCGGGGCGGCGACCGACGGCGAGCGTGCGTCCTACCGCGCGAAGGTCAAGGCGCTGACCGCGGCGCAGAAGGCCGGGCAGGTGACCGACGCGATCGCCGCGGTCGACCTCATGGCCATGATCATGAGCCTGCTGACGAGCTGGCTGGGCGCGGCGCCCGCGCTCAAGGAGCTGGGCGGCGCCGACCCGCTGGGGCCGCGGCGCCTCAAGCAGCACCGCGCCGCGCTGGTCGAAGCCGTCGCTCGCCTCGCCGCGCCCAGTACCGTCCGCGGTCGATGACGCAGGACGCAGAGGGTCAGCAGGATGCGCGGTGGCTCGCCGAGGCGGTCGAGCTCGCCGTCGAGAACGTCGGAGCGGGCGGTGGCCCGTTCGGGGCGCTGATCGTCCGCGACGGCGCGGTGATCGCGACGGGGGTCAACGCGGTCACGACGACCAACGACCCGACCGCCCACGCCGAGGTCGTCGCGATCCGCACGGCGTGCCGGGCGATCGGCGACTTCCGCCTCGACGGGTGCGTCCTGGTGACCTCGTGCGAGCCGTGCCCGCTGTGCCTGGCGGCGTCGCTCTGGGCGCGCCTGGACCGCGTGATCTACGCCGCCGACCGCCACGACGCGGCGCGCGGCGGTTTCGACGACCTCGCGTTCTACGAGCTGTTCGCCACGCCGCGCGAGCGGTGGCCGATGACGGTCACCACCACCGCGACCGCCGATTCCGCCGCACCGTTCGCCGCGTGGCTGGCCAAGCCGGACCGCGTGGACTACTGACCCGCCGATGTCGCCGACCGTCGCGGGCGCGGAGTTGTTGGGGTGGTTGGCCGGTGTGTGGGCGGTCGCCCGCGACATCGACCGCGGGCGCGGCGCATTCCACGGCGAGGCGACGTTCACGCCGCAGCCCGACGGCACGCTGCGCTGGCACGAGACCGGCGAGCTCACGCTCGACGGCGCCCAGGTCCC
>DASYBY010000657.1:0-4382 GCA_036500525.1 Baekduia sp. | reverse complement strand
ACTCCGACGGACCAAACCGTACGCACGTTCGTGTGCCGAAATGCGCACGCGGTGTCACGATTCACCCCCGAACCGCGCACGCGCCAGCTCCTCGTACCGCGCCGGCCCGCCGCCCAGCCACGAGCGCAGCAGGACGAGCCCTACCGGCCGCACGTCGCGGTCCAAAAACGCCGGCAGCGCGCCGCCCGGCGCCGTCCACCCGTGGCGCACACGCGCCACCGTCAGGTGCGGGCGGAACATCCGCCGCTCGCGCACGTGGCCCAGCTCCTCCAGCCCCGTCCACAGCTCCTCGTGCAGCGCCCGGAGCACCCCGGTGACATCCGCCACCGCCACGGTCAGCACGTGCGGGCGCCGCGGCGACAGCCACAGCGCGCCCGCCGTCCGCAGCGGGACCGGCGCGGGGCGACCAGAAAACGACGCCACGAGCGCCGACAGCGGCTCGATCTCGTCCAGCCCGCGGTGGCCGAGGAAGGCCATCGTCAGGTGCACCGACGCGGGATCGACGACCCGCATCCCGCGATCGGTCCCCACCACCTCCCGCGCCCAGCCCACCAGCGCCAGGCGATCCTCCTCGCCGATCTCCAGGGCGGCGAAGAGGCGCGCGCTCAGCGCTCGGCCCGGTCCCCGTCGCTCTCGCCGCGCAGCAGGCGCCGCACGAGGTGCAGCGCCACGGTCGTGGAGCGGTCGCGCACGTCGAAGCGCCCGCCGGGCAGCACCAGGCGCCGGGTCAGCCGCGCCGGCGCGCCACCGTCCCCCGCGCGCAGCGCCACCGAGAAGCACACGGTCCCCACGGGCTTGTCGTCGGTCCCGCCGCCCGGCCCTGCGATGCCCGTGATCCCGACGCCCACGTCGGCGTCCAGCGCGGCGATCGCGCCGTCGGCCAGCGCGTCGGCGACCTCGGTCGACACCGCCCCCACGCGCTCGATCAGCGCCGGGTCGACGCCCGCCAGCGCGACCTTCGCCTCGTTGGAGTAGACGACCAGCCCGCCGCGCACGTAGTCCGAGGAGCCGGCCAGCTCGGTCAGCCGCCCCGCGAGCAGCCCGCCGGTGCACGACTCGGCCGTGGCGACCGTCCGTGCGACACCGGCGCCCGCGCCGTCGCCCTCGCCCCGCAGCAGCGCCGCGACCTGCTGGTCGACCGACGTCCCGTCATCGGAGAACAGCGCGCGCGCATGGCGATCGCGCACGACCGCCTCGAACGCGTCGTAGATCGCCTGCTGCGGTGGCTCGTAGCGCGTGACCACCTCGACCTCGCCGCGCCGCAGACAGGTCGTGATCTCCAGCGCGTCGAGGTCGACGCCGGCCGCGCGGGCGCGCAGCATCGTGTCGGCGATCTCGGACTCCGGGATGCCGAACAGGCGCAGCATGTGCTGGCGGTAGACGGTCGCGCCCGCGATCGCGCGACGGAACGCGTCGGTCTCCACCGCCGTGCGCCACATCGGCTTCAGCTCGCGCGGCGGCCCGGGCAGCACGACGACCGTCGGGCCCGTCCGCCCCTCCGCGGGCGGCACGATCAGCCCGGGCGCGGTGCCGACCGGCTCGAGCACCGTCGCGCCCGCGGGCACCAGCGCCTGCTTGCGGTTCGAGCGCCGGACGGCCTCCTCGTCGAGGTCGGGCCAGCGGGCCCGCAGCCGCTCAAGGATCGTCCAGATGCGCGCCTCCAGCGCCTCGTCGAGCGCCGTCGGGCGACCCTGGAACTCGGCGACGACCGCCGCGGTCAAGTCGTCCTCGGTCGGTCCCAGGCCGCCGCTGGTGACGATCAGGTCGACCCCGGCCGAGGCCAGCCAGCCCAGCGCGTCGCGCACGTCCGACGGCCGGTCGCCGACGACGATCGTGTGCGCCTGGTCGACGCCCAGCTCCCGCAGCCGCTCGGCCAGCCACGGGCCGTTGCGGTCGGAGACGCGACCGGTGAGCACCTCGGTGCCCGTGACGACGATGCCGGCGCGCGCGCTCATCCCGTCGCCCCCGAGCAGTCCGGGGCCGTCGCGGCGTCGACGCGCTTGAAGGTCTTGCGGGTGATCACGTAGGCCACCGGGCTGATGTCGGGCACGCTGTGGATCTTGCCGTCCACGCGCAGGCGGACGTTGCCGTTGCCCAGCTTGAGGTGGAAGCTCTTGGACCGGTAGCCGCGCGCGGTGATCTTCTCCTCCAGCGTCCGGCCGGGGATCTGGAGCTTGCCGGTGGCGTCGACCAGGCAGGCCGACACCGGCCCCGGGCCCGTCGTGATGATGTCCAGGCTGACGAGCTTGGACGAGCTCGACGCCTTCTTCGAGGACGACGACTTCTTCTTCGACGACGACGACTTGTTCGTCGACGCCGGGACCGGCGTCGTGGTGGTCGTGCTGGTCTGCGTGCCGATCGAGGCCGACTTGTCGTCGTCGTTGCCGTTGTTGCGGCCCAGCAGGTACAGCGCGCCGAACAGCAGCACGACGATCAGGCCGATCACCACCCCGACCGGGACACGACGCGGCTCGCGGTGGCGCACCGGACCGCCCCGGCCGCCGCCCCCGCCGCGCCGGCGCGTGGAGCCGATCGGCATGAGGTCGTGGTCGGACGGCCGCTCGTGGCGGAGCTTGTACTCCTCCAGCAGCCCCTTGGCGTCGAGGTCGAGCGCCTCGGCGTAGGTCCGCAGGAAGCTGCGGACGTAGGCCGGGCCGGGCAGCAGCCCCCACTCCTCGTTCTCCAGCGCCCGCAGGTACTTGGCACGGATCTTCGTCTCGGCTTCGATCTCCGAGATGTCGATGCGGGCGCGCATGCGCGCCTCGCGAAGTGTGGCCCCGATCTCCGGCATGGCGTGGGCCCGCAGTCTATGGAGCGGCCTAGGACGCCTGGTCGTCGCCTGCGGCGCCGACGTCGTCGTCGCTGGTGGGCAGCGGCGGCGGGAGCTCGACCTCGGGCTGCGGCGCCACGTCCCCACGCTCGGCCAGGGCGGCCAGCACGCGCGGCACGTCGGACTCGGTGATGAGCACCTGGCGCGGCTTGGAGCCCTCGTAGCCGGAGATCACGTTGCGGCGCTCGAGCATGTCCATCATGCGACCCGCGCGCGTGTATCCGAGGCGCATGCGGCGCTGGAGCATCGAGGTCGACGCGGTGCCCATCTCGACGACGAGCTGGATGGCCTCGGCCAGCAGCGGATCCTCGTCGGGATCCTTGCCGTCGGCCTCGTCGCGGCCGCCGTCGCCCGCCTCGGCCTGGACCTCCTCCAGGAGGTCGGCGCGCAGCTCGGGCTCGCCCTGGCGGGCCCAGAACTCGGTGATCTGCCCGACCTGCTCCTCGTCGATGTACGCGCCCTGGATGCGCTGCAGCTTCGACGAGCCGACCGGGGAGAACAGCATGTCGCCCATGCCCAGCAGCGACTCGGCGCCGTTCTGGTCGAGGATGACGCGCGAGTCGGTCTGCGAGCTCACCGCGAAGGCGATCCGCGACGGCACGTTGGCCTTGATCATGCCCGTGATGACGTCCACGCGGGGCGACTGCGTCGCCAGCACGAGGTGGATGCCGACCGCGCGGGCCTTCTGCGCGATGCGGATGATCGAGTCCTCGACGTCGCCCGGCGCGACCATCATCAGGTCGGCGAGCTCGTCGATCACGCACAGGATGTAGGGCAGCGCCTTCTCGCCCTCTTCGTGGCGCACCTTGTTGAGCTCGACCAGCGAGCGCGTGCGCTTCATCGCCATGATCCCGTAGCGCCACTCCATCTCGCGCACGAGGTTCTGGAGCGCGTTGGCGGCCTGGCGCGGCGAGGTGATCACCGGCGTCAGCAGGTGCGGGACGTCCTCGTAGTGGTTGAGCTCGACCTGCTTGGGGTCGACCAGCACGAGCCGCGCCTCGTCGGGCGTGGCGTTGAGCAGGATCGACGACAACATGGCGTTGATGCACGCCGACTTGCCGGCGCCCGTCGTGCCCGCGACCAGGATGTGCGGCATCTTGGCCAGGTCGGCGCCGATGGCCTTGCCGGAGACGTCCTTGCCCAGCCAGACGGTGAGCGGCGAGTAGCCCTCGGGCCGCGCCCGGAAGACGTCGCCGAGGTGGACGGTGCGGCGGTCGCGGTTGGGGACCTCGATGCCGACGGCCTGCTTGCCGGGGATCGGCGCGAGGATGCGGATCTCGGTCGCGGCCAGCGCGTAGGCGAGGTCGTCCTTGAGCTGGGAGACCTTGCTCATCTTCACGCCGGGCGCCAGGCGCAGCTCGTAGCGCGTGATGTGCGGGCCGCTGACGGTGCCGACGACCTTGGCCTCCACGTTGAAGTGGCTCAGCGCCTCGATCAGCGCGGCGGCGGTCTTCTCGTTGCCGCTGGTGTCGGGGCGGATCTGGTCGCCGGTGGAGCGCTTGAGCACGCGCGGGTCGGGGACGACGTACTCGATCTCCTCGCCGTCGTCCTC
>DASYBY010000656.1:0-2900 GCA_036500525.1 Baekduia sp. | reverse complement strand
GACGAGTTCGCGCTCTGGGTGCACCTGAAGGACGTGTACTGGAGCCAGGAGGGGCGATCGTCGTTCGACGCCGTCGTCATCGCGGTCGCCTTCGCCGGGCTCGTCGTCCTCGGCACCACGCCGTTCGGCCTCGACGACCCGGCCTCGATCGCCGGGACGGCGGTCGCCGTCGCGCTGGTGGTGGGCATGACGCTCGTGTGCATCGTCAAGGGCCGCGTCCTGCTCGGCGTGGTCGCGCTGTTCATCCCGCTGGCCGGCGCGTGGGGCGTGCTGCGCCTCGGCCATCCGGCGTCGCTCTGGGGACGGCGCCGCTACTCCGGGGAGCGCCTCGCGCGGGCGCAGGCGCGCTATGCGCCCGACGCGCGCGGGGTCCGCTGGCAGCGGCGGATCTCGGACCTGATCGCCGGCGCGCCGACGCCGACGCCGCCGCCCGCGGTGACCACCGCGGCCGACGACGACGCCCCGCCGCCGCCCCAGCCCTGAGGGCCGGCGGGTGCGCGCTGCGTAGTCGGCGCGCGGCAGTGCAGTAGCGGACTACTGAAGGCGCGGGCGCCGCGGCCCGAGATGCTCCGCTCCACTACCCCATCACCACCCCTCAGGAGCCTCCTCCCCATGTTCAACGCTGCACATCGCACCACGTTCCTCCGCGCCGGCCTCGCCGCCGCGTGCGTCGCCGGCCTCGGGCTGTCCGCGTCGGCCGGCACCGCGCTGGCCGACGGCGGCGGCACCACGCCGTTCATCCAGTACACGGCCGCCTACAGCGGTGGTCAGCTCGGCCCCGTCACGGTCGGCACGGTCATGGACATGCACTACCTCGACCCCAGCGGGCAGACCACCGAGCGCCAGTTCTGCTGGAGCCCCGCCCCGATCGCCCAGCCCGCCTGCAGCACGAGCGGCACCGGCGCCCCGGCCCAGACCGGCACGCAGACGGTCACGGCGACGCTGAACAACGGCCAGTCGGTGACCACGTCGTTCGCGGTCGCCGCGCCGAACGTCAACCTCGGCTCGGGCTCCGGGCCGTTCACGCCGCCGGTCCCCTACACCGCCAACTGCCAGATCTCGCTGTACGCCGACGCCAGCCTCGACACGCAGCTGGACCCGATCAGCGTCGGCCAGCAGGTCGGCGGCTACTACAGCCCGCGCGCAGGCGTGACGCAGGTCTACGACTACGCCACCAACACGCCCGGGTTCCTCCCGTCGGCGTGCCTGACGCCGCCGACCGCGACGGCCAAGACCTACGCCCGCACGATCAAGTTGAAGGCCAACCGCACCACGACCTACAAGTTGAACCTGCCGCGCGGCTTCAAGTCGGTCACGGCCCGCAAGGGCGCTACCCCGGTCGGCTACGCGCTCTACCCGGGCAACCGCGTCGGCACCGGCGTCGGCGTCCCGATCGGTACGAGCGGCATCGGCAGCCACCAGCCGTACCTCGGCGCGACGGTCACGCGCTCGAGCTTCAGCACCAGCACCGTGTCGGTCACGGTCAAGACCACCAGGTTGGCCCAGCCGCTCACGCTGTCGATCTCGGCCTACGGCACGGCCTGAGCCGCGGCGGGCACGGAGAGGTCGCGAGGGCCGTCGGCCAGGCCCTCGCCCTCCGCCACCAGCGAGCGCACCGCCGGCGAGCGCAGCAGCGTCAGCGCGCAGCCGACGACGAGCACCATCCCGGCCAGCACGCCGGCCGGGTGGTGCCAGTGCTCGCCGACCAGCAGCGGCGCCGCCAGCACCGGGACGCCCACCTGGACCACGAAGACGACCGGCGCGACCTGCGTCGCGGGCCGCCGCTGCAGCGCGCTCATCTCGGCCAGCAGGCCCAGTGCCGAGGCCAGCCCGGTCGCCGGCGCCCAGACCAGCAGGAGCACGACGTGCCCGTCGCTGAGGGCGTCGGCGACGAGCTTGGTCGACACGCCGCCCCACGCGAACGCCGCGCCCGCACCCAGCGTCATCAGCCCACCGCCGCCGCCGCGCACCACGAACGGCACGAGCGCGAGGACGCCGATCCCGCCGAGCACCGCGGCCAGCGCGACCGGCCCCGCGTGCTCGGTCGACGCGTCCGGCGAGACCGCCGCCAGCACCGCGACGCCCGCGAGGATCCCGCCGACCGCCAGCGCCTCCCGCGGCCCGACGCGCTCGTGCAGGTGGCGCGCGCCGACCACCAGCAGCAGCGCCAGCCCGAAGGCCAGCGCCGGCTGCACGACGGTCAGCGGCGCGATCAGCAGCGCCGCGGTCTGCAGCGGCCAGCCGAGGACGTTGAGCGTCAGCCCGGCCAGCCAGCGGCGCCGCCGGGCGAGGCGCAGCAGCAGCCGGGGGCGCAGCCCCTCGTCGGCCGGCGCGTCGCGCGCGTCGACCGCCTGGAGCGCGAGGCCGAGGTTGTACATCGATGACGCGGCGCACGCCGCACCCGCTCCGAGGACGACCGAGGACATGGAGGCGCCCACCCTACGGGCGCCGCGGGCCGGCCAGGTGAACGCGCGGTTGTCCGCCGCCTACGAGGTGCGCACGAGCGCCGCGTGGGCGCGCACGCTGCTGTGGCCCTCGCGCAGCAGGGCCGCGAGGTCGGCGGCGGGCATCGGCCGGCCGAGCAGGAAGCCCTGGCCGTGATCGCAGCCCAGCGCCAGCAGCCGCTCGCACACGTCGAGCGTCTCGATGCCCTCGCCGACCGTCTGCAGGCCGAGGTCGTGCGCCAGCGCGATGATCGTCCGCACGAAGGCCACGTCGTGCTCGTCGTCGACCAACCCCATGACGAACGACTTGTCCAGCTTCAACTCCTGCACGGGCAGCCGCCGCAGGTAGGCCAGCGACGACGAGCCGGTGCCGAAGTCGTCGAGCGAGAGCGTCACGCCGAGCGCCCGCAGCGCGGCCATCACCTCGATCACGCGGTCGGGGTCGGCGCTGATGAT
>DASYBY010000655.1:0-4830 GCA_036500525.1 Baekduia sp. | reverse complement strand
GTCTCGACCGTGCACGGCCCGGCGATCAAGGTGAAGGTCTTGCCCCCGCCCACGCGGCGCCCGGCGATCTCGAAGCTCGACGCCTCGTTGTCGCTCAGCTCGCTGGAGGCCAGCTTGTACGGCCGGGAGATCGGGACGACGCGATCGACGCCGCCCATTCCCTCCAGCCCCAGCTCGGCCACGCCCTCCGGATCGCCGATCGCGCCGATGGCCGTCGTCAGCTCACCGGGCATCACCACGACGTGCACGCCGGTGGTCTCGACGCGCGCGACGACGGCGTCGATCTCGGGCTGCGTGGCCTGCGGCGTCATCACGATCATCATGGTGCGGTGCAGCCTACGGATCGGTGAAGGGCTGAATGTGAAGGTTGTCCGGGCGCTCGCGCATCCCCAGCTCGAACGTCGCGCCGTGTGCCGTGCGCAGCGTGATCGGCGGCTCGCCGCGCCGCTGGACGACCGCCTCCAGCTCCGCGACCGAGCAGTTGGCGACGTGGTGCTCGGAGCCGTCGGGATCGGCGTAGCGCCAGACGACGGTCTGCTCGCTCGGGCTGTGGGCGGTCAGCCGCAGGCGCGCCGCGCGGCCGACGAGCCGCAGGTCGAGGTGCAGCGGGCCCTCGTCGACCCGCGGTCGCGCCGCGAGGCCACCCACGCGGATCCGCTCGCCGTCGAGGCTGATCACGCCGTTGACGACCCACGGCGTCGTCGCCGGGCCGACGCGCACGCGCCCGAGCGCGAGGTCGAGCCAGTCGTGCGGCCGATCCTCGAAGGCGACGCCGTGCAGCCAGATCCACCGCTCGGCGTGCTGGGTGCCCCAGTTGTGGCCGACCATGCCGGGCCAGCCGTCGAGCTCGACCGTCGTGGTCCCGACGGTCACCCGCCCGCGCACGCTCACCGCCGGCCGCGGGCTCTCCAGCTTGGTCTTGGGCAGCGGCGCGCGGTAGAGCCATTCGGCAGGGAGATGGCGCAGCGGCGCTTGACCACCGCTCCACGACAGCTCCCACTCCGCCGGGCCCGCGGCACCCTCGACGCCGTCGGGCCCGAACGCGCTGTCGCCGATGCGCAGCTTCCCGCCCTCGACCGCCGGCGAGCAGCTCGACGCCTTGTGGGCCAGCGGACCGCCGTCGTCGCCCACGCCGAACGCCGTGACCCACACCGAGCCGACCGGCGCCTCACCCGGCGCGCAGTGCACGGTGTGCCGCAGCCAGATCCCGCGCGGCCGCCGCGGATCGACCGCCCGCACGTAGTAGGACTCATACCCGCCGCCCGCCCCGAGGGACGGGAAGCGCGGCGTCAGTCCCAGCACCGGACCTCAGCTCACAGGCCGAGGTCGCGCACGCCGAGCTCGTCGAACCCGATGTGGTGGGCGAGCTCGTGGCGGACCGTGACCGTGACCTGGTGGCGGAGGAGGTCGGCGTCGTGGCCGAAGTCGCGGCGCAGGGTGTCGCGGAAGATGATGATCTTGTCGGGGTAGTCGTCGCGGTGCGCGCCGTCGCCCTGGTAGAGGCCGTAGGCGCCGTGGCGGCGCCCGGCGTCGGAGATGACGACGGCGACGTTGCGGTCCAGCGCGGCGCGCAGCAGGTCGGGGAGGTCGTCCATCGCGTCGCGGACGAGCTCCTCGAAGTCCGTGTCCGAGTAGGGATCGAGCTCCATGAACTCGTCCTCGCCGGGCTCGGCGGCGGTGCCCTCGCGGGCCAGCCGCTCGGCCCGCAGCACGACGCGCTCGAACTCCTCCTCGGACTCCGGCTCCCGCCAGCCCGCCATGCGCACGCCGATGATCGCCATGCCGCCCAGCAGCGCAGCACCGGCCATCACGACCACGCCGGCCATCTCCACCAGCCGCAGCCAGCCGATGGTGCTGAAGCCGCTGTCGAGCAGCACGATGATCGTGAGCCCGAGGCTGGCGGTGAGGACGGCGGCGAAGGCGGTGCGCTGAGGAGCCATGGCGATGTCTGCCCTGAGACTACCTCGCGAGCTGCCGCGCGATGACGACGCGCTGGATCTCGTTGGTGCCTTCGTAGATCTGGGTGATCTTCGCGTCGCGCATCATGCGCTCCACCGGGTACTCGTTGACGTAGCCGTAGCCGCCCAGCACCTGGACCGCCTCGACGGTCACGTTCATCGCCGCGTCGGAGGCGAACAGCTTGGCCATCGAGCTGTAGAGCGCCTTGTCGGGCTCGCCGCGGTCCATCATCGAGCAGGCCTTGTAGAGCAGCTCGCGCGCGGCGGCCGTCTTGGTCTGCATGTCGGCGAGCTTGAACTGCAGGCCCTGCAGCTCGATGATCGGCTTGCCGAAGGCGATGCGCTCCTTGGCGTACTGGACGGCGTAGTCGGTCGCGCCCTGCGCGATGCCGACGGCCTGCGCGGCGGCGCCGAGCCGCGTGCGCTCCAGCGTCCCCAGCGCGACGGACATGCCGCGCCCGACCTCGCCGATGACGTTCTCCTGCGGGACCCGGACGTCGTCGAAGACCGGCTGGCCGGTCGGCGAGCCGTGGATGCCCATCTTGTGCTCGTACTTGGGCACCGAGAACCCGGCGCGGTCCTTCTCGACCACGAACGCCGTGACGCGGCGGTTCTCGCGATCGGTCACGGCGAAGACCACGTAGAAGTCGGCGATGCCGGCGTTGGTGATCCACGACTTGGTGCCGTTGATGACCCACTCGTCGCCGTCGAGGCGGGCGGTCGTGCGCATGCCGGCGGCGTCGGAGCCCGACTCGGACTCGCTCAGGCAGAACGCCGGCGACCACTCGCCCGTGGCGCACCTCGGCAGGAAGCGCGCCTTCAGCTCGTCGGAGCCGAAGAGCTTGATGGGCAGCGAGCCCAGCTCCTGGACCATGAGGATCAGCGCGACCGACGCCGACGCCTTGGCCAGCTCCTCGACGGCCATCTGCAGCATCAGCGTGCCGGTGCCGGTACCGCCGTGCTCCTCGTCGTAGGGCAGCGACAGGATGTCGTTCTCGGCCAGCAGCTTGCGGATGTCCCAGGGGTACTCGTCCTGGTTGTCGATCTCCTGGGCCCTCGGCGCGACGCGCTCGACGGCGATCTGGCGCACCAGGTCGCGAAAGTCCTTGTGCTCCTGGGGGATCTCGTACACGTCGGTCACGGTCGTGCTCATGGGCATGAAGGGTATTAGGCGGGACTCCTCGTTGTTCCGCACGCGGATCGGAGCACTGGATCGCGCTCGCCGGGGTACGCTCCCGCCGTGCGTCTCGCATCGGCGATCCGCCCGGCCACCGATCGCGAGGTGCCCCTCGCGATCGAGGTGCTGCGCCGTGCCGGCTTCGGCACTCAGGTCGCGCGCCTGCTCGAGTACCCGCGCCGGTCGCCGGACGGGGCGATCCTCGTCGCCGAGGGCGAGGGCGGCGGCGTCAGCGGCGTGGCCTGCGTGGCGGCCTTTGCCACGAGCGGCTGGATCGGCGCGCTCGGCGTCACGCCCGAGGCCCGCCACCGCGGCGTCGGCACCGCGCTGACCGAGGCCTCGGTGCGCTGGCTGCGGGCGCGCGGCGCGCGGACGGTCATGCTCTACGCGACCGAGGCCGGCCGCCCGGTCTACGAGCGCCTCGGCTTCGTCGCCGAGGAGCGCGCGGTGGCCTGGCGCGGCGTCTCCGGCGCGGCGCCGCCCGCCCAGCTGCAGCGCCTCGCCGAGGCCGATCGCGGGCGCCTGCGCACGCTCGACCACCTCACGACCGGCGAGCGCCGCGACGCCGTCCTGGACACGATCATCCCGCTGGCCGGCGTCGCGGTCGACGGCGGCGCGGGCGAAGGCCTGCTCGGCTGGGCGATCGCGTCGCCCTGGGGCGCGGGCACGGCGATCTCCGCGCTGCGGCCCGAGGTCGGCGTCGCGCTCATGGCCGCCGCCACCGCCGGCCCCGCGGCGGGCACGCTGATCGTCCCCGACGTCAACGGCGCCGCCAACGACGCGCTGCAGGCCTGGCGCTTCGTGCGCCTCAACGACGCGCTGCGGATGCGCCTCGGCCCCGCCGTCGCGTGGCACCCCGACCGGCAGTTCGGGCTCTTCAACCTCTTCTGGGGATAGCTGCCCGCACTTCCTAGACTCCCTCACGGAGGTAGTCCCCGAGCATGAGCGAGCATCCCTTGGCCGATCCCGAGCTGGAAGTCACCCCCGACGACGTCAAGCAGCGCATGGCCGACGGCACCGTCCAGGTCATCGACGTCCGCGAGCAGTACGAGTGGGACGCGGGCCGGATCCCCGGCGACGTGCGCCACATCGTGCTGGAGCGCCTGAGCTCCGAAGCCTCGACCATCGACCAGGGTACGCCGGTCGTCTTCCAGTGCCGGCTGGGCTCGCGATCGATGATGGCCGCGCAGGCGTTCCGCCGCGCCGGCTACGAGGCCTACTCGCTGGCGGGCGGCCTGCAGGCCTGGCACGACGCCGGCCTGCCGCTGGACCCGCCCGACGGCACCGTCGCCGACCACTGAGCGGGCGAGCCGCTCTACAATTCGGAGCGTTCGAAACCGAGAACCGCGGTCTTAGACGCCACGAGGGCCCGCCGGCGGGCGGGCCCTCGCGCATCCTCTAGCTGCGCCGTAGCGCGTGCTCAGGACTCACGGGTGACGTTGACCGCCTTGGGCCCCTTGTCACCCGCCTCCTCCTCGTAGTTCACGCGCGCGCCCTCGGGCAACGAGCGGTATCCGTCGGCGACGATCGCGCTGTGGTGGACGAACAAGTCCTTGCCACCCTCGTCGGGCGTGATGAACCCAAAGCCCTTGTCGTCACTGAACCACTTCACGGTTCCGCTGGCCATCAGCGTTCCTCCACTACCTGCTTCGCCGGTTCTCATCCCCGGCCGGTCGCGGGCAACGTACCAGGATC
>DASYBY010000654.1:0-5200 GCA_036500525.1 Baekduia sp. | reverse complement strand
CGTCGGGTCGAAGCGCACGTAGAGCTTCAGGTCGCTCAGCCGGCCGCGCAGCGCGATCAGGCGCGAGCGCGTGACGACCGTGTTGCGCGCCGGATCGGTCTGGTAGTCGGTGACGATCCGGTAGCGCCCGCTCTTGGCCGTGGCGGTGACGCGGCAGCTCAGCACCTGGTCGTCGAGGGCGCGGACGGTGTAGTCCATGTCGCGCGTCTGCAGGTCGGTGAACGACGTGCCGTCGGTCACCACGTACTGCAGCGTCTCGACGTTGGTGGTGTCGTTGGTCGGGAAGTAGACGTCGCTGAGCACGCCGCCGGCGACGGTGAACCACACCTTCGAGCGCGTGTTGCGCGCGGTGCCGACGCAGTCCTTGCGGGCCAGGTCGAAGTGCGACAGCGCGCCCGGGCCGTCGGCCGCAGGGCCGCCGGCGACGGGCGCGGGCGGCTTCGGCGGCGCGCCGCGATGCGCCGACGCACTCGCCGTCGACCCGGCCAGCGCGGCCACCGCGACGAACCCGACCAACAGACGACGATGCATGCGCGCTCTCTCCCACCCGGAGCGGCATCCGTGCCGGAATGGACCCGTGCTGCTGCGGCGCGAACGTAACACCGCCCCGCCGCGCCGGGTGAGCACCGCGGCCGTCGCCTGACATCCGCCAACCTGGCCGAACCGGCGCGCCCTCCGAGGGCGCCCCGACCCGCTAGCTGATTTTCAGCAGGATGATCGTGTTGATCGCGAAGACGATCGCGAAGCCCACGGTCCAGCGGTTCAGGTTGCGCTCGACCAGCGAGCCGCCGCCGAGCGGACCCGTGCCGCCGCCGACGCCGAAGGCACCCGAGAGCCCCGCGTCCTTCCCCGAGTGCATGAGCACCAGGAAGATGAGGACGACGCTGATCGCGACCTGGACGATGGAGAGCACCGTTTCGAGCATGTCTGGACGGATGGTATCCGCTCAGCGCTCGGCGGGCGAGTGCTAGCGCTTGCCCCCGGGCACGTCGGCCGGCTCGCGCGCCGCCGGCTCCTCGGCGTGCTCGGCCGCGGCGGCCTCGGCGCCCTTGCGCACGCGCTCGGCCTCCGCGGCGCCCAGCGCGTCCAGCTTGCGCAGCAGCTCGATGGCCTCGGCGCGCAGCTGGCGGTCGATCTCCTTGTAGTCGGCCTCCGAGAGCTTGCCGGTGCGGAAGTCCATCTCCGCCTCGCGGATCTCCCGGTAGCGCGCCTCCTTGGCGGTCTCCAGGTCGGTGAGCTGCGCGACGTGCGCGGCGTCCTCGGCCTCGAAGCGATCGCTGCGCAGCGGGCCGGCCAACACGTACGCCGCCGCACAGGCGGCGATCAGCACGAGCGCGATGGCGAGGGCGTCCATGCCGACCGCCTACGCCCGGCCGAGCTCGCGCGCCACGCGGGCGGCGTAGCTCGCCGTCGCGCGGCGGCGGGCGAGGTCGCCCGTCGGCCACAGGCAGATCGCGCCGCCGAGGATCACCATGATCCCGCCGATCCAGATCCAGGTGACCATCGGCGAGACGATCAGCCGGAACTCGGCGGGCGGCGCCTTGGTGCGGTAGTTGTCGACCAAGCCGCGGATCGCGGTGCCCAGCGCCTGGTTGTACTGCGCCTCGGGCAGCTTGCCCTTGGCGTCGGTGAAGGTCTTGTCGCCGAGCTTGACGGTCTTCATCGTCGAGTCGAGGTTCGGCGTGATCGCCGACCAGATGTCGCGGCCGAGCCCGGCCTTCATCGCGACCTCGCTGGTCGCCTCGCCGTCGAAGTACTGGCCGATCGGACCGGCGGGGTCGCCGCCCTCGATCGGGTAGTAGCCGCGTTCGGGCAGGAGCGTCTGGACCTTCTTGCCGTCCTTGATCAGCGTCAGGTGCGCGCCGAAGACGAGCCGCTCGACGCCGGTGGGCTCGACGTCGATGCGCGACGTCGGCCGGTCGTACCTGATGGTGTAGCCGTTGCCGATCTTGGTGCTCTGCCCGGTGGCCAGCGCGACCGTCTTGACGTGTTGGAACGCCGACGACGCCGCGACGCCGATGAACAGCGTGGCCATGCCGAGGTGGATGGTGTAGCCGCCGTAGCGCCGGCGGTTGCGCTTGATCAGCGTCAGCAGCGCCAGCGGCGGGGCCTCGCCGGTCATCGCCCGGCGGGCACGGACGCCGCGGATGAACTCCTGCGCGACGGTCCCGATGGCGAACGCGGCGACCACGAACATCCCCAGCGCCCACGGCTTGCCGCCCACGCCGAGCGGGAGCAGCACGACGAGCGTGACGACCCCGGCGATCAACGGCCACGTGAAGTTCCGGCGGGCGTTCTTGGGGGTCGCGCGGCGCCACGCGATCACCGGGCCGACCCCGGACAGCAGCACGAGGACCAGCGCCAGGGGCACCGTGTAGGTGTTGTACCAAGGCGGTCCGACCGACTGCTTGTTGCCGGTCAGCGCCTCGGAGATCAGCGGGAAGAAGGTGCCCCAGAAGACGACGAACGCGACGCCGACCAACACCAGGTTGTTGCCCAGGAACATCGCCTCGCGCGAGAGCAGCGAGTCGAGCTTGTGCTCCGAGCGCAGCGTGTCGCGACGGCTGACGACCAGCGCGACCGACCCCAGGATCATCGCGCCGATGAGGATCACGAACGGCACGCCGAGCGACGAGCCGGTGAAGGCGTGGATCGAGTCGAGGATCCCCGAGCGCACGAGGAACGTGCCGAGGATCGCCAGCGTGCCGGTGGCGAGGATGAGCGACGCGTTCCACGTCTTCAACATCCCGCGCTTCTCCTGCACCATGATCGAGTGCAGGAACGCGGTGCCGGTCAGCCACGGCAGCAGCGACGCGTTCTCGACCGGATCCCACGCCCAGTAGCCGCCCCAGCCGAGCTCGGCGTAGGACCAGCGGGCGCCGAGCAGGATGCCGATGCCGAGGAAGAACCAGGCGCCGAGGGCGAAGCGACGCGTCGCGCCGATCCACTCCGCGTCGACCCGCCGGACCACCAGGGCGCCCACCGCGAAGGCGAACGGGACCGCCCACAGCGTGTAGCCCGAGTAGAGCATGGGCGGGTGGATCATCATGCTCGGGTGGCGCAGGAGCGGGTTGAGCCCCGCGCCCTCCAGCGGCGCGACCGGGAGCGTCTTGAACGGCGAGACCCAGAAGACGAGCAGCGCCGAGAAGAACACGGCGAAGCCCATGAGCACGGCGATCGCGTACGGCTGGATGTCGCGCATGCGGTGGCGCGTGCCGAACAGCACGATCGCCGACCACATCGACAACAGGAACAGCCAGAGCAGCAGCGAGCCCTCCTGCGAGGACCACGCCGCGGCCGCCTTGTAGAAGGTCGGGGTCGTCGTCGAGGAGTGCGACTGCACCACGCTGAACGAGAAGTCCGAGCGCAGGAACGCGACCTCGAGGACGACGAACGCCGCCGACGTGAGGCCGAAGAGCGTGTAGACCGCGCGGCGGGCGGAGGTCGCCCACTGGCGGTTGTGGGTGATGCCGCCGTACAGGCCGGCGCCCACGCCGTAGAGCGCGACGGCGAACGCGAGGAAGGTCAGGCCGCGGCCGAGATCAGCCATTGCGACCTCAGGTCTTCTGCGTCTTGGTGTTCTCGGTGAACTTCGACGGGCACTTGGTCACCAGCGAGTCCTTCTCGCCGACGAACGTGTCGCCTTGGCGCTTCACCGTCACGATGACCTCGCGGCCGTCGCGGAAGGTGTCGGCGACCGAGCCGGTGTACTTGACCGGCACCGCGGCGCTGCCGGTGCGGTCGCGCACCTTGAACTCGATCGTCGTGCCGCCGTCCTTCTTGATCGAGCCGTTCACCACCGTGCCGGTGAGCTGGTAGCTGTGACTCGCGTCGGAGCTGGCCAGCAGCTGACTCGGGGACCGGGCCTCGGAGGAGGCGCTGAAGCTGGTGTAGATGAGCGCGCCGGCCAGGAGGAGGGCGGCGCTCAGCGCCACGACCAGGCGAACGCGGCGCTTGCGTGCGGGATCCATCGCCTCGCAGTATCGCAGCCTCGGGCGCGTTTCGGCCCCATCAGGGGGTAGTCCAGGTGTCCATGTCCGCTCAAGAGCCTTCAGAACACGACGACGACTGGGAGCGAAACCTCTGGTCGCCTCCGGTGTCTTGAGGTTGCAGAACCTGATCATGCGCGTCCGACCTCTTCGCCCCACCGACCGCAGCCCCCGCGCCGAGCGCCGCCCGCACGTCTTCGGACGCCCGGCCGAGGTGGCGCCCGAGCCGGAGCCCGCGCCCGTCGTCGATCACCATCTGCTGGCGGAGCGGCGCCACCGCGCGTCGGTCGCGCCCGAGGACTCGGCCCACTACGGCTGCTCCTGCGGCTACCAGTTCCAGGCGCCGGTCTCGACCTCGGTCGCCTGCCCGCACTGCGGGACCTCGCAGGCCTGGTAGGCGCCCTGGGGGCGCGGTGCGCCGCCTTGTAGCGTCGCCTGCATGGCGACCGCAGACGTGACGATCATCGGCTTGGGGCGCAGCGACCCGAGCGCCAGCCGCTACATCGCCGCCGTGCAGCGGCGCCTCGCGCAGCAGGACCGCGTGCGCTACGCGCTGCACGCGATGGGCACGTCGCTGGAGGGCTCGACGGCCGACATCCTGGCGCTGGTCGGCGAGCTGCATGCCGTGCCGTTCGAGCTCGGGCTGCCGCGGGTCTACACCGTGCTCAAGCTCGACGAGCGGCGGGATAGGCCCGGGCAGACGCTGGAGGACAAGGTGGCGTCGGTGGAGCGGGTGCTGGCGGAGGGCGACGACGCGGGGGCGTGACGGTCAGCGGAGGGCTGCCGCGAGGGCGGTGACGAGGCGGGCGTCGGCGTCGCCCCCGCGGGCGGTGAGGCGGAGGTGGCCGGGGCCGAGGCCGGGGAAGGTCGAGGCGGGACGGACGGCGATGCCGCGGTCGCGGCGGAGGGCCGCGGCGATGGGGGTCGCGTCGCGATCGGTGACGTCGGTCAGGACGAAGCCCGCGGCGCCGGGGTGGGTGGCGAGGCCGGGGATCGTGGTCAGCGCGGCGGCGAGCGCGGCGCGGTCGGCCTGCGCGCGGGCCGCGACCGGCGAGAGGCGCTCGGGGTGCCGGCATGCCGCGGTACACGCCGCGAGCGCCAGGCCGTTGACCGCCCAGGCCTGACGGCGCGCCCGCAGGCGGGCGGCCAGCGGGGGCGGCGCGAGGAGATAGCCGATCCGCAGGCCGGGGACCGCCAGGATCTTCGTCAGG